>NC_015723.1:2013454-2349030 GCF_000219215.1 Cupriavidus necator N-1 | reverse complement strand
CCGATTTTATCTACCTGGTGGAGCCGGGCGATACGCTGATCGGCCTGGCCTCGCGCTACATGGCGTCCGAGCAGGGGTGGCGCACGCTGCAGCGCCTGAACGGCGTGGCCGATCCGTACCGGCTGGTGCCCGGCTCGCGCCTGCGCATCCCGCTCAGCCAGATTCCCGAACAGGCCGCCTCGGCGCGCGTGGTCTATGTGGCCGGCGAGGTCCGCGCCAATGGCCGGCCGGTGCAGGCCGGCATGACGCTGGACGAAGCCGCGCGCATCGAGACCCCCGCGGGCGGCTCGGTCACGCTGGAGCTGCCGGACCGCAGCCGCGTCACGGTGCCGCCGACCACCAGGCTCTCGGTCAGCCGGCTGCGCACGTTCGCGCGCAGCGGCCTGACCGACACCGTGATCCGCATCGACAAGGGCACCGCCGATACGCGCGTGGCGCCCACGGGCGGCGGCGTCGGCCGCTTCGAGCTGCATACGCCGATGATGGTGACCGGCGTGCGCGGCACCCGCTACCGGGTCTCGGCCGACACCGCGGGAAGCCGCAGCGAGGTGCTGGAAGGGCGCGTCGGCGTCAGCGCGGCGCGGGGCGCCCGCGCCCGGCCGGCAGCGGAGCGCGCCATGACCGCGGCGGCTTCGGTCGGTGCCGGCTATGGCATCGGCGTGTCGGCCGGCGGCAAGCTGTCGCAGCCGGTGGCGCTGCTGCCGGCGCCGGCCCTGCTGCCCCCGGCCGATACCGTGCTGGGCCCGTCCTTCGAGGCCGCCTGGCAGCCGGTGCCGGGCGCCACCGCCTACCGCGTGCTGGTGGCGCGCGATGCGGCGCTGAGCGAACTGGCCTGGACCGGCATCGTCAGTGGCGCCAAGGCCACGACCGCCCGTGTAGACGGGCTGCCCGAGGGCACGCTGTACCTGAGCGTCAGCGCCATCGACAAGCACCAGCTGACCGGGCACGGCGCGCAGGCGCCGGTGGCGGTGCGGCTGAACCCGCCGGCGCCGTTCACGCGGCAGCCTGCCGCGGATGCGGTGCGCTATGCCGACGCCGTCGCCTTCGAATGGGCCACCGTGCCGAGTGCTGCGCGCTACGAACTGGCGCTGGCCGCCGATCCCGCCTTTACGCGCGATGCCGTGGTGCAGGCGGCCTCCGGGCCCGCCGCCGCGCAAGCGCTGGTGCCGGGCCGCTGGTGGTGGCGCGTGCGCAGCGTCGATGCGGCGAGCCGGCCGGGCCCGTGGTCGGATGCGGTCCCGTTCAGCGTCGAGCCCAAGCCGCCCGTGCCGACCCTGCAGGACGACGGCGGCGCGCTGCATATCGGCTGGCCCGAGGGCAGTGGTGCCGGCGCGGGCTACCGGGTTCAGGTGTCGGCCGATGCCGGCTTTGCCACGCTGCTGGCCGACGAGCACACCACCACCAACACCATTGACCTGCCGCGCCCCGCGCCCGGCGTCTATTTCATCCGCGTGGCACGTGCGGCGCCGGGGGTGACGCCTGACCCGGCGGCGTTCTCCGCGCCGCAGCGCATCGAGGTCTCTGCCTTCCTGCGCGACTCGCAGGGCGGCGCGATCGGGTCGGGCGACCGGCCGGACGGTGGTGGCCGCGTCCGGCTCAACTGACGCGCCAGGCTCGCCACCGGCCGCGCCTACGCGGGCAGGCGGGCGGGCTTTCGGGCGGCGCACGCGGATCGAATGGTGCCTGCTGCTTGCGGCCGTGCTGGCGCTGGTGGTGCTGGCCGCGCGCCATGGCTGGACCGAGCGCGCCGACCTGGCCGCCTACGATATCGCCATCAGCGCGCAGCACCATCCGGCCCGCGACGACATCGTCATTGTCGGCATCGATGACGCCAGCATCACCGCCATCGGCCGCTGGCCTTGGCGCCGCGCGGTGCTGGCGCAACTGGTCGAGCGCATCGCCGCCGGCCGGCCGCGCGTGATCGGCGTGGACGTGATCCTGTCCGAGCGCGACACCCGCTATCCGCAAGACGACGCCGTGCTGGCCCGCAGCCTGGCCCAGGCCGGCAACGTGGTGCTGCCGGTGGTGGCCGAATCCGGCCCCGCCGGCATGCTGGTGCGCTACCCGCTGGCCGGGCTGGGCGCCGCGGTGGGCCATATCAACATGGTGGTCGACACCGATGGCGTGGCGCGCCAGGTCTATCTGAGCGAGGGGCCTCATCCGGTGGCCGCCGCCGGCGTGCCGCACCTGGCCGCGGTGATGGCGGCGTTCGGGCACGCCGGAGAGCCGCCCGGCATCGCGCGCCAGGAGCCGGCCCGGATCACCGAGGCCAACGGCTGGGAGCGCAGCGGCCGCCTGCGCATCCCGTATGCCGGCCCGCCCGGCACCTTTGCCCGCGTGTCGGCGAGCGACGTGCTGGACGGCCGCTCCAATCCCGCCATCTTCGCCGGCAAGGCCGTGCTGATCGGCGCGCTGGCCACCGGCATGGGCGACGTGCTGCCGACGCCGGTGTCGCGCGATGGCCGCGGCATGAGCGGGGTGGAGATCCTGGCCAATACCGTGCAGGCGCTGGCCGACGGCGACGCCATCGTGGCGGTGCCGCGCGCGTGGCAGGTCGGCGGCACGCTGCTGGCGGTGCTGCTGGCCGCACTGGCCGCGCTGCGCCTGCCCCCGCGCGGCGCGCTGGTGGCCACCGGGCTGCTGCTGGCCGCCCTGCTGGGCGGCTCGCTGTTGCTGCTGGCGCTGGCGCGGCTGTGGTTCGCGCCCGCCGCCGCGGCGCTGGGCTGCGTGCTGTTCTACCCGCTGTGGAGCTGGCTGCGCCAGGAGGCGGCCCTGCGCTTCCTTACCGACGAACTGGCGCGGCTGGAACGCGAGCCCGGCCTGATTGCCGCGCCGCGCCATACCGGCGCCACGCTCGACAGCCGCATGCGCGCCGTCTACGGCATGAGCGCGCAGCTGCGCGGCACGCGCCGCTTCCTGTCCGATGGCCTGGAAAGTCTGCCCGATGCCACCGCGATCTGCGACCTGGATGGCGGCGTGATGTTGGCCAACCGGCGCTGCGTGGCGCTGGCGCCCGCCGTGCTGGACGGCGAGCCCGCGCGCGCGCCGGGCGAGGCCGGGCCGCCGCGGCCGGCCATCCACGCGCTGATCGAGGCGCTCTTTCCCGCGCCGGCACCGGCCCTGGCGTACTGGCAGGCGCTGCACGACCGCCACGCCGGCGCCCGCATCGCCCCGGCCCCGGTCCCCGACGGCGGCATCGAGGTGGCCGGGCGCGGCGACCGCCGCTACCTGCTGCATGGTGCGCCGCTGCATGCCGAGGCCGGCGCCGTGGCCGGCCTGATCGTCAGCGTGATCGACATCACTGCGATCCGCATTGCCGAGCGCCAGCGCGAGCAGATGCTGCGCTTCCTGTCGCACGACATGCGCTCGCCGCAGGCCTCGATCCTGGCCTTGATCGAGCTGCATGAGCGCCGCGCGCGGCGCGATGGCGCAGCCACCGGCGATGTCGCCACGGACAGCAGCGTGCTGGCCCGTATCGCCGCGCATGCACGCCGCACGATGACGCTGGCCGACGACTTCATCAGCGTCGCGCGCGCGGAGTCGAAGACCCTGGCGTTCATGGAAGTGGAACTGGGTGGCCTGGTGCTGGATGCGACGGACCAGCTCTGGGCACTGGCCAAGGCCCGCGACGTGACGCTGCAGATCGACCTGCCTGACGACCCCGCGGTGCTGCAGGGTGAACCGACGCTGCTGGCACGCGCCATCGCCAACCTGGTCAGCAATGCGATCAAGTTCAGCCCGCAAGGGGAGACCGTGACGGTCTCGCTCACGCGTGAGCCGGGCAGCTTTGTCGTTGCAGTGCAGGACCACGGGCCGGGGATTGCCGAGGCCGACCAGGCTCGATTGTTCGAACCGTTCGCGCGCCTGCATGAGGGACAGCAGGGCGCGCCGGAAGGCGCGGGCCTGGGGCTGGTGCTGGTGCGGGCCGTGGCCGAGCGGCATGGCGGCAAGGCCAGCGTGCGCAGTGCGGCTGGCGCGGGGGCGGTGTTCCGCATCGAATTGCCTGTGGCCTGAGCGGCACGGAAATTGCCGCTAGGCGTGTTGCGGCCGCCGACACAATTGTTGGCAGTCGTCACAGGCGGATTTGCGTAGCATCGGATCGCCGCTGGAGCCGCATCCGGTGGTTTTCGCGCCCACGCCAGCTCCCCCAATGGCCGTAACTGGCGTGGGCGGCTTTTTTTGGGGTTGGCAGCGGGTACGGCTTCGCGACAACGCGGAGCGCTCTCTCGCCGGCACAGGTGCGGGTGCAGCGACAGACACGCAGCCCGGCCTATCCCCTGAACGTCAAGACAAAGCGCGTCCTTCCCCCCTCCGACTCCACCCCGATTCCCCCGCCATGCGCAGCCACAATCGCCTGCGTAATCGCCAGCCCCAGCCCTGCACCATCGGACTCGGGCCGCGCTCGCGACTTGTCGGCACGGAAGAACCGGTCGAACAGCGATGGCAGCAATTCCGGCCGGATGGTGTCGCCTTCGTTCTCGACGACCACCGTCACCCCTTCGGCCGAGCGCAAAATCTCCACCACAATGCCCTTGCCCGCCGGCGTATGCCGCAGCGCATTCGACAGCAGGTTGCTCAACGCCCGCCGCAGCATCAGCCGGTCACCGGTGATGCGGCCACTGCCGCGCACGGCCATTCGCACGCCCTTGTCCTCGGCCAACGCATCGTAGAAATCGAACAGCGCAGCCACCTCATCAGCGACCTCGATCGGCTCGGCGTTCGGCAGGGTGATGCCGTGCTCCATCTTCGCCAGGTAGAGCATGTCCGACACCATGCGCGACAGCCGCTGCAGCTCTTCCACGTTGGACGCCAGCACGTCGCGGTACTTGTCCGCATCGCGCGGCTGCGAGAGCACCACCTGGGTCTGCGTCATCAGGTTGGTGATCGGCGTGCGCAGCTCGTGCGCCAGGTCCGATGAGAACTCCGACAGGCGCGCGAAATCGCGCTGCAGGCGTTCCAGCATGGCGTTGAGCGTCGCGGCGAGGTCGGCCATTTCCACCGGCACGGCATCGACCGGCATGCGCTCGTCCAGCTTGTGCGCGGTGACGGCGCGCGCGCGCGAGGCCATGGTGCGCAGTGGCCAGAGCCCCCGGCGCGCGGCCCACCAGCCCAGCAGCCCGCTCGCCAGCGCGGCCAGCGCGGTGTAGAAGGCCAGCGACTGGCGGAAGGCGTGCATGAAGTGGGCATGCAGCGCCGTGTCCATGCCGACCACGACCTGCAGCGGCCCCGGCTGCCCGGGCGCCACCTGGGCCAGCGCACGCATGCCGCGGTAGGTCTGGCCACCCTGTTCCCAGGTGAAGGCATGCCGCTGCGCCGGCAGTTGCGCGGCTGCAGCCAGTGCGATGCCGAAGTCGAAGTCCTGCGTGGCATACAGGCGCCTGCCGTCGGCGGCGCGCACTTCGGCGACGAAGCCGGCATGGTGTTCCAGCACCGGGCCCAGGCGCTGCGGCAGCGACGCTGCCGGGCCTTTGGCCGCGATCTTCTGGATCAGCCGCACGTTGTCACCCAGCACGGCGTAGTCCTCGTCGGCGAAATGATTGTCGATCGCCAGCCAGATCAGCACGCCCAGCCCCAGCAGCACCGCGGCCGACGACAGCGAGAACAGGATGGTGAGCCGTGCCGTCAGCGACATCCGGCCCTTCATTCAGCGTCCTCCGCTGCCTCGGGGGCTTCCAGCACATAGCCCATGCCGCGCACGGTCTGGATCAGCTTGGGCTCGAACTCATCGTCGATCTTTGCGCGCAGGCGCCGGATGGCGACGTCGATGACATTGCTGTCGCTGTCGAAGTTCATGTCCCACACCTGCGAGGCGATCAGCGAGCGCGGCAGCACTTCGCCGCGGCGGCGTGCCAGCAGTTCCAGCAAGGCGAACTCCTTGCTGGTCAGCGTGATGCGGCGACCGGCGCGCGTGGCCCGGCGGCGGCCCAGGTCCAGCATCAGGTCGGCCACCTGGATGCGGTCCAGCGCCATCTGTGCCGTGCCCCGGCGCAGCAGCGTGCGCACCCGCGCGAGCAGCTCGGAAAAGGCGAAGGGCTTGACCAGGTAGTCGTCCGCACCCAGCTCCAGCCCCTTGACGCGGTCGGCCACGCTGTCGCGCGCTGTCAGGAACAGCACCGGCACGGCGTTCTCCGCGGCGCGCAGCGCCTGCACGATGCGCCAGCCGTCGACGTCCGGCAGCATCACATCCAGGATGACCAGGTCATAGGGCTCGGTCATCGCCAGATGCTGGCCGTCCAGCCCGTTGGCCACCAGGTCGACGACAAAGCCCGCCTCGGTCAGCCCCTGGCGCAGGTATTCGCCGGTCTTGGACTCGTCCTCCACCACTAGCAGTTTCACAGCACTTTCCTTGATCGATCGGCCCTTTGGGCAGGGTCCGGCAACTCTACGCCGGTAACGCGGGCGCCAACATGACCGGAAGATTACCGGAATGTCATGTTCCAGTCAGACGTGCGTAGGGTGGCCTTCGCTACGCTTGGCATGCTTTCAACCAGGACTGATGACATGCGACGCCACCCCAGTACCGGCCTTGTGCTGCCCGATTTACCCCGCCGCCGCTTCGTGCAAGGGCTGGTTGCCGGCGGCGTGGTGGCCAGCCTTGCCGGCGTTGGCGGCAGCGCGTGGGCGCAGCATGCGGGCCAGCGCGCCGGGCAGGCTGCCCCGGCCGGCTCCGGCTCGGCGCCGGTCCTGCGCGGCACCGAGTTCGACCTGGTGATCGGCGAGTCGCTGGTCAACTTTACCGGCAAGCCGGCCATCGCCACCACCATCAACGGCATGCTGCCCGGCCCGACGCTGCGCTGGCGCGAGGGCGACACGGTCACCATCCGCGTGACCAACCGCTTGCGCGAGGCCACCTCGATCCACTGGCACGGCATCATCCTGCCGTACGAGATGGACGGCGTGCCGGGCATCAGCTTTGCCGGCATTCCGCCCGGCGAGACCTTCACTTACCGCTTCAAGGTCGCGCAGACCGGCAGCTACTGGTACCACTCGCATTCCGGCTTCCAGGAAATGACCGGGGTGTACGGCGGCATCGTCATCGATCCGGCCTCTGGGCAGGAAACCGTGCGGGCCGACCGCGACCACACAGTGCTGCTGTCGGACTGGACCGACGAAGACCCGATGCGGGTGCTGACCAAGCTCAAGATCCAGGGCGACTACTACAACTACAACCAGCCGACGGTGGTCGACTTCTTCCGCGACGTCTCGCGCGACGGGCTGAAGCAGGCGCTGGACAAGCGCAGCATGTGGAACCAGATGCGGATGAGCCCGACCGACCTGGCGGACCTGTCCAGCGCCACGCTGACGCACCTGGCCAACGGCGTCACCCCGGCCGGCAACTGGACCGGGCTGTTCCGGCGCGGCGAATCCGTGCGGCTGCGCTTTATCAACGGCTCGGGCAACACCTTCTATGACGTGCGCATCCCCGGACTGAAGCTGCGGGTGGTGCAGGTCGATGGCCAGAATATCGACCCGGTCACGGTCGACGAATTCCGCTTCGGCCCCGGCGAGACCTGCGACGCCATCGTCGAGCCGCGCGACGACGCCTACACCCTGTTCGCGCAGTCGATGGACCGTACCGGCTATGCGCGCGGCTCGCTGGCGGTCAGGGAAGGGCTGGCGGCGCCGGTGCCCGCGCTCGACCAGGCCGAATGGCTGACCATGACCGACATGATGGGCGCGATGACAGGCCACGGCGGGCATGGCGGACACGGTGGCATGCAGCACGGCGCGATGCCGATGCAGGGCATGGACCACGCCGGCATGGATCACAGCCAGCACGCCATGGCCGCCGCCGATCCGCTCAAGGTCCCCAGCAAGACCGCCCGCCACGCCCGCACCGAATACGGTCCGGGCACCGACATGCGCGTCGACATGGCCCGCACCAACCTGGACGATCCCGGCATCGGCCTGCGCAACAACGGCAGGCGCGTGCTGACCCTGGCCGACCAGCACACCATCGGCGGCGCCATGGATGCGCGCGGCCCCGGGCGCGAGGTCGAGCTGCACCTGACCGGCAATATGGAGCGCTACACCTGGTCCTTCGACGGCGTCGAGTTCGGCAAGTCGACGCCGATCTACTTCAAGCACGGCGAACGGCTGCGCGTGATTCTGCACAACGACACCATGATGACCCACCCCATGCACCTGCACGGCATGTGGAGCGAGTTGGAAGCGCCGGACGGCAGCTTCCAGGCGCGGCGCCACACCATCCCCGTGCAGCCGGCGCAGCGCATCAGCTTCCTGGTCACCGCCGATGCGCTGGGGCGCTGGGCCTGGCATTGCCACCTGATGCTGCATATGGATGCGGGCATGTTCCGCGAAGTGGTGGTGGCGTGATGGCTCAACCTGAATTCGCAATCTCCATGCACAGGCACACGAAGACGATACTGGCCGCGGCGCTGGCCTTGACCGCAATCGGCGCAGCCCAAGCGCAGGACCCGCATGCCGGCCATGCGCACAAGCACGATGCCCCGGCCGCCATGCAGGGCATGGACCATGGCCAGATGCAGGGCATGGAGCAGGACGGGATCCAGACCATGGACGGTGGCGGCGCGCCGGTGCCGGACATGCAGGGCATGGCCGCCCCCGCCATGGACCACGGCGACATGAAGATGCAGGGCGGCAGCGCGCCGCCCGACGCCCGCGATCCGCATGCCTATTCCGGCGGCTACCAGCTGGGCGTCGGCAAGTACGCGCTCGGCGACAAGCGCCAGCTAGTGATGGCGGACGAGCATTTGTTCGCCTCGGTGCTGGTCGACCGCCTCGAATGGGCCCACGCCAACGGCAGCAATGCCGCCGCCTACGAGATGCAGGCATGGTTCGGCAACAGCTACGACAAGCTGGTGCTCAAGGCCGAGGGCGAAGCGTCGAAGGGCAAGATGCACGAGGCCCGCACCGAGCTGCTGTGGGGCCACGCCGTGGCCAGCTACTGGGATACCCAGCTGGGCCTGCGCAACGACGCCGGCAGCGGCCGCCCGGCCCGCAACTGGCTGGCCTTCGGCGTGCAGGGGCTGGCGCCGTACTGGTTCGAGGTAGATGCCACTGCCTATGTCGGCACCAGCGGCCGCACCGCGCTGCGGCTGTCCGCCGAATACGAATTGCTGCTGACGCAGCGCCTGATCCTGCAACCACGCATCGAAGCCAACCTCTATGGCAAGAACGACCCGGAGGTGGGCATCGGCAGCGGCTTGTCCAACGGCACCGTGGGGCTGCGGCTGCGCTATGAGTTCAGCCGGCAGTTTGCGCCGTATATCGGCGTGGAGCGCTACCAGGCCTTCGGCAATACCGCCGACATGATCCGGACCTCTGGCGGCAAGGCGGGCGAAACGCGTTTCGTCGCCGGTGTCCGGGTCTGGTTCTGACACCACAACTTCATCATCCCCAAGCGGAGATAACCATGCATGCCAATCGCCCCCTGATCCAGACCCTGCTTGCCGCCAGCGCCGCGCTGGCCAGCAGCATCGCCTTCGCGCACCCGAAGCTGGTGTCGTCCACGCCGGCGGACAAGGCCGAAGTGGCGGCGCCGCAGAAGATCGAACTGCAGTTCTCCGAGACCCTGGTCACCCAGTTTTCCGGCGCCAGTCTGGTGATGACCGGCATGCCGGGCATGGCCAGTCATGCGCCGATGAAAATGGCCGCGAAAGTCTCCGGCAGCGACGACCCCAAGGCCATGGTGATCACGCCGGCGCAGCCGCTGCCGGCTGGCAGCTATCGGGTGGACTGGCGGGCGGTGTCATCCGATACCCATCCCGTCAACGGCAATATCGCCTTCACGGTGAAGTAATTGCCGCAACCGGACTGGGTGGCCGCCGGGCTGCGCCTGGCGCTCTATGTCGACCTGGCCTTGCTGTTCGGGCTGCCGCTGTTCTGCACCTATGCGCTGCATCGGGGTGAACGGGCCTCACGCTTTGCCATGCGATGCCAGGCACTTGCGCTGGGCTGTGCCGTAGCGGGCATCGTGCTCTCGCTGGGCGCCCTCGTCGTGATGGCCCGGGCGATGACGGGGGTGTCCGACTACGCTTCGTTGCAGGGCCACGTCTTCGCGATGATCGTCACGGGCACGGATTTCGGCTTGGCCTGGTCGGTGCGCCTGATGGCCCTGCTGCTTTGCGTGCTGGCCGGCGTGTCCTGGCGCAGGCGGCCGGGCGCGCGCTGCGCTGCGCTGGCCGGGTTCGGCGGGATTGCACTGGCCACGCTGGCCTGGGGCGGCCACGGCGCGATGCATGAGGGCGCCTTGCGCTATGTCCACCTGAGCGCCGACGTGGCGCACCTGCTGGCCGCCGGCGCATGGGTTGGCGCGTTGGCCGCGTTCGTGCTGTTGTCCCTGGCGCGGCCGGGATCGGACCAGGCGGCCGTGGCGTTGCTGAGCCGCACCTCGAACGGCTTCGCCCGCGTCGGCACCATTATTGTTGCCACGCTGCTGTTGACCGGCGTGCTCAACTACTGGTTCATCGTGGGCCCGGCGCTGCCCGATGTTGCGCCGATGTCCTATGGCGGGCTGCTGGCCGCCAAGCTCGCGCTGTTCGTGGCGATGCTTGGCATGGCTGCCGCGAACCGCTTCCGCCTGAGCCCGCAGCTGGCGTTGGCGGTGCAGGCCGGGGACCATCGGGTGGCGGCGCTGGCGTTGCGGCGCAGCCTGCTGCTGGAGGCCGGCGCCGCCGCGCTGGTGATGGCCCTGGTGGCCATGCTGGGGATGCTGTCTCCGGCGCCGATATGAGGCCGGCGCGATCAGACATAGGCAATCAGACGCCCGGCACAGATTACCAGCGACCACGTCACCATCGAGACAATGGCGCTGATCCGCGCGCCGGCTGGCGGCGCGACGCCGCTGTCCCAGCCCCGTTGCCCGGCATGCAGGCTGCGATATGGCCCCAGGTGGAACCACAGCACATTGGCCAGCGCCAGCGCGATCAGGCACAGCTTGGCCAGGAATGCAGGATTGACGGCCAGCTCATCGGCATGGGCCAGGAACAGCAGCACGCCGCTGGCCGCGACCGCGACGAAGGCGCCGGCGGTGAAGGGCAGCGCATGGCGCAACAGCAGGCTCACCGGCAGCCGCCGGCCGAGTCCGGCCAGGCGCATGTCGACCACGAAGATGGAGCCGAACAGCAGCGCCATGCCGGCCAGGTGGACGATCTCCACTGCGGGATAGGCCCAGGCCGAACTGCGCAGGGCCATCGGGAACGGCAGCCGCGCCAGCGCGCCGGCCCATTCCGTCCATTGCGCGAACAGCACCGACATGCGGCGCGAGCCGGCTCAGCGCAACTCGACGGTCTTGCCGTCCATGGTGATGCGCTCGGCGCGCAGCTCGTCGGCCTTTTCCTTGCTGGCATAGCCGACCAGCGTGACCTCGCGCCCCACGGCGACCTTGTCGGCGGTGGCGCCGCGCGCCTCCATCCGCGACACCGGTGCCAGCACGGCCAGCCAGCGCTTGCCGCCGGCGTCGATGCGGATATGCGCGTGGGGGTTCTCGTAGTGGCTTTCGACGATCTTGCCGGTCAGCGTCAGCGGCCTGGTCTCGTCATAGGTGGACCAGCCGTGATGGGCAATGGCCGGCACTGCGGCCAGCGCCAGCGCGGCGCTGGCGGCAAAGAGGGCGGGGCGGAACAGGGCGCGGATGCTGGGCATGGGTGGTCTCCGGTCAGGACAGGTGCAGTATAGGCGCCGATCCCGACCGTGGCAGTGAGACCTATGCGCGGCACGAGTCTGCGCGCTGCACCAGCCGGTGCAGGCTAGGGCTCATGGGCTTGAGCGCGGCGCGTTCGGCCGTGAGCGCAATCGCCAGGTTGCTGCGGCCGCCGCGCAGCGCCGCCTCGAGCAGGGTCAGGCTGATGACGTCGCGCTGCGCATGGCTGCCGCCGAAGCGGTGGGCGATCAGGCGCACCGGCGTCAGCAGGTCGATGGCAGTGGTGTAATCGCCCTGGTCGAACGCGATCAGGGCATCGGCCACCGGCAGCCCCACATCGCGCGACATCATGGCATTGGTGCCGTTGCCCAGGGCGGCGCGCTCCAGCGCGGCACGGACCTGGTCGGCGGCCGCGGGCCGGTGCGCGCCCAGGCTGGCCATCACGGCATGGACATCGTTGAAGGCGTAGTAGCCGGCCGCGCCGCGGCCCAGCCAGTCGTCCGCCACCGGCTGCCAGCGCCGGCCCACATCCACGCCGCGCAGGTGCAGCCGCCACAGCAGCGCTGAGGCATCCACCAGGTCCAGCGCGATCGCCGGCGCGGGGCGCTTGATACAGCGGTCGTACAGCGCCAGCACCTCGTCGGTCCTGCCGTCTTCCAGCTGGAACAATGCCAGGTGCCACCAGTTGTGCACGGCCAGCATATTGTCGTCGGACCAGTCGTCGCGGCGCCCGTCCAGCCAGGCGATGCCGTCGGCCAGGCGGCCCTGCATCTCCATCACGTGCGCCACCGCGTGCACGGCCCATGGGTCGCGCGGATTGAGCTCCAGCGCGCGCCGGCCGCTTTCCTCGGCGCGCTCGTAGAGCTGGGTTTCCTCCAGGCCGAAGGCATGCATGCCGAGCAGGTAGCCGTAGCCCGGCATGCCGGCATCCCAGTGCGGCAGCGCCTGCGCCACGCGGTCGCGCAGCATCGATGACTGCCCCAGCAGGAAGTCTTCGAGATGCGCGGTCTGGATCGCCAGCAAGTCGCGTGGATAGTCGATCACGATATCGCCGTAGAGCCGGACCGAGCGCTCGAACTCGCCGTCCAGCCAGGCGCGTGCCGCGGCAATATGGCGGCGCTCGCGGTCGTTGGCGCTGGTGTGCAGGGCTTCGCCGGCTTCGACGCTCTGGCGCAGCATGGGCTCGGCGGTGCCGTCGCCAGAGGTGACCATCAGCGCGGCGCGCAGCGCGTGGCCCATGGCGAAGCCGGGGTCGGCGGCCAGCGCCGTGTCAATGGCGGCGAGCGGGTTGCCGTAGTAGCTGTTCAGCAGTTGCAGGGCGGTCTCATACTGCTCGACCGAGCGGGCGTTCTGGGTCGAGACCGGAAGATCCCGTGAATCCGTGAGTGCCATGGCAATCTCCGTGCGCCCGCGGCAGCGGGGCTGTCACGAACCATCGTAGACGGCAAAACGCCCCGTGTAACGGATGCGGCGGGGTGCGCCGCACCATGCCCGCCACAAGGCGCATGGCCGGGGTGCGTTGTGCGCTATATGCCGCTGCCGCCATATCGTTGCCGTGTGTCGGTTAAACTGCCGCATCCCCAATCACGACCTAACCATCAGGTTTCCCATGAAAACACTTGCGCTTTTCCTCGGCACCCTGACCTTCGCCTGCGCCGCATCCGCGGCCGCCCCGGCTGCCTCGGCCCCGGCCGCCCCGGCCGCCCCTGCCGCACCCGCGGCGGCGCCGCAGACGCTGGCGTCGGGCATGACCATCCAGCACCTGATCAAGGGCAATGGCGCCTCGCCCAAGGCCACCGACTCGGTGCAGGTCCACTACCGCGGCACGCTGGCCGACGGCACCGAGTTTGACAGCTCGTACAAGCGCGGCCAGCCGATCTCGTTCCCGCTCAACCGCGTGATCCCGTGCTGGACCGAAGGGGTGCAGGCGATGCAGGTGGGCGGCAAGGCCAAGCTGACCTGCCCGCCGGCCACGGCCTACGGCGCGCGCGGCGTGCCGGGCACGATCCCGCCGAACGCCACGCTTACCTTCGAGGTGGTGCTGCTGGGGATCGGCGGCTAAGAGCCCGCATCAGCGCGGCGCCTGCGGCTGCGCGGGCGCAGGCGTGCCCGCCGGCGCCTCCGCGGCGGGCGCTGCGGCCGCGCCGCTGTCGTCGTTTTCGTCGTAGTCCGGCAGCGACGTGCTCTCTCCCAGCAGGTAGCGGCGCCGCTGCACGTAGGCATCGCGCACAAAGGTGTACTTGTCCAGCGCCGCCAGCTTCAGCAGGTCGGTGGCGCCCAGCAGGTTGGTGCGCACGTCCACCACGTTCATCCCGAACAGCGAATTGCGCACCGCCGGCTCGGCATAAGTGGTCGGGTCGAACTGGAAATTCACATACAGGCCCACGCCGTCGCGGAATGAGCTGGGGCCAAACAGCGGCAGCACCAGGTAGGGTCCCGACGGCACGCCCCACGTGCCCAGCGTCAGGCCGAAATCCTGCGAATGCTTCTGCAGGCCGGCGGGCGTGGCGATGTCGATCAGTCCGCCGATACCCAGCACGGAATTGATCGCGACCCGCATGAAGCTCTCCGCGGCCTCAACGCCCTTGCCTTGCAGCAGGTTGTTGGCAAAGTTGCCGATGTCCGCGATGTTCGAATAGAAATTGGTGACCGCGGTGCGCACCGGCTCCGGCGTGACCGCCTTGTAGCCCTTGGCCACCGGCACGGCCACGTACTGGTCGAGCTTGTCGTTGACGGTGAAGACCGCGCGGTTCATGGGCTCGAACGGATCGTCGGGATTGGCTTGCGGGCCGGTGGCGCAGCCGGCGAGCAGGGTGGCGGCAATGGCGGTGGTGGCAACGGATGTAGCGCGCTGGCGTAAAGGCATCGTACGAAGGGGTTCGGGGTCGGCCGCGTCGGGTTTGTGATTATGACCGGGCAGCCTTGTCATGTTTGTGATGGGCGCCTTCGCGCGGGCGGCCCATCAGGATCGGCTGGAAGAACACGGCCCCAACCAGCGTGCACGCCAGCGCCAGCGCCAGCAGCTTGCCCATGCTGGCGGTGCCGGGATGCTGCGACAGCCACAGGCTGCCGAAAGCGGTGGCGGTGGTGGCCGCGCTGTACAGCACGGCGTGCGTCAGGCTGGACTGCAGCAGCTGGGTCTTGCCGTGCCGCCAGGCAATCACGTAATAGATCTTGAACGCGACGCCGACGCCCAGCAACAGCGGCAGCGCGATCACGTTGGCAAAGTTCAGCGCAATGCCGAACAGCACGCACAACTCCAGCGTGACGATGGCCGAAACCAGCAGCGGTATCAGCGTGCGCAGCACGTCGCCGAAACGGCGCAGCGTGATCCACAGCAGGATGGTGATCGACACCACCGCCCACGCGCCTGCCTGGGTAAAGGCGGCCATGATGGTATCGGCCGAGCCGCGGATCGCGATCGGCCCGCCGGTGGCGGTCGGCGCCACGCGCTGCACCGCGGTGATGAAGCGGTCCAGCGCGGCCTCGCGCTGCGCGCTGGCGGGCGGCGGCAGCTTCGGGCTGACGCTGACCAGCGCGCGCCCGTCCGGCGTGATCCAGTCGCGCACCAGTTCGGGCGGCAGCGTCTGCTGGCTGACAGGCTGCGGGTCCAGCGCCAGCTTCAGCCGTGCCAGCGCCAGCTGCAGCGGCACGGCGATGGCGCGCTCGGCGCGGTCGCGCGTGGCGGCGTCGACGGAGGCCAGCTTCTTCAGCGCGGCGGACAGGTGCGCGGCTTCAGCCGCACCCGGACCGGGATGCTCGTCGGCGGCGATGGCCAGCTGCCGCGCGGCATTGCGCAGCGCATTGACGCGCACGCTGTCGGTGGCGGGCGTGGCGGTGGGTTGCGTCAGCGCCGGCATCAGCGCGGCCGAAGCCTGGCCGATGGCCTGCAGCTTGGGCGGCTGGTCGCCGGGGATAAAGGTCTGCAGCGTGACCGCGCGTGCCACCTCGGACAGCGCCGCGAGCTTGCCGGCGAGATCGCGTGCGGCCGGCAGCGAAGGCGCCAGCACGCTGACATCGTCGGTGCCGGCCTGCGGCGCGTCCCTGAGCGCCAGCAGCGTGGCCATCGATTCAGATTTGGGGTCCTTCAGGTGCAGCGGGTCGAAGTCAAAGCGCAGGTGCGGCAGCAGCGGCGCGCCTGCCAGGATCGCGAGCAGGGTGACCAGCAGCACCGGCTTGCGATAGCGGTCGAAGAACCGGTCCGCGGGCGCCAGCCACGCGAAGCCCGGCGCCTCGGGCTCGCCGCCGGGCTTGAGCACGCAGATCAGCGCCGGCAGCAGCGTGAAGGTGGTGGCGAATGCCACCATCATGCCCACGCCGGCGATCAGCCCCAGTTCGGCCACGCCGCGGTAGTCGGTGGGCAGGAAGCAGAAGAATGCCGCCGCCGTGGCCGCGGCGGCCAGGGCCAGCGGCGCGCCCACGCCGCGCGCGGACAGCCCCAGCGCTTCGACGATATGGTCGCGGTCATGGCGCTCGGCGCGGTAGCGCACGCCGAACTGGATGCCGAAATCCACCCCCAGCCCGACGAACAGCACCGCGAACGCCACCGAAATCATGTTCAGCGAACCGACCATGGCCAGCCCCAGCGCCGCGGTGATCAGCAGCCCGGCAAACAGGCTGGCCAGCACCGCCACGATCAGCCGCGCCGAGCGCAAGGCCAGCCACAGGATCAGGACCACCACCAGCACCGTCAGCACGCCGTTGAGCACGGCGCCGTCGCTGACCGAGGCGAATTCATCGTCGGCCAGCGCCTGCGGGCCGGTCAAGCGCACCGTGGCCTGGTAGCGCTGTGCCAGCTGCAGGTCGGCCGCTGCCTGCCGGATCGCGCGCGAGGCGGCGGCCCCGGCCTGCAGGTCGCTGTAGTCCAGCACCGGGCTGAGCGCGAGGTAGCTGTAGACCTGGCCATCGGGCCCAGGCTTGAGGCTGTCGTCAAGCAGCCCTGCCCAGGACAGCGCGGCGGGCTTGCCGGCCAGCACCTGGTCCAGTGTCTGGGCACTGCTGCCCAGCAGCCTGGCCATGTCGCCCAGCTTTACCTGCCCCATCTGCAGCGGCAGCGTCAGCGTGGTGGTGAGGAGATCGGACAGGCCGCGCAGGGTCGGGTCATGCGCGAGCGCGTTGACCAGCGGACGCGCCTGCACGAGCTGCTGCGTGAGCTGGCGCACTTCATCGTTGCTGGCGAACAGCAAGCCGTTGCGCGCGAAGAACGGGCCGCCGCCGGGCTGGCTGACCGCGGTGAAGCGTGCCGGCTGGCGGCGCAGCGCCTCGGCCAGCGCGTCGGCGGCGGCGTCGGCCAGCTCTGTCGCGGGCGCCTGCACCACCGCCAGGATCAACTGGTTGCGCTGGGGAAAGGCGTCGCCGATGGCGGCGTCGCGCACCGCCCAGGGGGCGTCGGATTCCAGCAGGCGGCCGATATCGGTGTTGATCGCAAAGTTGCGGGCCACGTAGACGCCGCTGGCGGCGGTCAGCAATGCCGCCAGAATGATGACGCGCCACGGCCAGGCGGTGGCAAGCCGGACAATGCGTGTCAGCAGCGAAGTCAGCATGGGCGGATCCAAGGAGCACGAACCGCGAGTATATCGGCTGGCAGCGTGGCGCATGCGGCATGCGCGGCCCGGGCATCCGCGATTCAGGCCGATCCGCTATAAACTGTCAGCCTGGCGCCGGCGCTGCAGCGCCGGCGCCGCTTCACAGTCCTTCCTGGCTCTCACATCCATGACGATTCACGGTTTGCTTCCCCTGGTGCCGCTTGCAGCGGTGGCCATGGTTTCCGTAGCGCACGCCCAGGCTGTCCAGCCCGGCGACCTGCGCGCCAGCCCCGAGCGGCTGGTGCAGGCCGCGGTGGAGGGCGTGATCGGCACTATCCAGTCCAATCCCGACACCCGCGCCGGCGACCTCGGCAAGATCACCGCTGTCGTGCAGAAGCAGTTCCTGCCTTACACGGATTTCCAGCGCACCACGCGGCTGGCGGTGGGCAGTGCCTGGCGCACCGCCACGCCGGAGCAGCAGCAACAGCTCCATGAGCAGTTCCAGATGCTGCTGGTGCGCAGCTATGCGGTGTCGCTGGCGCAGCTGCGCGAGCAGAACGTCAAGTTCCGCTACCAGCCGGTCAAGTCCGGCAGCGGCGCCACCGACGTGGTGGTGCAGACGCGCGTGATCAACAATGCCGACGAGATGCAGATCGACTACCGGCTGCAGCGCACTGCCAACGGCTGGAAGATCTATGACATCAATATGATGGGGGCGTGGCTGATCGAGGTGTACCGCAAGCAGTTTGCGGATATCGTCGCGCGCAGCGGGGTCGACGGGCTGGTGAAGTACCTGACCACCCACAACGCGCGCCAGGCGTCTGACGCCTGAGCGCCGCACGCCATCAGGGCGCGGCGTGACCGGTGTCCCGGCTGCGCCGCCAGTGGCGCAACTCCACCCATTGCCATGACAGCAGCGCGGGCACGCCGAACAGGATCTCGCGCGCGCGCTTGACCAGCGCCAGCGCCAGCGAGACCTGTGCATCGATCCCCAGCACCTGCCCCAGCAGCATTACCACCGCTTCCTGCACGCCCAGCCCGGCGGGCACGAAGAAGGCCACCTGGCGCGCGGCCTGGGTCAGCGATTCGATCGCCAGCGCCTGCCAGACAGGCACCGGATGGCCCAGCAGCATCAGCGCCAGCCAGATCTCCAGCGTGCCGCTGACCAGCCCTGCCAGTTGCCAGCCCAGCGCCGCCAGCAGCTCGCGCCGGCGCCGGTTGAGCGCGCGGATATGGGCATCGAGCCGCGCGCCGTCGATCATCGCGACAATGCGGTGATCTTCGCCAAACAGCTTGCGCGCCGCGCCTTCCAGTTTCTCGAAAATCGCGGTATGCCGCAGCGACATCGCGAACAGCACCGGCACCGGCAATGACAGCAACAGCCCGGCCAAGATGACCCAGGCCCCGCCGCTGTCCTGCAGCGCGGCCACCAGCAGCAGCACCCCCATGGCCGAGAACAGGTACTGCGAGAACAGCGTCAGCATCACTTCGACCACAATGCTGGCAGTCACCGCGGTGGTGTCGCGGATGCGCAGCCGCGTCAGGCGGATGCCGACCAGTTCGCCGCCGACCCCCACCGTTGGCAGCAGGCGGTTGACCGCTTCACGCACCGTGGCGACCCACCACAGGAAACCGATCCCCGCCTTCTCCTCGGGGTCGGCCGAGGTCAGCAGGACGCGCCAGCCTTGCGCGTCGAGCAGCAGCGGCAGTGCGTGCAGGGGCACCAGCAACAGCAGCAGCCAGCCGCCCTGCGCCACGATGGCGGCGATATCGCTGGCGCCCTGGTGGATCACCAGCGCGGTGAGCGCCAGCAGCCCGATCAGGCCGGTCAGGTAAGCAATGCGTTTCATGTTGAAAAGTCAGGGCACCAGCACGTCGGCAAAGCCGCCGCGCCGGTTGGCCGCGCGCTCCAGCGCGGCGCGCACGCGCGGCGACAGCAGCGCGGCCAGTTCGTCGGCGTGGCGGTAGCCGCGCATCGATGCGGTGATGGCCTCGCCAGAGACCACGGCCGGGTGCAGGTAGATCTCGCCCACGCCCGCGGGCAACTGCGCCAGCGCCTGCAGCAGGGCTGCCTCGTCCATCTGGCCGCTGCGCGCGATGCCAACCACGTAGTCATTGTGCGCAATGCCGGCGCGGTCCAGGCGCCGGCGCAGCAGCGCCAGCCAGGGGCGCAGCAGCAACGGCGCGCCATGCTCGCGCGGCAGGCGCATCGCACGCAGGCCGTAGTCGCGCCCGATCGACAGGATCAGCGACAGCACCGTCGGGTGCAGGTGGAAATGCTTGTGTGTGTTGACGTGGTCCAGCGGAAGGCCGGTGGCGGCAAAGGCTTCGAACTGCGCGCGGATCTCCGCCGCCAGCTGGCGGCGCACCCGCGGCAGGAAGAAGAAGCGGCAGCCGTCCAGGGCCATGGCCGAGCCGAAGCGGCCTCCGGCGTCGACCAGGTCGGGGATCTGCGCGCGCGGCAGCGTGGCCGGGCCGTCGGCCAGCACCACGTGCAGCCCCACGCGCAACGACGGCAGCCGGCGCGCGCGCTCGACCGCGTCCGCCACGGCGGGCGCGCCCACCATCAGGCTGGCGGCGCTGAGCACGCCGTCGCGGTGGGCCAGCTCCACCGCCTCATTGACGGCGGGGTGCAGCCCGAAGTCGTCGGCGGTGACGATCAGCGCGCGTTGCGAGGCACAGGAAAGCGCGTGGGCCAGGATCAGGCCTCGTGCGAGCGCAGGAAGCGGAAGAACTCGACGCCTTCACGCAGGCGCCGCTTCATCATGTCCCAGCTGCCCAGCATCTCGCGCACGATTTCCCAGATTTTGCCGGGGCGGAAGTAGAAGCGCTTATAGAAGGTCTCCACGCCGTGGTAGATGTCTTCCTTGGACAGGTGCGGATAGCTAATCGCGGCCAGCTGCACGCCCTGGTCGTTGACCAGGTTGATGACCTTGTTTTCCTCGAGCCAGCCGTTCTCCACCGCCTGCCGGTACAGCGTGGTGCCGGGGTAGGGCGCGGCCAGCGACACCTGGATGGTGTGCGGGTTGATTTCCTTGGCGTACTCGATGGTCTTCTCGATGGTCTCGCGCGTCTCGCCCGGCAGGCCCAGGATAAAGGTGCCGTGGATCTGGATGCCCAGCTTGCGGCAGTCCTCGGTGAAGCGGCGCGCAATGTCCGTACGCAGGCCTTTCTTGATGTTCAGCAGGATCTGGTCGTCGCCGGACTCATAGCCCACCAGCAGCAGGCGCAGGCCGTTCTCCTTCATGATCTTGAGCGTGCTGTACGGCACGTTGGCCTTGGCATTGCATGACCACGTCACGCCCAGCTGGCCCAGCCCGCGCGCGATCTCTTCCACGCGCGGCTTGAAGTCGGTGAAGGTGTCGTCGTCGAACATGATCTCCTTGACCTCGGGCATGTTCTCCTTGATCCATTTGACCTCGGCGATCACGCTTTCGGCCGAGCGCGTGCGGTAGCGGTGCCCGCCCACGGTCTGCGGCCACAGGCAGAAGGTGCAGCGCGAACGGCAGCCGCGGCCGGTGTAGATCGACACATAGGGGTGCTTCAGGTAGCCGATGAAGTAGTTGTCGATCTTCAGGTCGCGCTGGTAGACCGGCGCCACGAAGGGCAGCTCGTCCATGTTCTCGATCATCGGGCGCTGCCCGTTGTGTTCGAGAGAGCCGTCCGGCAGCCGGTAGGACAGGCCCAGGATGTCCTGGAGCGGCTTGCCCGCGGCCACGTCCTGGCAGGTGTAGTCGAACTCCTCGCGGCAGACGAAGTCGATGGCCTCGCTCGCGCCCAGCGTGCCGCCCGGATCGACCGCGGGCTTGGCGCCGACCATGCCGATCATCACATCCGGCTTGCGCTTCTTCAGTTCCTCGGCGAACTTGGCGTCGGTGGGGAACGAGGGCGTGCTGGTGTGGATGATGACCAGTTCATAGTCCGCGGCGATATCCAGCGACTGCTGCACGGTCAGGCCGTCGGCCGGTGCGTCCAGCACGCGGCTGCCCGGCACCAGCGCGGCGGGCTGCGCCAGCCAGGTCGGGTACCAGAACGACTTGATCTCGCGCTTGGCCTGGTAGCGCGAGCCCGCGCCGCCGTCGAAGCCGTCGAAGGAAGGGGCCTGGAGGAAAAGGGTTTTTTTCATAGCGGCCTCTGGGGATGGATGCCGGTGGATGAAGGTTGGTTCGGGGTCAGCGCAGGACTGGTGTGCAGGGCATCGCGCACCGACAGCACCTGCTCGCGCCACTGCACGCGCTTGCCTGCCAGCGCAAATGCCCAGCCGGCCAGCAGCAGCGCATCGCGCAACGGTGCGCGCAGTGCGGCGGCGACGCTGCCTGCCAGCACGCTGCGCGCCAGCGCGCCGGCGGCCGCCACCGCAAGTACCAGCGGCAGCGGTGCCAGCAGCACACCCAGCGCCAGCATCGGCCAGGTGAACGTGATGAAGGTAAAGGCAAAGCCCGGTGGATTCAGCGAACGGATCGTGCGTAGCCAGCGCAGCTCATGTCGCCACAGGTCGGTGAAATGGTCCTCGGTGACGTCGGTCGTGACCACCACCTCCGACAGCACCGTGCGCAAGCCTTGCTGCCGCGTCAGCTCACCCAGCCAGTAGTCGTCGGCCAGCCGGCCGGACAAGGCTGCGAGGCCGCCGATGGCTTCCAGCGCATTGCGGCGCAGCGCAATGGTCGCGCCAAAGGCAAAGCGTTGCGATCCGCCCGCGTGGGCGATGCGCACCGACGGCGCGAACCAGTCGTCGATAAACTGCGCACCAATGCGCGACCACAGCCCGCCAGTCGGTTTGCCGCGGTAGAGGCAGGTGACCACGCCCACGCCGGCGTCGGCCAGCGGCGCGGTCACGCGCGCCAGGTATTCGGGCGGCACGGCGATATCGCTGTCGGCGATCACCAGCACATCGTGCCTGGCCTGCGCGAACAGGTTGATCAGGTTGCTGACTTTCAGGTTGGTGCCGTGCACTTGCGGATCGACCACCAGCGCGATGTCGCACGCCGGGAAGTCGCGGCGCAGCCGTTCAACCACGGCGATGGCGGGATCGTCTGCGGCACGCACGCCGAATACCAGCTGGAACGACGGATGCCGCTGCCGGCACAGCGTGGCCAGGTTCTCGTACAGCCGGGGCTCGGCGCCGCACAGCGGCTTGAGCACGCTGACCGGTGTCGTTGCCGCGCCGCCGCCTGCCGCAGGCGCGCGGCGCGACAGCCAGGCGGCGGCCAGCGCATAGCCCGCCGACACGCAGGTCAGCGCAGCGCCCGGGAGGGTGGCGGCAAGTTCGGCGGCCATCGGCAGTGCAGTCAGTGCGTGGCCGCGGCGTTGGCCTTGGCCGGCCGCGGCCGGTTGGCGGGCGGCTTCGCGCGCTGGATTTCCTCGAGCTTGATCTCGACGTGGCGCGAAAACACGTAGTCGGCCGGCCGCTGCTTGTCCAGCGCAATATCGGGCGCCATCGGCCCGCTGGTGCGCACGCCGCGCAGGCTCACGCCCAGCGCCTTGAGCGGATGGGCAAAGGTGTCCGCCACGGCGGTGGCCTCATAGCCGCTGTGCACCATGCAGTCGGCGCACTTCTCGTAGTTGCCGGTGCCATAGGCGTCCCAGTCGGTCTCTTCCATCAGCTCGCGGAAGGTGGCGGCATAGCCCTCGCCCACCAGATAGCACGGACGCTGCCAGCCGAATACGGTGCGCGCCGGGTTGCCCCACGGGGTGCAGTGGTAGGTCTGGTTGCCGGCCAGGAAGTCCAGGAACAGCGTCGACTGGCTGAAGGCCCAGTTCTTGCCGGCGCGGCCACGGCTCAGGATGTCGCGGAACAGCTGGCGGGTCTTGCCGCGGTTCAGGAAGTGCTGCTGGTCCGGCGCGCGTTCATAGGCATAGCCCGGCGACACGGTGATGCCGTCCACGCCCAGCGCCTTGACCGAGTCGAAGAACTTCGCCACGCGCTCGGGCTGGGCATCGTTGAACAGCGTGCAGTTGATATTGACGCGGAAACCCCGTTCCTTGGCCAGCCGGATCGCCTCGACGCAGCGGTCGTACACGCCTTCCTGGCACACCGAGCGGTCATGCATCTCGCGGTCGCCGTCCAGGTGCACCGACCAGATGAAATACGGGCTGGGCTGGTACTGGTCCAGCTTCTTTTCCATCAGCAGCGCATTGGTGCACAGGTAGACAAACTTGCGCCGCGCGATGATGCCTTGCACGATCTCCGGCATGTCCTTGTGCAGCAGCGGCTCGCCGCCGGCGATGGACACCACCGGGGCACCGCATTCATCCACCGCCCCGAGGCATTCCTGCACCGACAGGCGCTGGTTCAGGATGGGGTCCGGATAATCGATCTTGCCGCAGCCTGAACACGCCAGGTTGCAGCGGAACAGCGGTTCCAGCATCAGGGCAAGCGGATAGCGTTTCTGTCGCGACAGATGCTTGCCGACGATGTAGGCGCCCACGCGGGCGACCTGCAGTAGCGGAATAGCCAAGGCAACTTCCTCTGGTTGGGTTCAGCCGGCGATATTCTCGTTGGCGGTGGCAGGTACGGCCGCGGCTGCGGCGGTTTCCTTGCCGGCCTTGCGCGGGGCCGGTCTCGGCTTCACGTCGGCCAGCTCGGCCGGCAGCCGGAACTCGGCATGTTCCTCGCGCCCGGCCATGGTGGTGACATCCACCGGGCCCAGCCGGCGCAGGGCGTTGATCACGTCCTCGACCATTTCCTCGGGGGCGGAGGCGCCGGCGGTGATGCCCACCACGTTGGCGTTGCGCACCCAGGCGGGGTCCAGTTCACTGCCCTCGGCGATCAGGTAGCTGGGCACGCCGCTTTCCGTGCCGATCTCGCGCAGGCGGTTGGAGTTGGAGCTGTTGGTCGCGCCGATCACCAGGATCACGTCAGCCAGCTTGCACAGGTCGCGCACCGCGCTCTGGCGGTTCTGCGTGGCGTAGCAGATGTCGCGCGTATCGGGACCGACCAGGTTGCTGAAGCGGCGCCCGAGCGCGGCGATGATATTGCGGGTGTCGTCCACGCTCAGCGTGGTCTGCGTGACGTAGGCGACCGGGGTGTCGGCGGGCAGGTCAAGCTGCGCGACCTCGGCCTCGTTCTGCACCAGGATCACCTTGCCCGGGATCTGGCCCATGGTGCCTTCCACCTCCGGGTGGCCGGCATGGCCGATCAGGATCACGGTGCGGCCGCTGGCCGCGTACTGGCGGCCCTGGGTATGGACCTTGATCACCAGCGGGCAGGTGGCGTCGATGGCATGCAGCTGGCGCTGGCTGGCATCGGCGATGACCTCGCGCGAGACCCCGTGCGCGCTGAAGATGGTCACGGCGCCGGTCGGGACTTCGTCGAGTTCTTCGACGAAGCGCGCCCCGTTGTCCTTCAGTCCCTCTACGACGTGCTTGTTGTGCACGATCTCATGTCGCACGAACACCGGGGCGCCATGCTTGACGAGGGCGCGGTCGACAATCTCGATCGCGCGCACCACGCCGGCGCAGAAGCCCCGGGGCTGAGCAAGAATCACCTGCATAGAGTAAGCCCCCCGACCCTTTTCAACGGGTGTCAGTGTTTGGGATGGCGGGACGGGAAATGCACCGGCAACCACCGGAGATCCACCGCAGATCACATTTCCGTCGCACGGTGGTTACTATATACCCGACACGCCGGCTTTGTCTGGAGTCGCCTTGGCCAGCGCGAGGCTGGCCAAGGCGACTCCGCCTCACGGGAAAACGGGTTTATGACGAAAAACGATGACGTGCTGGTGACAGGCGCCTCGGGCTTTCTGGGCTCGGCGGTGGCGCGCAGGGCGCTGGCACGCGGCTTCCGGGTGCGCGTGCTGGTGCGCCCGCAGAGCCCGCGGACCAACCTGGCCGGGCTGCCGGTGACCGTGGCGGAAGGCGACATGCGCGACGCCGGCGCGGTGGCCGCCGCGCTGCAGGGCGTGTGCTACCTGTTCCATGTGGCCGCCGACTACCGGCTGTGGGCGCCGGACCCCGAGGACATCGTGCGCACCAACGTCGACGGCACCCTGGCCGTGATGGAGGCTGCGCAGCAGGCCGGCGTCGAGCGGGTGGTCTATACCAGCAGCGTGGCGACGCTGCGCGTGGCCGGCGCGCGGGCGCCGGTGGACGAGACCGCGGCGCTGCGCCCGCACGAGGCCATCGGCGCCTACAAGCGCAGCAAGGTGCTGGCCGAGCGCGTGGTCGAAAAGCTGGTGGCCGAGCGTGGCCTGCCGGCGGTCATCGTCAACCCGTCCACCCCGATCGGCCCGCGCGACGTGCGGCCGACGCCGACCGGGCGCATCATCGTCGAGGCCGCCACGGGCAAGATCCCCGCCTTTGTCGATACCGGCCTGAACCTGGCGCATGTGGATGACGTGGCCGAAGGGCATTTCCTGGCGCTGGAACGCGGCCAGGCCGGCGAGCGCTACATCCTGGGCGGCCAGGACGTGATGCTGCAGCAGATGCTGCGCGACATCGCGCAGATGTGCGGCCGGCGCCCGCCGACCATGCAGCTGCCGCGCTGGCCGCTGTACCCGCTGGCGTACGGGGCGGAGGCGGCGGCGCGCTTTACCGGCAAGGAGCCGTTCATCACTGTAGATGGACTCAATATGTCCCGGTACCGGATGTTCTTTACATCAGACAAGGCGCGCAAGGTGCTGGGCTATCAGCCGCGGCCATACCAGGAGGGCTTGCGGGACGCGCTGGAGTGGTTCCGGGCGCAGGGGTATCTCGACAAGCGCTAAGCTGGTACGGCACGCTCAGGACCGCACCGGCGCCTGCGCCCGGCCCTTCCACTGCCCGCCGCGCCGCAGCCAGTAGCGCCGTGCCGAGTCGATGGTCGCCCCCAGGTAGAACAGCGCCGTGACCGGCAGCAGCGGCGCCAGCCACGCCGGCTGCCGGTATTCGCGCAGCATCGGCAGGTAGGCCAGGGTCATCGCGCCCCAGGCCAGCCATGCCGGCCACAGCCGCCAGCCGAGCGCCAGCACCGGCGGCACCAGGTAGGTCAGCGCCATGCCCGCCACCGCGCCGCCCAGCAGCAGCGGCGAATAGCGCAGCTGGGTGTAGGCGCTGCGCGCGATCATGTCCCACAGGCTGCGCCAGTCGTTGTAGGGCCGCAACGACACGCTGTCGTCGGCCAGGTCCAGGCGGATCGCGCCGCCGGGCTTGATGCGCGAGGCCAGGCTGCAGTCGTCGATCAGCTCGCCGCGGATGGCGGCAAAGCCGCCAATGCGCGCCAGCGCCGCCCGGCTGGCCAGCATGCAGCCCCCGGCCGCGGCGGCCACGCGGCTGCGGCCATCGCGCACGCGGGCGAAGGGGTAGAGCTTGGCGAAGAAGAAGACAAAGGCCGGCACGATCAGCCGTTCCCAGGCGGATTCGCAGCGCAGCCGCACCATCAGCGAGACCAGGTCGCGCCGCTCGTGCTCGGCGCGCGCCACCAGCGCGGCCAGCACGCCGGGGCCGTGCCAGATATCGGCATCGGTCAGCCAGACGTAGCGGGCCTGCGCGGCGATGCGGTCGGCCGCGGCCAGCCCTTCGGATTGGGCCCAGACCTTGCCGCTCCAGCCGGCCGGCAGCTCGCGGGCGCCGATCACGGTCAGCCCCCGCGGGCGCGCGGTGGCCGCGGCGGCGGCGCGGGCGATATCGGCGGTGCCGTCCTGGCTGTGGTCGTCCACCACCACCAGCGCCAGCCGGCCCGGGTAGCGCTGGCCCAGCACGCCGGCCACGGCGCGGCCGATCACCTCGGCCTCGTTGCGGGCTGGGATGACCGCGACCACGTCTGGCCAGGCCGCGGGATCCGGTGCGGCAGCCGGCTTGCGCACGCGCCAGAAGCCGGCACGGGCAAAGATCAGCACCAGCCAGACCGCCAGCGACAGCAGTGACAACGCCAACGCAAGGTGCATGGGCCGGCCCTATTTGACGAAGCGCCGCGCCAGCCGGGCCAGCCGCGGCACGGTTTCCGGGCGCAGCAGGCGCGCGTCGTAGCCGGCCATGCGCCGGTCGTTCTCGGCCAGGCACAGGTCGATCATCGCGCCCGGCGTCAGGGCTTCGCCCAGCGCCGCGGAACCGTTCATGGTGAAGTTGGCGTCCTGGGCCACGCCGTCGGTGTCGATGCCGCGCGCAATGCCGATGCGCTCCCAGACCAGGAAGGCCCACACCCGCGCCACCTTCAGCGCAAACAGCGGGCGGCGCCACCACGGCAGGTTGCGCCGGTACCAGGCGGCCCAGTTGACGAAGAACAGGATATGGCGGCCTTCCTCCTGGATCACCGGCTCGAAGGTCTCGACCAGCTCGGCGGGGAAGAAGCCCGAGCGCCTGGCCGCGGCGAACAGGCCGAAGGCGAAAAAGCTGTCGATGCACTCGCTGTAGCCGGTGACCAGCCAGCCCCATTCCGGATCGTCAGGTGGCGGGTAGTCAGGCTCGGGCGCGAGCGCGATGCCATAGGCCTCGACCAGCTTCGACAGCACCACCTTGTGGCGCGCCTCCTCGCCGCCGTCCATTTCCAGCGCGCTGCGCAGCAGCGGATCGCCGACGGTATCGGCAAAGGTCTTGACGCGGATCGAGGCGCGGCCCTCGGTCTGCACGGCGATGTCCCAGATCGGCAGCGAGGTGACGCGGTGCAGGGCCTCCGGCGACAGCTTCGGCCAGTCGATCACGGTGGGTTTGTAGGGATTGTGGGTCTGCAGCAGCATATTGCAGAACATCTGCAGGTGCTGCGGGGAGCCGATGCGCACCGGCCCCGGGGTGGGGTCGGTCCAGTGGCGCATGGTATGGTCGGCCTGCTCGACGGCAGTGCGAGCGACCGTATCGGCAACCGCGATGGCGCGGGCCTCGGCATCGGCGGCGCTGTTGCGCGGCGGCGCGGCCGCCGCGTTGCCAGCAACCTCAGTGGTCTCGGACATTCGGCCCCCCTGGCGTTGGATTGCCCGGGGGTCATTGTAGCGAGGCGCGCCGGCCGGCGCACCCCGCAGGCTACGGCAAGGTCAGGCGCGGTAGCTGACCGGCCCGCGCGAGCGCATGTCCAGCGCGTAGTAGCACACCGTCAGCAGGACCAGCCAGCCCGGGCCCACGTACAGCGCCACGCGGGTCTCCCGGAAGTAGGCCATCAGCGCCACCACCAGCGCCAGGAAGGCCAGCGCGATGTAGGAGCCATACGGCCAGAACGGCATGCGGAAGGCCAGCGCCTTGCGCTCGGCCGCCGACAGGCTGCGGCGGAAGTTGATCTGCGTGACCAGGATGATGGCCCAGGTCCAGACCGCGCCGAAGGTGGAGATCGCCGTCACCCAGACAAAGACCTGCTCCGGCACCAGGTAATTGAGCAGAACGCCGCACAGCAGCGCGGCGATCGACACCAGCAGTGCGCGGCGCGGCACGCCATTGCGGTCGACCCTGGCAAAGGCCTTGGGCGCCTGGCCCTGCTGCGCCAGGTTGTACAGCATGCGTCCGGTGCTGAAGATGCCGCCGTTGCACGACGACAGCGCCGCGGTCAGCACCACGAAGTTGATGATGCCGGCGGCGGTCTTGATGCCCAGCCGCTCGAAGGTCAGCACGAAGGGGCTGCCCTGGGCGCCGATCTCGTTCCACGGGTACAGTGCCAGGATCACGAACAGCGCGCCCACGTAGAAGATCAGGATGCGCCAGAACACCGAGTTGATCGCGTCCGGGATCGACTTCTTCGGGTTGCGCGCCTCGCCGGCGGTCAGGCCGATCATCTCCACGCCCAGGTAGGCGAACATCACCATCTGCAGCGACATCAGCACGCCGGAGGCGCCGTTGGGCATGAAGCCGCCGTGCGCCCACAGGTTGGAGATGCCGGTGGCGACACCGCCGTTGCCAAAGCCGAACACGATCATCGCGCCGCCGCCGAACAGCATCAGCACGATGGTGACGATTTTGATCATGGCGAACCAGAACTCGAACTCGCCATAGGCCTTGACCGCCATCAGGTTGACCGAGCCCATCGCCGCCAGCGCGGCCAGTGCCCAGATCCAGCGCGGCACGTCGGGGAACCACATGCCCATGTAGATGGCCACGGCGGTGATTTCCGCCACGCAGGTCACCAGCCACAGGAACCAGTAGTTCCAGCCGGTCAGGTAGCCCGCCAGCGGGCCCATGTGGTCCTGCGCGTAGCGGCAGAAGGAGCCGGCCACGGGGTTGTGCACGGCCATCTCGCCCAGCGCGCGCATGATCAGGAAGATCACCGCGCCGCCGATCAGGTAGCCCAGCATGATGGCGGGGCCGGCCATCTTGATGGCATTGCCGGCGCCCAGGAACAGGCCCACGCCGATGGCCGAACCCAGCGCCATCAGCCGGATATGGCGTTCGCCCAGGCCGCGTTGCAGATGTTCTGCGCTTGCACTCATGTGTCGTTGTCTCCGTGTCATCTGAAAGGCCGCGCCGGCCTTCGTGGGGCCGGCGGGAGCAGCTATTTTCTCGTCCGCGGTGGGCCGCAAACGGAAAATAGCGGGCAGGTTAATCAGATAACGGGGGTATTTGTTGCTGAATTCGTCGTGAAAATCAGGAAAGATTGCTGGCGACGGGAGCGGCGATACCCCTGCGCGCAATTGTGTGGCTCGATGGTCCTGCCGTACTGGCACGGGAGCGGCCCCCGCCTCCGGCTCAACTTGACACGTCGGTCGCCATCCCGATCCTGAAGGAGGAGATCGAGGCCGCGCGGCAGTCCTGAGCTTCCGCGATTGAGCTGTTCAGCCCAAAGCCTGGACGCCGGCTGAGCCTCGGTAGCTATGAGGTTTACCGGACCTGGATGATGGTCGAAGCCAATCCTGCGATCGAGACATTTACTGAACGCCCAGCTCGAATTGCCGGTCCGGGCGGCGACGTGATTGACTTCTGGGTCCGCGTGTGCGAAGTGCCCGTCAGTGGCTATCGCGCAGCCCCAGCACGTTTGCGCCGATCTTCGGGTCGATGCCGCGTTCCAGTTGCTGCGGATAGGCCGTCACCGTCACTTCCAGCGATCCGGTGCCGACCTCCATCGACAGGATGTGGCCGCCGTACGTGTCGAAACTGCTGTCGCCGGCCACGCCGTGTGCATGAATCGACGGCTTGCCTTCTTTCCAGGCCAGGCTGCCGACGATGCTGGCCATCTCCACGTTGCGGAAGGTGCGCGGGTTGAACTGCTTCTTCGCGGCATCCCAGAAGCCGAACGTGACGTTGGCGAAGCCGATCGCGGACAGGCTTGCGCTGGGCACCTTCTCGCAGATGGCAAAGGCTTCGATCTGCTCGAAGACGTTGTCGCCCATGCGCAGCACTAGCAGGTAGCCGGTGGGGGTCTTGATGTAGCGCGGCACGCTCTCGCGCGGGTAGTTCGGGTTCTGGGCACGGGCGTCCAGTGCCGTCCTGCATTCGGCGGATGGCGCCGGCTGCGCCGCGGCTGGCGCGGGCATCAGGGCGAGGCCGCCAACGGAGGTGGCCGCTGCGAGGATGGCGAGCGCCTGGCGGGCGCGCAGGGTTATGCGAAGGATCATCTGTAGTCTCCTGTCTGGTTTGTTTGCGGTTGGGTTTGTGGCTACGGCAAGAAAATTACGGAGCAGGCGGATGCGGCGGCAGCACGATGTGCCGCCGTCCATATGGACTTCGATGCGGACTCGGTCCACGAACCGGAGTCGGCGTACTCATAAAACATGCGCGGCACCCGCTGCCGGGCGAGCCGACGCAGGTCCTCGATCTCGTTGATGGATGACATCTTGTGTCCTGCAAGGAAGGGAAGCGGCACGCGGTTGGCCTCAATGCAGCCATGCGGCCGGCACGAGAATCAGCTGCGGGAACAGCACGAACAGGAACATCAGCGCGGTCAGGCTCAGCAGGAAGGGCCAGACGCCGCTGATCACGCTGTCCAGGCTGCACCGGGAAGTGCCGGCCACCACATTGAGCACCGTACCGACCGGCGGCGTCAGCAGGCCGATGGCATTGTTGAGTACGAACATCACGCCGAAGTACACCGGGTCGATGCCCGCCTTGGTGATCACCGGCATCAGGATCGGCGTCATGATCAGCACGGTCGGCATCAGGTCGAGCGCGGTGCCGACCACGATCACCAGGACCATGATCACGAACATCAGCAGGATCTTGTTGTCGATGAACGGCTCGAGCAGGTCGGTCACCTGTGCCGGGATGTTGGCGATGGTGATCAGCCACGCCGAGACCAGCGCGCACGCCACCAGGAACAGCACCGTGCTGGAAGTCTTGGCCGCGGTGACGATCAGATCCGGCAGCGCGCGCAGCTTCAGCTCGCCGTAGACGAAGCGGCCGACCGCCATGGCGTAGACCACCGCCACCACGGCGGCTTCGGTCGGCGTGAAGGCGCCGATCTTCATGCCGCCGATGATCACCACCGGCAGCACCAGCGCCCACACGCCGTCGAGCGTGGCCTTGGCCAGGCGGCGCGCACTGAACGGTTCCACCGGCGCCAGCTTCTCCTTGCGCGCGCAGAAGTGCCAGGTGACGGCGAGCGTCAGCGCCATCATGGCGCCGGGCGCGATGCCGGCCAGGAACAGCTTGGTGATCGAGACCTGCGCGACCACGCCGAACACGACGATGGCGATCGACGGCGGGATCACCGGCGCAATGATGCCGCCCGCTGCGATCAGGCCCGCGGCGCGCGGCACGTTGTAGCCGGCGTTGCGCATCATCGGGATCAGCAGCGCGGCGACGGCGGCGGTATCGGCCACCGCCGAGCCGGAGATGCTGGCCACCACCGTGGCCGCGATGATCGCCACGTAGCCCAGCCCGCCGCGCACGTGCCCGACCGCCGCATTCGCCACGCGCACGATCCGTTGCGACAGCCCGCCGGCGTTCATCAGCTCGCCGGCCAGCATGAAGAACGGCACCGCCATCAGCGGATAGTTGTTGACGCCCTCGAGCATGTTCTGCGCGAGGATCTGCGTATCGAAGTTGCCCAGGTGCAGCATCAGCGCGACACCAGAAGCGAGCAGCGCAAAGGCGATGGGCATGCCGAGCGACATCGCGCCCAGCAGCGAGCCGACAAAGACAAAGATGGTCATGATGGGCTCCTCGCGGTCATTCGCCGGTGGCGCCGGACTGCGGCACCAGTTCATGCTGCGGCATGCGGCCGCTGACCAGCCGCCACAGCCCGTGCAGAAGAATCGCCGCCATGCCGACGCTGCATACCAGCAGGCAGGCATAGACCACGCCCAGCGGCACGCCGGTGACGGGGGCACGGTCGTCCATGCCGATCGCCACCAGCTGCCAGGCGCCGTGCGCCAGCAGCAGGCAGCAGCCCAGCGCGCCTGCATCGGCCAGCAGGCGGCAGGCGCGCTGGCCGTTTTCCCCCAGTCGCGAGACCACCGTGGACATGCCGAGGTGAGCCTTGTCGTGCATCACCAGCAGCGCGCCGGTCAGCGTCAGCCACATGAAGATGAAGCGCGAGGCTTCCTCAGAGAAGGCAATGCCGGAATTGAAGACGTAGCGCAGGACCACGTTGCCGAAGACCAGCACGATCATGGTGGCCATCATGGCGACCATGGCGCCCTGGGCCAGGCGGAGCGTAATGCGGTTCATGATTTGGAACTCCTGGTTGGACGGGCGTCAGCGCAGGCTCGCTGCGGGCGCCTCGATCCGGTAAAAGCGCATGGCGTTGTCGTGCCACACCGCTTGGGCGGCGGCGTCGGGCAGGCATTCCAGCCCCGCGGCCACGGTGTTGACGATTTCATGCAGCGATGCGCGCAGGCCGGAAACCGGCAGATTGCTGGCGAACATGCAGCGCTGCCAGCCGAAGATTTCCAGCGCCTGCTGGATCACGCCGACATTGCCGGCGCGGTCCCACGCCGCGCCGGGCAGGCCGAACTCGGACAGCTTCAGGTGCACGCCGGGCAGGCTGGACAGCGCCGTGAGTCCGCGGCGCCAGCCGCCCAGGCCGGCTTCCGAGCGGTCCCACGGCAGGCCGGTGTGCTCGACCACCACCGCCAGTCCCGGCACGGCCGCTATCGCCTCCGCGGCTTCCTCAAGGTGCCACCAGGGCACGCGCAGGTCCCACGCCAGACCATGCTCGGCCAGCCGCTGCAGGCCGGACTGCCAGCGCGGATCCTGTAGCGTGCCCGGCTGCCCGCGCACGCAGCCATCGGCGGTGCGGCTGGTGCGCGGCTTGCACCGCACGCTCCGCACCAGCGGGAAGGCCTGGTGCGCGCGCAATTGCGCCGCCAGCGTGTCACTGTTGAAATCGGCATGCGCCACCACTGCATTGGGAAAGCCGTGTCGCGCGTGGACCTGATGCAGCCACGCGGTCTCGGCCATCGACTCGTCGGCATGCCGTTCGGCTTCGACATGCACGCTGGCGGCCAGGTGCAGCCCGTCCCACTGCCGCAGGTAGTCCGACGGATCGAAGTCCTGCCGCAGCGTGGCGTAGTCGCCAAGGAAGAAGGCGGCAGGGTCGTATCCTTCCTGCAGCCAGGGGTAGCGCGCCGTGCCGAGCCGCCACAGGTGGTGGTGGGCGTCGACGATGGCGGTGGGTAGCACCGGCATGGCTCGTCCTCCTACCGCTGGGCGTCCATGGCGCGCAGCACGGCGTCGCCGTTCTTCTGCACGAACAGCTGGCGCGTTTCCTCGCGCACTACCTTGCGGATGCCGGAGTTGTCGGGATGCTCGTTGACCTGCACGCCCTTGGCGCGCAGCGTGGCGATTGCGGCCGCTTCGTTGTCGGCGTTGAGCTTGCGCTGGTAGTTGGCGGCGGCCGCGGCTTCTTCCAGCAGCACCTTCTGGTACTCAGGCTTGAGCGAATCAAACCTGGCCTTGTTCATCAGCACCACCAGCGCCGTATAGGCGTGGCGCGTCATCGAGACGTACTTCTGCACCTCGTACATCTTGGCCGACACCATCAGCGTGGGCGGGTTTTCCTGGCCGTCCACCGCACCGGATTCCAACGCGCCGAAGACCTCGGCGAACGGCATCGGCTGCGGGCTCGCACCCAGCAGCTGGAAGGCCTTGATATGCGAAGGGTTGGGCGTGGTGCGGATCTTCAGGCCGCGGATGTCCTCGGCCTTGTTGATGGGCCGTTTGTTGTTACCCAGGCTGCGGAAGCCGATTTCCCAGAAGGCCAGGCCCTTGATGCGGTGCGCGCCCAGCTCGTCGAGCAGCGAGCGGCCCACCGCGCCGTCCAGCACCTTGTAGGCCGACGGGCCATCCTCGAACTGGTAGGGCAGGTCGAGAACGTTCAGGCGCGGCACCAGACCGGTGACAAAGGGATTGCCGGTGGCACCGATGTCGATGGTGCCGCTGCGCACGCCCGTGACCAGCGTGGTGTCGTTGCCGAGCTGGCTGTTGGCAAAGACCTGGATCTCGACACCGCCCTGCGTGCGCTCCTTGACCTTCTTGCTGAAGGCCAGCGCGGCCTGATGCTGCGAATCGGTTTCCGGAACGGTATGGGCAAAGCGCAGCTTGACGGGCGTCTGCGCGGCGGCCACGCCGGCGACGGACAATAGCGCCGCCAGCACGATATGCGGGATAACGTGTTTCATGGTGTCTCCTGGTTTGTCATGCGGCCCGGTCGGGTATGCCGGGCTCTGTGCTGCCCCGTGCGGGGGCGGGTGTTTCGCGCGATCTACAGAGAGGCCTGCAGCATTGCCGTGTAGTCTTCGGCGCTGGCCACGCGCGGGTTGGTCTTGTGGCAATGGTCGGCCAGCGCGTAGTTGATCGCGCGGGGGAACAGGGCAGGGTCCACACCCATCTGCCGCAAGCCTGCCGGCAGGCCCAGGCGCTGGTTCATGTCCGTGATGGCCGCGCCGATGGCGCCGGCGTCGGGCAGGCCCATGGCCTGCGCGATGCGCTCCAGCTTGGCCTCTGCCTGCATCGACGGCGCGTCCGCATTGAAGCGGATCACCGCCGGGAGCAGCACCGCGTTCAGGGTGCCGTGGTGCAGCGTTGGCATCAGCCCGCCGAGCGCATGGCTCAGGCTGTGCACGCAACCCAGGCCTTTCTGGAACGCCAACGCGCCCTGCATCGACGCGCTCATCATCGCCAGCCGTGCGGCACGGTCCTGTGGATCGCGCCGCGCGCGTTCGATATGTAGCCAGGCGCGGCGCAGGCCATCCAGCGCGATGCCGTCGGCCGGCGGGTTGAAGGCCGGCGCCATGAAGGTCTCCAGGCAATGCGCGATGGCATCCATGCCGGTGGCCGCGGTCAGCATCGACGGCAGGCCCAGGGTCAGCTCGGGATCGCAGATCGCCACGCGCGGCACCAGGTAAGGCGACAGCACGCCCACTTTGCGGCCGTCGTCGAGGATCAGCACCGCGCCGCGGCCGACTTCGCTGCCGGTGCCGGCAGTGGTGGGGATGGCGATCACCGGCGCGGTCGCAGGCGTGATCCGCGCCACGCCGCCTTCGATCGCGGCGAACTGGCGCAGCGGGCCGTCGTGCGTGGCGCACACTGCCACGCCCTTGGCCAGGTCGATGGGCGAGCCGCCGCCCACCGCGATGATGCCGTCGCAGCGGTAGTCGCCATAGAGGCGCACGGCTTCGCGCATGGCGGCTTCGGTCGGGTTGGACGGCGTGCCGTCGTAGATCACGGCTTCGCTGCCAGGGCGCAGCTGCTCCAGCACGCGCTGGACGATGCCCGCGGCCTTGACGCCGGCGTCGGTGACCACCAGCGGGCGCGTGATGCCGATGCGTTCGCATTCCTGGGCCAGCAGCCCGATCGCGCCGAAGTCGATCTGGATCTGGGTGATGTAGTTGATGAGGGCCATCTTGTCTCCGTGCTGTGTGTGGTGTGCCGGGCGCCGCAGGCGGGCCGGCTGCATTGGTGACGAAGTCTAGAAACAAGGCCCGCAGGTAACAACGTGGATTTACTTGAAGGGAGCCCAAGAAAAATTCACAGCAACGAATGCCTAGTTTTTCTTGAAACGGCGCTGAGATTTTCTCGTTTTGCGGCGCGCGACGCGGGCCCTAGACTGGCGCAGACCAGCCGGATTCCGGACCACCGCCCGCACATGCCGGGCCTCCTCCACACCAACGACAACCATGAGACAACCGATCCTGATCGAGCGCGACGCCCAGGTCGCCACCATCACGCTGAATAACCCGGACAAGCTCAATGCCATGGACCTATCCATGTGGCAGGGCCTGACCGAAGCCATTCAGGGCCTGTCTGCCGACGACACGCTGCGCTGCGTGGTGCTGCGCGGCGCCGGCGACAAGGCCTTCGCCGCCGGCGCGGACATCGCCGAGTTCGACACCATGCGCGCCAACGCGGCGCAGGCGCAGCAGTATGGCGAGATCACCAACGCCACCATGCGCGCCATCGCCGAATGCCGGCACCCGACCATCGCGCTGATCCAGGGCGCGTGCGTCGGCGGCGGGCTGGAGATCGCCTCGATGTGCGACCTGCGCATCTGCGGCGAGTCAAGCCGCTTCGGCGTGCCGGTCAACCGGCTCGGACTGGTGATGTCGTATGGCGAACTGGGCGGGCTGGTGGCGCTTGCGGGGCCGGCGACCGCGCTGGAGATCGTGCTGGAAGGCCGCGTGTTCGATGCTGCGGAGGCACTGGAAAAGCGCCTCGTCAACCGAGTGGTGGCGGATGAGGCGGTGCCTGACGAAGCCTACGCGACAGCACGCCGCATTGCCGCCGGCGCGCCGCTGGTGGCGCGCTGGCACAAGCAGTTCGTGCGCCGGTTGTCGGACCCCACGCCGCTGCGTCCGGAAGAGCATGCCGAGTCCTATGTCTGCTTCGATACCGAGGATTTCCGTATCGGCCACCGCGCCTTTATCGACAAGACCCGGCCGCAATTCGTGGGCCGTTGAAAGCACCTTTTTTCCAAGCACCGTGGCACCGTCATTCCCATGCGGCTGCCTCAACCTCAGGTGGTATCCATGAATTTGCCGTTATCGAAAATCAAGGTCCTGGACGTCAGCCAGATCATGGCGGGTCCGTTCTGCTGCATGCTGCTGGGCGACATGGGCGCCGATGTTATCAAGGTCGAAGCGCCGGGTGCCGGCGACCAGACCCGCAAGTCAATGGGTTTCCGGCTCAAGGGCGATGACAGCGGCGGCTTCCTGGCGCTGAACCGTAACAAGCGCAGTGTCGAGATTGACCTGAAGAACCCGGCCGGCCTGGAGGCTTTCTATGAACTGGTGCGCGGCGCCGACGTGCTGGTGGAAAACAACCGCCCGGGCGTGGCCGCTCGTTTGAAGATCGACTATGCGGTGCTGCGCGAGATTAACCCGCGCCTGGTCTACGCGAGCATCTCCGGCTTCGGCCAGACCGGACCGTGGTCGCGACGCCCGGGGCTGGACCTGATCGCGCAGGCCATGTCAGGCGTGATGAGCGTGATGGGCCATCCGGACGCGCCGCCGGTCAAGGCTAGCGTGCCGATCGCCGACCTGGGGGCCGGGCTGTTCACTGCCTATGGCGTCCTGAGCGCGCTGATGGGGCGCGAGCATACCGGACAGGGACAATATGTGGATGCGTCGCTGTTCGAGACGGCGCTGGGGTTGTCGGTATGGGAGTCGGCCGAGTTTTGGGGCACCGGCGCCGTGCCGGTACCGATCGGCAGCGCCAACCGCATGAGTGCGCCGTACCAGGCTGTGCGCGCCGCCGACCGGCACTTTGTCATCGGCGCGGCCAACCCCAAGCTGTGGGCCGCGCTGTGCGAGGTCATCGAGCGGCCCGACCTGCTTGCCGATCCGCGCTTTACCGACAACGCCGCCCGCATCCGCAACCGCGCCGCGCTGATTCCTGAAATTGAGGCAGAATTCGCGCGCAAGCCGGCGGCGGAGTGGGTGGATGCGCTGCTGGCGGCTGGTGTGCCGGCGGCACCGATCTTCACCTACGACGAAGCGCTGGCCAGCGAACAGGCGGTGGCGCGGGACATGGTGCTGGAGATCGATCACCCGGTCGAAGGGCGGGTCAAGGCGCTGGGGTTCCCGGTCAAGCTGAGCGGCACGCCGCAGCAGGTGCGCTATCCGGCGCCGTTGCTGGGCCAGCATACCGATGAGGTGCTGGGCGAGTTCGGCCTGGACGCGGCCACCGTCACGCGGCTGCGTGCGCAGGGGGCGTTCGGCGCACCGGCCCGCGCACAGGAACTGGAACGCGGTGCCGCCTGAGCGCACCGCGGTCATCATCTATACCGATAAAAGACAGGAGACAACCATGACGATGTCACGTTCGCTAATGCGGCGCTGGGCGATGCCGGCGGCCGTGGTACTGGGGCTGCTGGGCGGTACAGCCACGGCGAGTGCGGAAACATACCCTAGCCGGCGCATCGAACTGATTGTGCCGTGGCAGGCAGGCGGCGGGGCGGACGTGGTGGCGCGCGCGCTGTCCGCCGCGGCCGCCAGGCACCTGCCGCAGCCGATCGTCGTCATCAACAAGCCGGGCGCCACCGGCGCGGTAGGCTTGGGCGAAGTGGTTCACGCGAAGCCGGATGGCTACAAGCTGGTGCTGTCGTCCAGCGAGCTGACCTTCCTGAACTACCTCGGGCTGGCCAAGTTCACTTACCAGGACCTGATCCCCGTCGCTCGCCTGAACGCGGACCCGGCCGCCGTGGCGGTACGGGCCGATGCGCCGTGGACCACGATCGAGCAGTTCGTCGCCGATGCGCGCAAGCCGGACGCCAATATCCGCGTGGGTAACGCAGGGCAGGGCTCCGCGTGGCATATGGCAGCCGCCGCGCTGGCGGACAAGACCGGCGCGAAATTCAACCACATTCCCTATGCCGGCGGCGCTCCCGCTACGCTCGCGCTGCTGGGCGGGCATATCGATGCGGTCACGGTCAGTACGGCGGAGGTCTTCACGCATGTGGCCGCGGGCAAGCTCAAGGTGCTGGCGGTGATGGCGGACAAGCGGGTCGGCGGCTTCGAGAACGTGCCAACGCTGAAGGAGCGCAATATCGACCTGTCGATGGGGATCTGGCGCGGCATCTCGGCGCCAAAGGGCACGCCGCCCGAGGTGATTGCGGTACTGAAGACGGCGATTGCGAAATCCGTGCAGGAGCCGGTGATGCGCCAGACGCTGGAGAAGCTGCACTTCAGCACCGACACCTATGCCGATGACGTGACGCTGCAGGCCGCCATGGTGAAGGAGTCGGCGCAGTTCAAGCAGCTCGCCAGCCGCATCAGCGTCAGGGAGTAGGCCCATGCGCGACACACCTGCGGAGAGCGCGGCGCCCGTCGAGCCTTTTATCGATGCACACCAGCATTTCTGGAACCTGGCGCGCAACCCTTACCCGTGGCTGCAGGACGAAACCGTGCCGAACTTCCGCTATGGCGATTACTCGGCGCTGCGCAGGAACTATCTTCCGGAGGATCTTGCCCGTGACACGGCTGGCTGCGCGCCGGTGAAGACGGTGCACGTGGAAGCCGAATGGGCGCGCGCCAATCCTGGCGACGAGACCGCGTGGCTGACGCAGCTCGCCGCGCAGACAGGCCGGCCAACGGTGATTGTCGGCCATGCCCAGCTTGACCGAGGCGATGTCGATGGAGTGCTGGCGGGGCATGCCGCCTACGCCATGATGCGCGGCATCCGCAACAAGCCCGTGACCGCGGCGCGGCGCGAGGACGCGCGGCGCGGCGTGCCGGGCTCGATGGACGATGAGCGCTGGCGGCGAGGCTATGCCTTGCTTGCTCGCCATGGCATGTCCTTCGACCTGCAGGCGCCGTGGTGGAACATGGATCAGGCGGCAGCACTGGCACGGGATTTCCCGGGCACGCAGCTGATCCTGAACCATACCGGGTTGCCGGCTGACCGCAGTGAAGCCGGCCTGGCCGGCTGGCGCGCCGCGATGGCCGAGCTGGCCAGGCAACCCAATGTTGCCGTGAAGATCTCTGGCCTGGGATTGCCGGGCAAGCCGTGGACGCAGGCCGACAACGTGCCCGTGATCCGCGATGCCATCGCCATCTTCGGCACGGAGCGCTGCATGTTCGCCAGCAACTATCCCGTGGACAGCCTCGTGGCGAGCTACGACACCATCGTCGCAGGCTTCCGCGCCGCCATCGCCGTCTATTCACCCGAACAGCAGCGCGCGCTGTGGCACGACAACGCCGCGCGCTTCTATCGCCTGTAGCAGTGCATCACAAGGATCCGCCACCCGCCCGGCTCGCGCTGCGGCGGGCCGGGCGGCTTCGTCCATAAACCTGAAAGGAACCCCTGATGAAGAACGGATTGCAACCGGGCGCGACCTGCGCGCGCACGCTGACGGTCGACCGCCAGCGCACCATAGATTTTCTCGGCGAAAGCCTGCGCATCTACGCCACGCCCGAGCTGGTACGCGACATTGAGCAGACTTGCCTCGACTTCGTGCAAGGCTTTCTCGATGACGGTGAAAGCTCGGTCGGCGCGGAGGTCTCGGTGCAACACACCGGTGCCACGCCGCTGGGCGGCGAGGTGCGCATCCATGCCGAGATCACGGCCGTCGACGGCCGCAGTGTCACATTTAGCGTGACCGCCGACGATGCGGTGGAGCGGGTTTGCAGCGGCACGCATCGCCGCTTCATTGTCGATGTCGAGCGTTTGCGCGCACGCGTGCAGAAGAAGACGGCGTCGATGCCGGCCGTGGCCTGAAGCCGCGCTGTTTGCCTGTCCGGTGCGGCGGGCACGGGCAGCTTGCGGGACGCGCCCCGCAAGCTGCGCTCAGACGGGGGCCGGCTGCTGCTGGTCCGCCGACACTTCCGCGCGGATCCAGTCAGTGAAGCTGCGGATGCGACGATCCTCCAGCCTCTCCTTCGGGAAGACCACGAAGTAAGAGAATTCGACCGGCAGCCGGATCGCTTCGAACAATCGCACCAGCCGGCCTTCGGCCAGGTCCTGCTCGATCCAGTTCTTCTTGACCAGCGCCACGCCCAGGCCATTAAGCGCGGCGTTGATGACCAGGTGGCTTGGCCAGAACGACGGCCCGCGGCTGGCATCGACATCGGTCACGCCGGCGTGCTCAAGCCACATTGCCCAGTCGGGGTTGCTCACGTCCGTATACGTGCTGTCGTCGTGCAGCAGCGTATGGTGCTTCAGGTCGGACGGCGTTTCGAGCGGCAGAGAACCTTGCAGCAGCGCCGGGCTGCACACGGGGATGACTTCGACCGCCATGCAAAGCTCGCAGTGCAGGCCGGGGTAATCGCCGCGGCCATAGCGGATCGCCATGTCGAAATCGTCGCGCTCGAAGTCGATGCGATGGTTCGAGGTGGACACCTTCAGGTCGATATCCGGGTGCGCCTTCATGAAGCGGTCCATGCGCGGGATCAGCCATTTGACCGCGAACGTGGGCGGCATGTTGACCTTCAGCGCGGGGCGGTCCTTGCTATGCAGGCGGTGCGTGGCATCGGCGAGCTGCTTGAAGGCCAGCTGCACGCTGGGCAGGTAGGCGGTGCCGGCGGGTGTCAGGACCAGCGCCTTGGCCTCGCGGATAAACAACTGCACGCCAAGGCTTTCTTCCAGTGCCTTGATCTGGTGGCTGACTGCCGACGGCGTGACGAATAATTCCTCCGCGGCCCGCGTGAAGCTCAGATGCCGGGCAGCCACTTCGAACGCCCTGAGCGGGTTGAGTGGGGGAATCTGTCTCGACATATCGGGGGTACGCAATCCTGTAGACGCCTTGCCGGCATGCGGGGTGCTGTGGCACCGGCAAGCCGCTGCACGATAGCATTCGTGCCGGGCCATGGGAATAGGGCCTGTCCCCATGTAGGTGAATTCACGGCCGCTCCGTTTGCGGCCCGCCGGGCAGCTCGATAAGCCTAGGCCAGCATGACAATGCGCATGTTTAGAGGGAGCGTCAGCCCGCCTCCTGCGGCGTGAGATCGGGTATCTCGCCGCTTGCCGGTACCAACGTCTTGCGAAAGATCTCCACCAGGGGCCTCAGGTTGATCTTGTGCCAGGCCGCCCATAAAGGCGTCCGATAGTTGAGCCACGACAAATCGTGCAGTACCACACCCGCCGGCGCTTGGTGGCGCAGGCTTTGCTGGATCGTGGTGACGCCGAGTCCCGCGGCGACCAGGCCAAGGGCCGCCAGCGGTTCCGTGGCCTCCATCGTTATCGTCGGCGTGAAGCCGGCCTTCGCACAAGCCGCGATGAACGTGTCATGCCGTAGCGCGCTTTCCCTGTGCATGACACCGATCCACTTCTGCGCAGCGAGATCTTCCGGGGTGATCCGTTGCGCCACTGCCAGCGGATGCCCCTCGGGCAGCGCCAGCAGCATCGGATCATTGAGCACCTGGGCAGCCTCGAGGTCTGGATCGTCAGGTGGCGGCGGCTCGCAGACGAGTGCGATGTCGAGGCTGCGCTGGCGCAGCCCCTCCAGTTGAACGTCCGACTGCTGGTTGTACAGCGCGATATGCACCGCAGGCCGGCTGTCGCGCAGTTCGCGCAAGGCATTCGGCAGCACGCCCGAATGCATCGCATATTCCAGGTAGCCGATGCACAGCCCGCCTTCGTCGCCGCGGCCAAGCCGTCGCGCCAGCGATTCGAGCCGGTTGGCATGCGTCAGGAATGCGCGGGTCTCGGCCAGGAACGTGCGGCCGTCGCGGGTCAGGCGGATTCGTTGCTGCGAGCGCTCGAACAGCGTCACCCCGAGTTTCTCTTCAAGCTGGGCGATCTGCCGGCTAAGTGGCGATTGGGAGATATGCAGCCGCTCGGCGGCACGTCCGACGTGCTCATCCTCGGCGACGGCCACGAAATAATGAAGTTGGCGGATATCTAACATTTAAGACCTGTTGGGACTCAAGTTCGGCAAATTTTGTCTTGGACAGACTTAATTGGCAACCCTAGACTGCCTTCACCCCAAACATATTTTGCAATTGGAGCAGTCATGGACATCAAGGACAAACTGGCCGGCAGCGTGCTCGGCTTTGGTACGGCGCCACTGGGCAACATGTTCCGCGACATCCTGGAAGCGGAAGCGCAGGCCACCGTGGACGCGGCCTGGGCGCAAGGCGTGCGCTACTACGACACGGCGCCGTTCTATGGCGCGGGCCTGGCCGAAATCCGGCTGGGTGAGGCGCTGTCCCGACACAAGCGCGACGAATTCGTGCTCAGCACCAAGGTCGGCCGCCTGATCCTGGACGAAGTCGAGGACGCCAGTGCGCGGGCCTTGGGCGAAAAAAGCGGACTGTTTGCGGCTGGCCGCCCGAACAAGCTCGTCGTCGACTACACGGCCGACGGCACGCTGCGCTCCATCGAGGACAGCCTCAAGCGGATGAAGACCGACCGCTTCGATTTTGTGTGGGTCCACGACATTGCCCAGGACTTCTATGGCGATGAATGGCTGTCGTACTTTGAGACCGCGCGCAAGGGTGCCTTCCGCGTGCTGACCCGCCTGCGCGAGGAGGGCGTGATCGAGGCCTGGGGCCTGGGCGTGAACCGCGTCGAGCCGATCGAACTGACGCTGGATCTCGCCGAAGCGCAGCCGGACGGATTCCTGCTCGCGGGCCGATATTCGCTGCTCGAGCACGAGCGCGCGTTGCAGCGCCTGATGCCGAAGGCGGCGGAACGCAAGACCGGGATTGTCGTCGGTGGTCCGTACAGTTCCGGCATCCTGGCCGGAGGCGCGCACTTCGAATACCAGAAGGCGCCGCCCGAGATCATCGCCAGGGTAGAGCGCATCAAAGCGGTCGCGCAGCGCCACGGCGTCAGCATCAAGGCGGCGGCCCTGCAGTTCGTGCTGGCGAACCCGGTGGTGGCGGCCGTGATCCCGGGCGCGAGCCGGCCGGAGCGCATCGCCGAGGACGTGGCCGCGCTGAAGGAAGTCATTCCCGCCGATTTCTGGCGCGAACTGCGTGAGCAGCACCTGGTGGCCGCGAACGCGCCGCTGCCGGTCGATCGCGTCTGATACGGACCGGTGCCACTAGCTCTCGAACGGCTTCTGGCCGAGCACCTTGACCACATATTCGACGAAGCAGGTGATGCGGGACGCCAACGCGGTGTTGCGATAGTAGACCGCGTTGATCGACTGGCGCACATCGAGGGTCTGTTTCGCAAACAGTTGCACCAGTCGCCCGTCCTGCCGATCGTCGCGCGTCATGAAGTCCGACAGGCAGACAATGCCCTGGCCGTTCAGGGCCAGGCTCCTGAGGGTCTCGCCGCTGGACGAGGCGATGGTTGGCTTGATATGCATCACGCTGCCGTCGTCGTCGCGCAGCGGCCAGTCGTTCAGCGATTCCGGCTGGGTGAAGCCCAGCAGCGCATGCTGCGCGAGCTGCGCCGGTTTGGTGGGCGTGCCGTGGCGCTTCAGGTAGTCGGGACTGGCAAGGATGCGGATTCGGCTGGTGCCGATGGGGCGCGCGTGCAGCGTGGAGTCCTTTAGCTGGCCGATGCGGAACGCCACATCGGTCCGCTTTTCGATCAGGTCGATGATGCCTTCGTTCGAGTTGAGTTCCAGTTCCACTTCCGGGTAGCTGGCGCAAAAGCCCTCCAGTAGCGGCACGATCACATGCAGCATGAACGGCGTTGCCGCATCCACCCGCAAGCGCCCAACCGGCCGCATGCGACGCGCCGCGATCTGCTCTTCCGCCTCGTCGACCATCGCCACGATTGCGCGGGCGTGTTCCAGGAATGCCGCCCCTTCCTCGGTCAACTCCAGCCGCCGCGTGGTTCGCCGCAGAAGCGTGGTCTGCAGCTTCTCCTCCAGCCGGCCCAGGGTGCGGCTGGTGGCGGAGACCGTCAGCTTGAGCTGCTCGGCGGCCGCCGTGATCGAGCCGGTGTCCACCACGGCAGCAAAGGCCAGCAGTTCGTCGATGGTCGTCTTCATTGTTGATTTAAAATCAAATGAATTTCCCTTATACACGGCTTTATCCGCAAAGGTAAGGGCGGCAAACTGCGTGCATTCGAATTTCCTTCATAGGAGTTGCACCATGAGCATTCCTTCGTTTGGCGTTGGTACTTTCCGCCTGACCGGCCAGGCCGTGATCGATTCGGTGCGCAACGCGCTGGACCTGGGCTATCGCGCCGTCGATACGGCACAGATCTATGGCAACGAGGCCGACGTCGGCCAGGCGATCGCCGAGGCCGGTGTGAAGCGCGATGAACTGTTTGTGACCACCAAGATCTGGACGGCGAACTACGCCGCCGACAAGCTTGTGCCAAGCCTGCGCGAAAGCCTGGACAAGCTGCGCACCGACTACGTCGACCTGACCCTGATCCACTGGCCGGCGCCGGGCAATGGCGTGGAACTGCCCGAGTACATGGCGGCGCTGGCCGAAGCCAAGGCGCTGGGCCTGACGCGGCAGATCGGTGTTTCCAACTTCAATATCGCGCTGACGAAGCAGGCGATCGATGCGGTTGGCAAGGGCGAAATCGCCACCAACCAGATCGAACTGAGCCCCTATCTGCAGAACCACAAGCTCACCGCGTTCCTGCAGGAGCAGGGCATCGCCGTGACGTCGTACATGACGCTGGCCTATGGCAAGGTGCTGAAGGACCCGGTGCTGGCGCAGATCGCGAACAAGCACCACGCCACCGTCGCGCAGGTTGCGCTGGCATGGGCGCAGCAACTCGGCTATGCGGTGATTCCGTCGTCGACCCAGCGCGAGAACCTGGCCAGCAACCTGCTGGCGCGCGACCTGAAGCTCGACGCCGACGACATGGCGCAGATCGCCGCGCTGGAGCGCAACGGCCGCGAGGTCAGCCCCGAGGGCCTGGCCCCGGCCTGGGACTGAGGAGGCCATGATGCCCGATACACGCAATCCGCTGTTCCAGCCGCATTCGCTGGGTGCCCTCACGCTGCCCAACCGCATCGTGATGCCGCCGATGACGCGCTCGCGCGCAGGCCAGCCTGACGACGTGCCGAACGAACTGATGGCCGAGTACTACGCGCAACGCGCCAGTGCCGGCCTGATCGTCAGCGAGGGCACCTGGATTTCGCCGCTCGGCAAGGGCTATGCGTGGACGCCCGGCATCCACACGCCGGCGCAGGTCGCCGGTTGGCGCAAGGTCACCACTGCCGTGCATGAAGCGGGCGGGCGCATCTTCGCGCAGCTCTGGCACGTGGGCCGCCTGAGCCATATCAGTCTGCTCGATGGCCACGCGCCGGTGTCGTCGTCCGCCATCCAGGCGCACGGTGTGAACGTGTTCGTTGCCGAACAGGATGGCAAGCCGGGCTTCGTGCAGGCATCCCAGCCGCGCGCGCTCAAGGTGGAAGAGATCCACGCCATCGTCGACGAATTCCGCCAGGCCGCGCGCAACGCGATGGCGGCTGGCTTCGACGGTGTGGAACTGCACGCGGCCAACGGCTATCTGGTCAACCAGTTCATCGACTCGGAAGCCAACAACCGTACCGACGTATATGGCGGCCCGCTCGAAAACCGCCTGCGTTTCCTGGGCGAGGTGACGCAGGCGCTGATCGAGGGCACGGGCAGCAAGGACCGGGTTGGTATCCGCCTGGCGCCGCTGACCACGCTCAATGGCTGCGTCGACGCCGATCCGGAAACCACCTATGCTGCCGCGGCAAAGCTGCTCGGCGAGCTGGGCGTGGGCTACATCCATATCGCCGAGGCCGACTGGGACGATGCACCGCATATGCCCGCCGCATTCAAGCAGCGGCTGCGCGAGGTGTATCGGGGCACGCTGATCTACGCCGGCAAGTACACCGCGGAACGTGCGCAAGCCGCGCTGAACGAGGGATGGGCCGATCTGATTGCCTTCGGCCGGCCGTTCGTTGCCAACCCCGACCTGCCGGAGCGCCTGCGCGCTGGCGCGACGCTCAACCCCCACGACCGCGACACGCTGTTTGGTGGTGGCGCACGCGGGCTGACCGACTATCCCGCACTGGCCGCCAAGGCGGCCTGAGTGGAAATCAGGAGATTCAGAATGAAAACACTGGCGAAAATCTCCCTGGCGGCGACCCTGCCGTTCGCCATGCAGGTCAACATCAATCCGGTAGCCATCCGATGAACACGAATTCCACTCCCCAGAAGCCGCTCTTCGCCGGGCGCAGCTTCCGCGTCGACTATGACGGCCTGTCGGCGCACAACATCTACTCCGAGGATGGCGAGTCGATCCACTACGCGATCGTCGCCGGCCCCTACGCCGGAGCGACTGGCGAGGCCCGTTGCGCGTGGCAGGAAATCTCGGAGGGCGTGTATGCGATCTCGTGGCAGGAAGCTGATGGCGCGACCGTGGTGCATGTCGACGACTTCGTGCGCGGCCGCTCCATGGCATTCTTCACCGCCGCGGACAAGGCGTTCTACCGGATGCAGGGCCCGTTGACGGCGCTGGCCGACCCGTCGGCTACCCAGCGCTGAGTATCCTGATAGATCCACGCCTGGTGCCGCATGTCATCAGAGCGTGACGGAGCGACAGCGGGACGTTGCCGGTCATGCGGCGGCGGTACCGTTGCCGCAGCAGTCGCAGTCATGGTCATCAACGGCATGCTGCCACGACGTCGCGCATGTCCGCGCTGTCCAGCCCCTCGGTAAACGCGCTGCGGATCTGGTCAAGCAGTTGCCTGGCCGGCTCGGGCCTGCCCTGGTGCAGCCAGAGCCGCACAAGGCTTAGTGAGGCCCGCAACTCCAGCGACCTGGCATGCTGCCTGCGGGCTACCGCGATCGCCTGGTGAAAACACGCTTGCGCGTCATCTTCAGGCAGAAGGCCATCGGAACGGCAGCCATGAAGGATCATCTCGCCCTTGATCCGATGCCACTCAGCTTCGCAATAGTGCTCCCCGGTCCTTTGCACCGCGTCTTCCGCTTCGGCTAGCGCGTCCAGAGCTGAATCGACCTGTCCCATGCGTGCGTAGATTTGCGCCAGCAGTTCCTGGAAGTGCGAATGTCCCAGCGCCGCACCGGTGGCGTGGTACGCCGCCAGCCCCTGGCGCATCTGCGCGATGCCTTCCTCATGCTGCCCTTGCTCGGCCAGCGCCCAACCGCGCAGGACGGTCGACCAGGCAAGCCACACGGGGAAGCCCTGCTCGCTTGAGAGCGCGATGGCCGCGTCGGCGCACTCCAGCGTGAGCCTTGGGTCGCAGCGGAACTGGTGCAGCTCGGCCGCCAGGCAGAGGGAATGCGCGAGACTGAAGGGATGGGACAGCTGCCGGGCCAGCGTGAGCGAATTCTGTGCTCGCTTGCAGGCCTGGTCCGGATAGCCGAGATTCCACAGGACCAATGCCGAAAAGGATAGCGCCCGTGACTCCGGATCGACGCCATGCATATTCACGTGGACATGATCCGGTTCGGCGCCGTAGAGGGCGAGCGCATCTCGCAGGTGGCCATCGGAGGTCCTGAATTTTCCACAGTAATACAAGGTCGTGGCGAGCGAGACATGGGCCTCGCCCAAGAGCTCCGGGTCCTGCGTCTTCCTGGCCTGCGCAAGCAGTTGCTTGCCCAGCTTGTAAGCCTTGCGATGCTCGGCGCGCAGGGAGAAATACGTGCGCAAACCGACTAGCGTGGGAAAGAGCTGTGGGGTCTCCCCGACCTCGCCGCACAGCGCCAGGGCACGGCTGTAAGTGGCTTCGACCTCGGACGAGGCAAAGCCCCTGGCGGCGATCAGCGCCGGCCCGATGGCAAGGCGCAGCGTGAGTTCCTGGCGTGCGCGTTCGGGCGAATCGGGCTGGCGCTGGAGCAATTCCAGCGCGGCATTCAGGTGGCGGATCGCTTCGTGGTACGCGGAGCGCTGTACCGACTGCTGGCCGGTACACTGCAGGTACTCGACGGCCTTCGGTTCGTTGCCGCTCAGGCTGTAGTGCCGGGCCAGCTCGCTGTAGTGATCCTTCAGCTGATGCCGGAACAGGGCTTCGATCGCCTGCGCCGTGCGTTGGTGCAGCGCGGTGCGCTCTTCGGTCAGCAGCGAGCTGCCGGCGACTTCCTGGGTCAGCGCATGCTTGAACATGTACTCCGTATCCGGGAATGCAGGCCGCTCGTAGATGAATTCGCCGGCCTCCAGCCTGGCCAGCAGCGGCTGCAATTGTTCCTCCGGCTGGGAGACCACGCGCTGGATCAGGCTCAGGGAAAACTCCTTGCCGATCACGGCAAGGCTCTGCAGCAAGTCCTTCTCGGGGCGGGGCAGCCGGTCGATGCGGGCAGCCAGCACGCCCTGGACCGTGGTGGGAATATGCAGCGCGATAGGGGTCTGCTCGATGCGGTAGTGGCCAGGTTCGCCGAGCAGGGCCTTCTCCTCGGACAAGGTCTGCACCACTTCCTCCATGAAGAAGGGATTGCCCTCGGTCTTGTCCAGGATGAGCCGCTTGAGCGGCATCAGCGCGGGATCGTCGCCAAGCAGCGCGGCGAGCAGTTCCTGGGCCTCGGCCTGGCCCAACGAATCGAGCCGGAGCTCGGTATAGGCGTCCTGCTGGTGCCGGCCATGCCGGTACTCGGGCCGATAGTTGAGCAGCAGCAGGATCCTGGCACCTGGCAGGTGGCTGGCGAGGACATCCAGGAACGCCTCGGTCTCGCTGTCCAGCCATTGCAGGTCCTCGAAGATCAACTCGAGCGGCTGGTTGTGGCTCTCGCGGACCAGCAGGCGCGTGATCGCGTCGAACGTGCGCTGGCGCCGGATGCGGGGATCCATGTTCGGTAATGCCGAACCCGGCTCGCTGATGCCGAGCAGGAAGAGCAGGTAAGGCAGCAGCTCTTCCAGTGTGCGGTCCAGCATCAGCATCCTGCCAGCGACCTTCTCGCGGCACCTGCGCTCATCATCGAGCGGCTCGATCTGAAAATAATTCTTCACCAGGTCGATCAGTGGCAGGTACGCGAACGACTTGCCGTGCGACACCGAGAAGGTCTCCAGCACCATGCAGCCTCGCTGCGACAGCACCTTGAACTCGTGGAACAGCCGTGACTTGCCGACCCCGGCCTCGCCGACCACGCCCACGATCTGCCCGTGTCCCGCCTTGGCCTGCTCCAGCGCGTCACGCAATTGCGCCAGCTCGCCCTCGCGGCCTACAAACCGCGCCAGGCCGCGGTGTTGCGCCACCTGCAGACGTGTGCGCAACACGCCCAGGCGCAGCACCTCATACACGGCAAGCGGTTCCCGAACGCCCTTCACCTGGGTCGCGCCCAGGGCCTTGAAGTCGAAATACCCCTCGGTCAGCTTGCAGGTCGCCTCGCTGACCAGAATGGAAGACGGCGTGGCGATGCTTTCCATCCGCGAGGCGATGTTGATCGTGTGTCCTACCGGATCGTAGTCGGTATGCAGGTCGTCCCGGCGGATGGACCGCACCACCACCTCACCGGTGTGGATGCCCACCCGGATCTGGAGCGGTATGCCTTGCTCCAGGCGGATGCGGTCGCTGTGGCGGCGCATCGCTTCCTGCATCCGCAGCGCCGCATACAGCGCGCGCTGCGGGTGATCTTCATGCGCGATGGGCGCACCGAACAGGGCCAGTATGCCGTCGCCCAGCGACTTGGCGACATAGCCTTCGTAGTGGTGCACGGCCTCCATCATCAGGGCGATCACGGGATCGATCAGTCGGCGTGCTTCTTCCGGGTCCAAGTCGTGGATCAGCGCCGTGGAGCCCGCCATGTCGGCGAACAGCGCCGTGATGGTCTTGCGCTCGCCGGCGGTCGCGCCCCTGGCTTCCATCGCCGCCTGCTGCGCCAGGATTCGTTCGACCAGGTGGCGTGGGGTGTAGTCGATGGGAGCGGGCGCCGTCGTCGGCTGATTTCCATCAGAAGGGCCGACAGTCGGTAAGATCAGCGATGCGCCGCATGCGGTACAAAACCTGTCGGCCGAACCCGAGTCGTGGCCACAGTGCGGGCAGCGTCGGCCCAGTCGCGATCCGCAATCCTTGCAGAACCTAGCGTCAGGAGGGTTCTCGGAACCGCAGTTTGTGCAGTGCATATAGACCTCGTCACTTCAGGTCCCTGTCTCTGGATGATTAGACGCTTTCTCCACTTTGGGATCAATGGGCGGCACATCAGATCGCCGACGTCGCGCAGCCTTCCTTCGGCATCTTTGGCAGAGCACAGGCGAAACGGTGGCGCTCTGCGTGACACAGACACTCGGTCCGAAAATACGGATCGATCCAGCGACGCGATCCGCGCCATCGAAAAACGGCGCCGCTGTAGCCACAGCGCCGTCTGCTCCTGATTGCAGAGGCTGGTGTGTTGTCGAGAGCGCTCGGCAGGCGTGAATCCTGAGCCTGGTCATCAGGCTCAGGAATAGCGTCGGATGGACTTTGCTACTTACTCGGCCACGACATGCGCAACCTTGATGGTCTGCGCATAGCGAGCCGCCTCGTCGGCAATGACCTTCGCGTAGTCCGCACTGGATCCTCCCACGGGTTCGATACCGGCAACGTGGAACTGCGAGACCACCTCGGGCATTTTGACTGCCTCGGAAACCGCGTCGGCCATTTTCTTGACCACGGCGTCCGAGGTTCCCTTTGCGGCAAGCAACCCGACCGTCACAGCGAAGTCGTATCCTGGCACCACCTCGGAGATTGCCGGAATCTTAGGCGCAAGAGCGGAGCGCTGCAGGGAGTTGGTGCCGAGAATCTTGACCTGGCCCGATTTGACGAAGCCTGACAGCGACGGCAAGGCAGCAAACACCACCTGGACCTGGTCCCCGATCAAAGCCGGAACGGACTGGCCGGAGCCACGAAACGGTACGTGCTTGATATCCAGCTTGAGCGCGGTTTTCAGTGCTTCCATCGACAGGTGATGGGTGCTGCCGATGCCGGAAGATCCATAGTTGAGCGTGCCAGATTTGGATTTTGCCAGCGCGACGAAATCGTTGAGTGAGTTGGCTGGAACGCGTGCATTGACGGCGAGGAAGAGCGGGGACCTGGCGGCAAGCGAGACGGGTACGAAGTCGCGCTTGGGTTCATACGACAGGTTTTTGTAAATCGCCGGATTGATGGACATCATCGAGCCGTCGGTCACCAGGAACGTGTAGCCGTCGGCAGGGCTCGTCATGAGCGCCTGGGCGGCGACCACGCCATTGGCGCCGGGCCGGTTGTCAACGACCACCGGCTTGCCCAGGCGCTGGGTGAGTTGCTGGGACAAAACGCGCGCAACGGTGTCAGGCAAGCCTCCGGGCGCGTAGGGAACGATAAAGCGGATGGGCTTGGTGGGCCAGGCATCGGTGCTGGCCATGGCCAATGCGGGAACGAATGCTGCGGTGAGGCCGAGGCCCAGGCTGAGGCAAAGCCTGCGTCGTGCTAGGCGGATTTGGGGGCGGTTCATGTGTTGTCTCCACTTTACGATCGTAGTGCATGCGGCGACCCTTGGCGATGCCGTTCTGACGACGGCATTCGTGGGCTCGCTGCGCGGGGGTTACCCGGATGGTGGTCTTGGGCGAGCCATGGGTTCAGGCGACCGGTGATACGTCGACAGGATATGGCGAAGCCCTCGCCTGGCGCGTGAGCGTGACGTCCCGATCCTCGCGCGCCGAGGTCAGCATCGCCAGGCAGACCTCGAGCGTGGACCGCGCCCACGCGCCGTCATGGAGCGGGTCGCGGCCATGGATGACGGCGTCGACCAGTTCGTCGATGACCTCGAAGCGGGGCACCGCCGGTGCCGGCAGGGGGATGTGCTCGCGCTGCGTGTCGGCGTAGATCCAGATGCCGTCCGGCATCGGCCGGATATCGGCATGTTCGCAACTCACGATGACCGGCCCGAAGTGCTGGTTGGCGAGCGCGCGTTCCGTGCCGGCCGGGGCCTGCCACGACGGGCCGCCGTAGGTGCCATCCGTCTTCAGGCGCGCCTCCGCCTGCGCCGAGCCGATCGACGCCAGCTTGCGCCGTGCGCGGCCGTAGTCCTCCTCGCGCGTGGCGAATCCCATTTCGCTGAAGCCGCCGTTCCACGGGTCCGTGTCGAAACGGCCATAGCCGCTGTAGGTCAGCGACGCGTAGGCACCGTCCTCGAACCAGAGCATGGCGCTATAGGCGCCCTCGGTCGGCCGGGCCGGGTCCCATCTGCCCAGTGTCGCCCGCACACGTGTGGCGGGCGCGCCTGCCAGCAAGCGCACCACGTCGACCTGGTGCGCGGCCTGGCTGAACACCACGCCGCCACCGGCCTCCGTCTGCAATTCCTCGGGGCGCCGCGGGCGATACAGGAAGTCGGTGTAGTTCAGCGCGTGAATCATGCGCACTGCGCCGAAGCGCCCTGACGCGATTAGTTGCCGCGCGTGCAGGTATGGCGAATCGAAGCTGTGGCAATGCCCCACGATTATCCGTACGCCGCCGCGCTCGCAAGCCGCGATGATCCGGTCGCACTCCGCGAGCGAGATCGCCATCGGCTTCTCCACGAGCAGGTGCTTGCCGCTTTCCGCCGCCAGGCACGCGTGCGCAGCATGGTACTGATGAGGGCTCGCGATGTAGATGGCGTCAAGGTCTGGCGACGCCGCCATGGCCGCCAGGTCCTCATAGACGGGCGCATTGAAATCGCGCGCGAACTGCACGCGTGCCGCCTCGCGGGGATCGCAGGCGGCGGCGAGGCGCACGCGCTGATCCGCGAGGAACGTAGGCAGCATCAGCGAGAAGGCCCGGCCGAGCCCGACCACGCCCAGGCGCACTTGCCGGGTTGCGTTGGCGCTCATAGGTCGATCACCAGTTCGGCGCACTTTGCCCGCGAGACGCAGATCATCACCTGGTGGTCCATCTCCTCCGGCATCAGCACCATGTCGCGATGGTCCGCCTCGCCCGAGACCAGCCCGGTACGGCATGTGCCGCAAGTGCCGCTCTCGCAGGACGATGGCACATTGCAGCCATGCTGGCGCAGCACGTTCAGGATGCTCGCGCCGACCGGCACTTCGTAGCGTTGCCCGCTGCGGCTGAGCACCACGTCGAACGGCTTGTCGTCGGCACGCACGCCGCCGCCCTCGTTGAAGCTTTCGAAGTGGATCCGGGTGGCGGGCCAGTGCCCCGACATGTCGCGCACCGCCTCCATCAGGCCGCGCGGACCGCAGCAGTAGATGTGGGTGTCGCTCGGACGCTCGAGCACCGGCCACAGATCGAAGGCCTTGGCGGGATCGCCGAAATCGTGGTGGATCTTCACCTTTCCCTTGAGTTCGGGCGCCTGCAGTTCGTCCAGGAAGGCGGTGCTCTCGGGCGAGCGCGTGAAGTAATAGAGCCGCCATTTTGCGGTGGAAAGCTCGCCAAAGCTGCGGATCATCGACAGAATCGGCGTGATGCCGATGCCTCCGGCGATGAAGACGAATGCCTTGGCGTCCTCCAGCAGCGGGAAGGCATTGTCGGGCAAGCCGACCGGGATCAGGTCGCCTTCGCTGGCATCGTCGCACAGGCTCTTCGAGCCACCCTGTCCCTGTTCGTCGCGCTTCACGGTGATCATGTAGCGGTGACGCTCGGCGGGGTCGTTGCATAGCGAGTACTTGCGCAGCATGCCGTTGGGCACCTGCACCTTGATGTGAGAGCCCGGCGTGAACGGAGGCAGCTCGGTGCCGTCCGCCTGCACGAACTCAAAGCTGCGGATGCCTTGCGCGGCGTCCTGGATGCGCGCGATGCGCAGCAGCATCGGCGTATCTGCGTGGGGCTCGGGATGGAGCGGTGTGGTAGTCATGATGCGCATTCCTGTCAGTCGACGATGCGCATCGACAGGTCGATCGCGCGCACGTCCTTGGTCAGCTTGCCGCTGGAGATCCGGTCCACGCCGGTGGCGGCGATGGCCTGCAGCGATTTGAGGTCGACGCCACCGGAGACCTCCAGCTGCGCCCGCCCGGCGTTCAGCGCACAGGCGCGACGCATGTCGTCGAGGCTGAAGTCGTCCAGCAGGATGCTGGTGGCCCCGGCGGCCAGTGCCGCCGCCAGCTCCTCCAGGTCTTCCACTTCGATCTGCGCCGGCACATCGGCGCCGAGCTGCGCCGCGCGTTCGAGCGCCTCGCGCACGCCCCCGGCCGCGGCGATATGGTTCTCCTTGATCAGGATGCCGTCCCACAGCCCCAGGCGATGGTTGGCGCCGCCGCCCACGCGGACGGCGTACTTCTGGGCCAGGCGCAGGCCAGGCAGCGTCTTGCGCGTGTCGAGCATCGCGCAGCCGTTCGGATTGGGCGACACCCCGGCGATCCGCTCGATGTAGCGGCGCGTCACGGTGGCGACGCCGGACAGCGTCTGCAGGAAATTCAGCGCAGGGCGCTCCGCGGACAGCAGCGCCCGCGCGTCACCGGTGATGCGGCAGACCTCGGAGCCGGCCAGCACGGCGTCGCCCTCGGCAATCCGCCATGCGATCAGGGCGTCCGGATCGAGCCGCGCCACGCATGCGTCGAACCACGGCTGGCCCGCGATCACAGCGTTTTCCTTCGCCACCACGCGCGCCTGCACGCGCCTGGCCGCCGGCACGAGCTGCGCCGTCCAGTCGGCGCGCCCGATGTCCTCGCGCAGCGCGTCGTCGACGTTGCGTCGCAGGGCCTGCTCAAGGGTTTCGTTGTACTCGAACATCTTTGCTCCTGGAGGTGCGCGGGCGCGGCATGGCCCCGCCCGCGCGTTTGTCAGATGCTGTAGGACTCGTAGGTGGCGGGGTGGAACATCTCCTCCACCGGCACCAGCCGCTCGGACAGGCCCTGGCCATGGTGATGGCGGGAGAACGTCTCCAGCGTGCGCAGGTTTGCCTGCACGCCGTACGACCAGTAGTCCTCGCCCAGCGTCTCGCGGGCGGCCTTCAGCATCTCTTCCACGAACGGCATCGTCACCTTGGTCGCGGACGTATCGGACAGCTGCGCCAGCGCGTGGGCCTTGGACTGGCTGAACGCCTTGAAGACGGCGCCCGGCAACCACGGCTGCGCCTCGGCGAGGGTCTTGCGGATGCCCACCACATGCATGATGGGAAACACGGCGGTGCGCCGGAAGTAGTCTTTCGCCTCGGCGGTCGGATCGTCGAAGAGCCAGCCCACGTTCTCGTTGCGCAGCGCCGCCGCGCCCGGGGGCCGCGGCGCGATAAAGCCGTCGATCTCACCGCTGTCCAGCAGCTCGGAGATGGTGCGGCCTTCGGGCGCGGCCTCCACGCGGACATCGGCGGGAAGCTGCAGCTTCACCTTTTCCGGACGCCCCGGCGTATCGATGCCGCCGCGTACCCAGGTCACATCGGACGGGTGGATGCCAAAGTCGTCCTGCAGGACCGCGCGCGCCCACACGATCGCGGTGAGCTGGTACTCCGGAATGCCGATGCGGCAGCCCTTCAGGTCCTGGGGACGCCCGATACGATCCTTGCGCACGTAGATGGAGGTGTGGCGGAACGCCCGCGAGAGAAAGACGGGCACCGCGATGTACGGACAGTCGCCGCGCGCATGCTTGACCAGGTAGCTCGAGAACGACAGCTCGCTGATATCGAAGTCCTGGCTGCGCATGGCGCGGAAGAACATTTCCTCCGGGTTGAGCGTCATGTAGACGGGATCGACGCCGTCGATCTGGACGCGGCCATCGAGTAGCGCGCGGGTACGGTCATAGTCGCCCATGGCGACGGAGAGGCGGAGTTTGGTCATCGGTGATGGAGTGGGGGCTCGGGGGAATGCGGGTGGCGGTCAGCGGGGGATGTGCTCCTCACGCCGTGACGGAGTACGACGGCTCCAGCTCGGGCAGTTCGGGTCCGCCGGCCCAGACGTATTGCACGTTGAACGTACGCCAGTCATCGGACTTCGGCACCACCGCCTGGAACGCGCAGACGTCGGCGGGAATCGCATTGGCACCCGTGCCGATCGCTTCGCCGCCTTGCTGGAACGCCCGGACGGCATCCAGCATCTGCTTGCGGAACTCGACGATGGCGAGATCGCTCGCGCCCAGCCGGTCATGGCTGCGGTCGGCGATCGGGCCCATCGTCAGCCACATCGCGACGTCCTGGTTCGGGAAGCCGGCAATCCCGGTGAAGTTGCCCGCCTTCATCGCCTGGCGGTCCTGCCAGAAGCGGTTGTCGATGTTGCGCAGCGGGCGGTAGTACGCGTCCAGGTCCACGCCGACGGTCTGGCGCAGGAACTTGCGCCACGTCTCCGTTTCAGGAGTCTGCGCCGGATGGCCCCAGGCGATGAAGTAGAACGCCGTGTTGGTGTCGTCCATCGGCACATTGATGTTGGCGACGTTGTAGAGGTTGTTCGGCGGGATCAGCGCGGTTGCCGGCGCGACGAAGACCGTGGAGCGCACATAGTCATGCGTCTGCGCCTGCTGGATCGGCCTGCGGATGGCGGCGTAGCGGAACCCGTAGCCGCCGCGCTGCACCTGCAGCCGCGGCGCCTTGTCGGTCGAAGGGCGCAGCCACAGGCTGTCGGTTGCCTTGGCGCAGTCCACGCGCGCCGGCACCATGTCCGAGCTGTGCAGGCTCGAGCTGTGCGCGGAATCGATCGCACCCTCCAGCACCTGGGCCCAGTTGCAAGGCAGCAGCACCTTGGCGATGCTGACGCGGGTGTCCTCGGTCGGCGCCCAGCGTGGCGGCACGAATTCCGGCACCGCGTCCGCCGGTCCCATGTATGCCCAGACCATGCCGCCCCATTCCTTGACCGGATAGGCCTTGTGCTTGACCTTCTCTGCCATGCCGCTGGATGCGGGCTCGGAGACCATCTCCAGCACGTTGCCCTCCACATCCATCTTCCAGCCGTGATAAAGGCAGCGCAGGCCGCCGTCCTCGTTGCGGCCGAAGACCAGTGATGCCCTGCGGTGCGGGCAGTACTCGTCCATCACCCCGACGCGGCCGTCGCTGTCGCGGAACACGACCAGGTCTTCGCCGAACACGCGCGCCTTCACCGGCGCGCCATCGGGCTCCGTCACCTCCTCGAGCAGGCAGACCGGCGTCCAATGCCGGCGCATCAGCTGCCCCATCGGCGCATCGCCTTCTACACGGCACAACAGATCGTTTTCTTCCTTCGTCATCATTTGGGGGCTCCTGGCCAGCGCATCTCCGGCGCTGGCCGGTCTGGCGTTCTGGCTTTGCTTGAAAAATACTTAGTGGCCTAAGAATAATCAGAGCAAACATCGGTGGCAAGGCGGGATTGGGAAAACCAAGGGAAAATACTTAGGAGGCTAATGAAAAGAGGGCGTGCGCTGTCACAGTCACGTGCGCAATGCGCGGACGGACGGGAAGCAAGGCATCGGCTTGCCAGATGCTCGGCGGAAAGGCGAATACGTGCCGGCTGCGAAGCAGGTCGCAGCCTGGAAGATTGAGAGCGGGAGGGAGGAGGGGGGCGGCTGGAGATGTGTTGGGGAAAACAGGACTGCCAGCCGCAGTCCTCCCCGTGCAGTCGCTTACGCTTGCTCGATACCTTGCTGGTCGCGGGTCAGGTTGTCGATCATCACCAGCAGGGCGCGGCGCGTGGTGGCGACTTCTTCCGTGGCGAGATGCTGGACCGCCACCGCATTGACCTCTTCGGCCAACGGTACCAGCGTCTTGCGCAGCCGCTTGCCCAATGGCGTGAGGAACACATAGATGTTCTTGCGATTGGTCGGCCGGCGCTCCAGCGTGACATAGCCGAGCGCCTCCATGGCTTGCAAGGCCGCGAATGTGGTCGGCTCCATCACGCCTGCTTCAATGCTGAGCTCACGCTTGGTGATGCCGTCGCGTTCCCAGAGAATGCGCAGGAAGGTCCAGTGGCCAAGCTGCACGTCATGCTGGGAGAGCCGGTGCTGCAGCGCGCGCAGGAAGACCCGCGTCGCGTCTTTCACAAGATGCGCAAGGCGATCATTGGGCACGTCGTCGTGCCAGCGGCGCAGGACGCGCTGGGCGATTTCCTGTTCTCTGACTGCAGAGGCTTTCGACATAAGGGCGGGAAGCAAGGGCAAAGGCGTATTCTGCCACGGCTTGTCTGTGCTTTACGCAGGCTCCGCGGCGGGACGGGCTTCCAGGTTCCTGCGCAGGACGACCGGCTTGGCGCCGGCGTGCTGCTTGCAGATCCAGTGCGCCAGCGCCGAATCCAGATGCTGGACATGTGCGGGGAACCAGTGCTCCAGTTCTTCAGCCAGCCGGCGCGCAACCGCCACCTCCCCGCGTACGAGCCTTGCCTGCACGCCGGATATCGAGGCCAGCACGGCTGCATGTTCGCCGATGTGGCACTTGCGCGGCGGAAAGGCCGTTGCCTCCATAAGGCTGTCCTCGTGCAGGAAATGCGCTCGTGCCAGTTGCAGCAGTTCCTCCAGCATCTGCGCCAGGCGCTCAACAGGCGCTACGCGCAACGACTGGATGAGTGCCGCAAACCGTCGATGTTCGTCGTCAATAGCGGAATGACCGATCAGTAGACCGTCATGCCAGTACATTGGATTGTGCGCTGCCATCATGCCTCCAGTCATATTATTAGGAGCCTAAGTATTGTAGGATAGACCGGTTCCGTAGGCAACGACAATGAGCATGGCGCGGAGTGCTGTTGGCTGCACGGCTTGGCGAAGACGCCCGGATCCCGTTCGCCGATCGCTTGCTGACGGCGGCCGGCATGTGCCCTCGCGCCGCAGGCATAAGTTCTGAGCCGAGGCCCGGCAGTGCCGCGCAGCCACCGACGTTCAGCGCATGGACGCGTTCGCTTCGCTGTCGATCTGTTTGCGCAAGGTCGCGAAGCGTTTCTCCACATTGGCGCCGAATAGCGGATCGGCACTGGCCGGATCGATGGCGGCGACCTCCGCCCAGTCCGCTTCGGTCAGGAACCGGGCGGCGCGCGGCATGACCTGTTTCTCCTCGGTGGAGAGATGGTTGCGGTAGTACACCAGGTACATGGCGGCGGCCGCTTCGAGTGCCGCTCGCGAGGTGACCACTTCGCTCTGGGCTTCACGCAGGCGGTCGAGCAATTCCGCGCCGACCGTGGCGATCACGCGATGTTCCTGCAGTAACCGGCTGATGATGATCCGCGTGCCGGGATCCCGGTCCACGAGCAGCGCGTAGGCAACATCCTCACGGGGGTGGTGCACACAATCGCCATAGTTGCGCATGTAGTGGATGATCGTGGCCATCAGGCCGTAGTCGGGCTGCTCTCCCTGATGGAAGGTGCTGACCTGCTTTTCCAGCAGGTCGAGCATTGAGGCGAAATGGATATGGTCGGTATGCCAGGCGGCAAGCGGTGTCGGGCTCGGGGTGGAAAGCGCGGCGGAAGGTGAAGTCGGAAGCGAGGTGACGAGTGGGGTGGCCATGGCGCCCTCCTGGGAAACTGGGCAAGCAGACCGTTGAGTCCGATACGATATCGGGACTCGCGGGGCCCTCATTGACACAATAGCTTCCCTGCATGATCTAAGTCTGACGCAGATCAATGCGGCGCTAAGCGCTCGGATCTCGCAAGGGGCGGAAGCCTTATACGCCGCACGTTCAACCTGCGCCGCCCTCTAACTCGCCTCGACGCGAGAGGGTCACCACGGTTAGTCCGGTGCCGGAATCGCCTACCGCGCAGGCAGGCTAGCCGCGTGCGACCGCCCGCCACGCCCCGGGCGGCTGTCCGAAGCGCCGCGTGAAGCTGCGCGTGAAGGTGGTCTGGTCCGGGTAGCCTGACGCCAGCGCGATCTCGGCCAGCGGCAGCGTGGATTGCGTCAGCAGCTGCAGCGCGCGGTCCAGCCGCAGCCGGGTCTGGTAGCGGTGCGGGGTATCGCCGAAGGCCTCGGCAAACAGGGTCTGGAAGCGCCGCACGCTCCAGCCGAAATGCCCGGCGATTTCCGCCACGCGCAGGGGCGAGGCCAGGTTGGCGCGCAGGTAGGCATCCACGGCCATCAGCGGGAACACCTGCCCGTCGCCGGGCATGCCGAGGCAGTCCGCCAGCGCCGCGGCCAGCGTGGCCGCCAGCTGCCAGTCGGTCTGCGGCCCGCGCGCTGCCGCAGCGGCGCGCCACGCCGCCAGCGCGCGCACGCGGCTGCCGAAGGCGCCGTCCAGCGAAAACGTGCGCGGGCGCGCCATCAGCCGCGCGGGCAGCGCCACCGAGCGCGCCGGGAAGTCCGCCACCAGTTGCAGGTTACCGTCGAAGCCCAGGAATTCATGATGACTGCCGGCTGGCACGATCAGGCCGGTGCGGTCATCCACGCGATAGACGTGGCCGTCGATCTCCAGTTCGGTGGCGCCGGCCAGGCCGAACAGCAACTGGTGGTAGCCGTGCTGGTGGCCGTCCGGCTGCGGGCGGTAGCGCCGGTGCTCGACCAGCGGCGAGGCGTGGGGTTCAGCGGGCTTGGGCATGCCGCAACCTGCCAGGGGTCTGGCACAGCCAGACGCCCGCCCCGGCCACCGCCATGCCCAGTGCCTGCACCGCATCGAGCCGTTCGCCGAACAGCAGCCAGGCCTGCAGCGCGGCCAGCGGCGGCGCCAGGAACATCAGCGCCGCGGCATTGGCGGCGTGGCCGCGCCGCACCAGGCTGACCAGCAGCCAGGTGCCGGCGCCCGACAGGCCGATAGCCGCCCACGCCAGCGCGGCCCACAGCGCCACGCCACCATGCCAGTGTAACGGCGCGTCGGCGGCCTGGATCCCCACCATCGCGGTGGCTACCAGCATGGCGCCCAGGTTCTGCCACGCGGAGCTGGCGCGCAGGTCACAGGCGGCAATGGCGGATTTCTGCAAGAGGGTTCCCATGGTGATGGAGACAATGGCCAGCACGCCCAGTAGCACGATCCAGGGCGACAGGGCCGGCGCGGCCGGGTGCATGCCGGCCTGCACCGCCGGGGCGACCACCAGCGCGACGCCGAGCGCACCCAGCGCCAGGCCCTGCCACGTCCGCCTGGAAGGTAGCTCTTTCAGCAGGGGAATGGCAAGCAGCGCGGTCAGCAGCGGCTGCAGCGCGCCCAGCAGGGCCATGATCGCCGGCGGCAGGCCCCTGGCCACGGCGCCGTAGCCGGCGCACAGGTAGATGCCCTGCATCAGCGCGCCGGCCAGCAGGTGGCGCGGCGCCTCGCGCAGCGGCGGCCAGGCCGCGCGCGCGGCCAGCGACCACGCCACGAACATCAGCCCCGCCACGGCAAAGCGGCCCAGCAGGAACAGGCTGGTATCGGCCAGCGGCACGATGGCCTTGCCGACGATAAAGCCGGTGGACCAGATCAGGACAAAGGCAACAGTGGGCAGCCAGGCGGCAGCGGACAGGGGGCGCGACATTCAAGCAGGCGTTTCCGCTGGGCGGGATCGGATGGGCAAAGCGCAAGGCTAGCCAGGCCGCGCGCCGCTGTCTTGGCAAATCCGGCAATCGGCATGCTGAAAGCATTGGTAACACTCCCGCAGCGCCTCCGGGTCAACCGATGCGCGCTTGCCACGTAACATAGTGATGGTCTGATCGAAAAAGGCGAGGAGGCGGGCATGAATCCGGCGCAGCATTCGAGACAACCCCGCCGTGGCGGGCTCGCCCCCTGGCGCGCCGCCGCGGCACTGGCACTGGCCGCGTGCCTGGCCGCCTGTGCACAGGTGCCGGCCGAGGCTGGCGGCAGCACCGCCGCCACCGACCTGCGCTGGCTCAACACCGTCACCTATGGCGCTGACCAGGCCACCCTTGACGACCTGCGCAGGCTGGGCCGCAAGGGCTTCCTCGACCAGCAACTGACGCTGCCGCTGGCCGATCCACCCGAACTGGCAGCCGCCATCACAGCCTTGCCCAACCTGCAGGCCGACGCCGCCGCGCAGATCCAGGCCGCGCGCGACGCCCGCCAGCGCATCGACGCGCTGCCCGACGACGACAGCAAGCAGCAGGCCCGCCAGGTGCTGAACGCGCAGGGCCGCGAGATCGTGGCCGATGCCACGCGGCGCCACCTGCTGCGCGCGCTGTACTCGCCGGCGCAGCTGCGCGAGCAGATGACGTGGTTCTGGATGAACCATTTCAACGTCTACTCGGGCAAGGGCCAGGTCCGGCTGCTGCTGGCCGACTACGAGGAACGCGCCATCCGCCCGCACGCGCTCGGTCGCTTCCGCGACCTGCTGATGGCCAACGTGACCGCGCCGGCCATGCTGGTCTACCTCGACAATGCCCAGAGCAGCGCCAACCGCATCAACGAGAACTACGCGCGCGAGCTGATGGAGCTGCATACCATGGGCGTCTCCGGCGGCCCCAGCGGCTCCCGCTACACCCAGCAGGACGTGCAGGAGCTGGCGCGCGTGCTGACCGGCGTGGGCGTCAACCTGCGCGGCACGCCGCCGCCGCGGCTGCCGCCGGCGCGCGCGGGGCTGTATCGCAGTGAGGGCCTGTTCGAATTCAACCCCGCGCGCCACGACTTCGGCGCGAAGACGCTGCTGGGCCAGCGCATCGAGCCGGCCGGTTTCGACGAAGTGGCGCGAGCGGTGTCGATCCTGGCGCGCGAGCCGGCCACCGCGCGCTATATCAGCGCCAAGCTGGCGGCCTATTTCATCGCCGACAACCCGCCGCCGGCGCTGGTCGAGCGCATGGCGCAGACCTTCACGCGCACCGATGGCGATATCGCCGCGGTGCTGCGCACCTTGTTCCTGGCGCCGGAACTGGACCGGCAACTGGCCGCGCCCACGCGCAAGTTCAAGGATCCGATGGTCTATGTGGTGTCGTCGATGCGGCTCGCCTATGAAGGCCGTCCCGTGGCCAACCTGCGCCCGGTGATGAACTGGCTGAACCAGCTTGGCGAGCCGCTCTACGGCCACGTGGCGCCGGACGGCTATCCGTCGTCGGAAAGCGCGTGGGCCAGCTCGGGCCAGATGGTGCGGCGCTTCGAGATCGCCCGCGCGATCGGCTCGGGGCCGGCGGGACTGTTTGCCGGCGATAGCGCGAGGCCGCGCGGCGCGCGCTTCCCGATGATCGGCAACAAGCTGTACTACGACACCATCGAAGCCACCCTTGGCCCCGCCACGCGCGCCGCGCTGGCCCAGGCCGAATCGCAGGCCGAATGGAATACCGTGCTGCTCGGTTCGCCCGAGTGGATGCAGCGCTGACAGGGAGCGGACCATGGAACGCCGACAATGGCTGAAAACGATGGGCGGCGCCACGCTGGGGCTGGCGCTGCCCGCCATCGCCTCGCGCGTCTATGCGCTGCCGGCGCAGGCCGATGCGCGCTTCCTGCTGGTGTTCCTGCGCGGCGGCTATGACGCCGCCAGCGTGCTGGTGCCGGCGGGCAGCGATTTCTATTATGCCGCGCGGCCCAATATCGCCATCCGGCGCCCGCCCGTGGCCGGTGCGGACGCTGACCCCAACGCGGCGGTGGCGTTGGCGCCGGCTTTTGCGGCCGACAGCACCGCGCGTGGCATCGGCGACTGGGCGCTGCACCCGGCATTGGCCGCGACGATGCTGCCGTTGTGGCAGCGCGGCCAGCTGGCCTTCGTGCCGTTCGCCGGCACGCACGACCTGTCGCGCAGCCACTTCGAGACCCAGGACGGGATCGAGGCCGGCTTGCCCGGCGAGGGCGAGGACCGCAAGGCCGTGGCCTCGCTGCGCGGCAGCGGCTTCCTGAACCGCCTGGCGCAGGCCATGGGCGGGCAGGCTGCGCCAGTGGCCTTCACCGACGGCCTGCCGATGGTGCTGTCCGGCCCGCGCGATGTGCCCAATGTCTCGCTCAAGGGCAGCGGCCGCACCCCGTTCGATGCGCGCCAGGCGAAGCTGCTGGCGCAGATGTACAGCGGAACCCGCTTTGAGTCGCTGATCGATGAAGGCTTCGAGTTACGCGAAACGGTGGCGCGCCAGGCGCAGCCGCAGCCCGGAATGTCGGGCAACGACGCCGGCACCATGGTCACGCGCATGCAGGAAATGCAGGCCGCCAACCGCCGCTCGCTCAGCGCGCGCGGTTTCGAGGTCGAGGCCCGGCGCATGGCCGGGCTGATGCGCGAGCGCTTCAACCTCGGCTTTATCGACGTGGGCGGCTGGGACACCCACGTCAACCAGGGCGGCGCGCAGGGGCAGCTGGCCGGCCTGCTCGACAACCTCGGCCGCGGCCTGTCTGCTTTCGCCGCCGAGATGGATCCTGTATGGGACAAGACCACCGTGGTGGTGCTGTCCGAGTTCGGCCGCACCTTCCGCGAGAACGGCACGCGCGGCACCGACCACGGCCACGGCACGGTCTACTGGGCTGCGGGCGGCGCGGTGCGCGGCGGCCGCATTGCTGGCGAGCAGGTGGCGGTGGAACAGGCCACGCTCAACCAGAACCGCGACTGGCCGGTGCGCAATGAGTACCGGGCGGTGCTGGGCGGGGTCTTCCGCAGGTTGTACGGGCTGGATGACGCGCGGTTGGCGCAGGTGTTTCCGGGGGTCCGGGGGCGGGATATCGGGTTGGTGTAAATGGCGTGGCAACTGGATCCGATGTCAGTACAAGGGCCAGGTTTAAGGGAAAAGTGATGATCTAACGAGGAGTTGGCTGATTGCACTTGCCTCCAATTTGGCATATGCTTTGGCATATGCTGAGGAGTTCCCGATGACCACGACAGATGAAATCCGCCATGTCAGGCTGTTTCGCAATGGCCGCAATCAGGCGATCCGGATTCCGCGCGAGTTCGAACTGCCGGGGGAGGAAGCCATTCTGCGCCGCGAAGGGAATCACCTCATCATCGAGCCGGTTGCTGCAATGCCATTGCGTTCCTTGCTGGCGCAATGGGAGCCTATCGACGTCGATTGGCCGACGATCGATAACCTGCCTGCCGAGGATGTCGACCTCTGATGTCCTTGTTCCTGCTCGATACGAACATCATTTCCGACGCGATTCGCAATACCCGCGGACCCTGTGCCGCTCGTATTGCCGCGCTCGAGCCTGACAGTCTGTGCACTTCCATCATTGTGGCGGCCGAACTCCGATTCGGAGCTGCCAAGAAAGGCTCTCCGGCGCTGAGCCAACGTGTCGGCCAGGCTTTGGCTGGCTTGGGTGTCTTGCCGCTGGGCGGCGATGCTGACGCTTGCTACGGCGAGTTGCGCGCAGGACTGGAACGCAGCGGACGGGTGATTGGCGCCAATGACATGCTGATCGCGGCGCACGCTCTATCGCTGGGTGCCGTGCTAGTGACCGACAATATCGGGGAGTTTTCTCGCGTGGACGGATTGCGCTGCGAAAACTGGCTGAAGTAGGCCTTCAGGCCAGCGCATAGGCGCCAATCTCACGCTAGGCGGGAATAGCGAAATCGTCAGCCCGGCGCAGAATTGTTCGGGGTGCCGTTTGCCGGCGCAGGGGCATCGACTGGCGGCGAGGCGGGCGCAGGCGCCACTGGCGCATTGGCAGGCGCGGCCGGAACCGTGGGCGCGCTCGGATAAGCAGGCCGCACGGATGTGCCAGGCGGCGCCGTGGCTGCTGATGCTGCCGGCGTTTCCACTCCGCTTGCCGAAGTGGTGCCCATAGCAGAATCTGGCGGCACCGCAATCACCGTCTCCCCCCGGTCCAACGCCAGGCTGGAATCATCCGGGCCGACATCCCCCGCGGCAGACGACGCCGTGCCGGCCGGCGGCGCGACCTCGGCCTCCGGCGCGGGCAGCGCCGGACGGCGCGGTGCCGGGCGCGGCGCCGGGGTCTCGCTGGCCTTGTCGCGCGTGAACAGCTGGTTGAACCAGCCGCGCAGCTGCGTGCCCAGCGATGCGAACAGGCTGGTCTCTTCGTGCTCGGCAAAGCGCGCGCGGCCGTCGACGATGCGTGAGCGCAGCGCGCGCTGGTAGAAGTCGCCCACCATCGGCAGCGCGCTGTGCGCACCCTGGCCCCAGTAGTCGCTGCGCAGCGTGACGCGGCTGTCGTTGAAGCCGACCCAGGCGCCCGCCACCAGTTCCGGATGCATCAGAATGAACCAGCCGTCGGCGTTGTCCTGGGTGGTGCCGGTCTTGCCGGCCACGTCGGCGCGGATGCCGAAGCGCGAGCGGATGCTGGCGCCGGTGCCGCGGTCGATCACGTCGCGCATGACGTCGAGCAGGGTTTGCGTGGTGGCGGCGGGCAGCGCGTGCTCGGCGCGGGCCGGCCGGAATACCTGCAGCACATTGCCCTGTCGGTCTTCGATGCGCGTCACCATGGTGGGCGCGATGTAGTCGCCGGCGTTGGCGATGGTGCCGTAGGCGGCCACCATCTCCTTGAGCGTGACCGGGCTGGTGCCCAGCGCCAGCGACGGCACCAGGTCGAGCTGGCTGTCGCGCACGCCCATGTCGCGGGCCAGCCGCGCGACGCGGGACGGCCCCACTTCGTGCATGAGCTGGGCGGTGATGGTGTTGCGCGAATAGACCAGGCCGTCGCGCAGTGACATGGCGCGGCCGGTGGGGCGGCCTTCATCGGTGGGGCGCCAGACCTCGCCGCCGGCCAGTTCGATTTCCACCGGCTGGTCCATCAGCGTGTCGTCGGGGGTCTTGCCTTCTTCAAAGGCCGCGCCGTAGACAAAGGGCTTGAAGGTCGAGCCCGGCTGGCGGCGAGCCTGCTGCACGTGGTCGAACGCGTCCTGGGTGTAGTCGCGGCTGCCGACCCAGGCGCGGATCTCGCCGTTGCGCGGGTCGATGGCCAGGAAGCCGGCCTGGATGCGCGTCTTCTGCTGGTGCAGCGCGCGCATGAAGGCATTGTCGGACATCAGATGGCGCAGCGCCTCTTCCGGCGCGGTGCCGGCGGCGATGGCGGCACGGTACTCCGGGGTCTCGCGCACGAAGGCCTGCACCAGCGGCATGTTGGCGGCCCAGCCCGCGCGCGGCGCCCAGGCCGCGTTGGCGATAGCCTGCAGCCGGTTGCCCTGCTGCACCACGGCCTGCGTGGCCATGGCCTGCAGGCGGGCGTCGATGGTGGTATGCACCACCAGCCCATCGGCGTAGATGTCGTAGCCATTGCGGTCGGCCCAGCCGATCAGCCACTTGCGCAGTTGCTGCGCGAAGTGCGGCGCGGGGCCGGGCGGCTCGGTCTGGCGTTCGAAGTCGATGCGCAGCGGGCGCTTCTTCAGCTGCTCGTAGCGCGCCGCATCCAGCTTGCCGCGCTTGACCATCTGGCCCAGCACGATATTGCGCCGGTCCAGCGCGCGCTCGGGGTTGAGTACCGGGTTGTAGTAGCTGTTGCCCTTGAGCATGCCGATCAGCGTGGCGCTCTGCAGCACGTCCAGCGAGCGGGCCGGGCGGTCGAAGTACGTGCGCGCCGCCATCTCGATGCCGAACGCGTTGTACAGGAACGGCACGGTATTGAGATAGGTCTCGAGGATCTCGTCCTTGGTATAGAGCGCCTCGATCTTCAGCGCGGTGATGGCTTCCTTGAGCTTGCGCGTCAGCGTGGGCGCGCGGCCGATTTCATCGGGATACAGGTTGCGTGCCAGCTGCTGGGTGATGGTGGACCCGCCCTGGCGGTCGCCGGAAAAGGTATGCACCGCGGCCGAGGCCAGCCGGCGCCAGTCCAGCCCGTGGTGCTGGTAGAAGCGATGGTCTTCGGTGGCGATCAGCGCAGCCACCACATTGGGCGAGATTTGCGACAGCGGCACCCAGTCGCGGTTGGCCCACTTGAACACCGCCAGCTCCTTGCCGTCGGCGGACAGCACCTGCGCCGGCTGCTCGGACTTGGCCTTGCGGATATCGCTGATGCCCGGCGTGAACGGGATCAGGACCAGCACATAGAGCAGGAAGGCGGCCGGGATGGCGGCCAGGCCCGCCAGCACGCCGCACCGCGTGGGGCGCAGTGACCCGGGCCGGGTCAGGCCGGCGCGTGCAAGGCGCGCGGCCATGCCTGACAGGCGTTGCTGGAGGGGGGCAGGCAATGAAGCCTGCAGCGAGGCGAGCAGCGGGGCAAGCCGGGTCTTGATCTCAGCCAGCCTCATGAGGCGAAGCGGTCGAGGCACAGGCACATGGCGGCACGGGGCACTGGCATTACCGTCGTCGGAAAAGCATGCATCGTACCAAAACGTTCCCCTTGGTTACAGGGAAAACCCCCATTTGCGGCTATCCGCCACTTCCTGCTGCAAAGCATGGGTCACAAAGGTTTCATATTGCGCCGCGACAATGCCGAGTCCGCAACTTGTGCGGACGATGCGCCGTTGCCGGGTTGCCCGGCTGGACCGGGTTGGCCTTGCCGACCCGGCCTGGGTCCGGCGCGGTGTCGTGCCTCAAACAGAACACAGAGAAATTACAGTGAAGAAAGCTCTCCTTGCAATGACGGCAGCAGCGGCTGCGTCGGCCGTATCCGGGGTGGCGTCGGCCCAGTCCGCGTCGAACGTTACGCTTTACGGCATCGTCGATGCCGGCGTCGAAGTGATCAGCCACGTGCCGGGCAGCAACGGCGCCCAGGGTACGGCAACGCGCCTGAACTCTGGCAACTTGTCCGGCTCGCGCTGGGGCCTGCGCGGCACCGAAGACCTGGGCGGCGACCTGAAGGGTATCTTCGTGCTGGAGAGCGGGTTCGACATCGATACCGGCACCTCGGGCCAGGGCAACCGCCTGTTCGGCCGCCAGGCCTACGTCGGCCTGCAGGGCGGCTGGGGCGCGGTCACGCTGGGCCGCCAGCAGAATTCGCTGTACGACCTGTTCGGCGCCTTCGACCCGATGGGCGTGGGCCCGCGCTACTCGCTGAACAGCGTTGACTCGGCCTTCAACGGCCGCGCCGACAACGCCATCAAGTACACCGGCAAGTTCGGCGGCCTGACCGCCACCGGCTTCTACAGCTTCGGCCGCGACAACAACGGCGAAGTCCCGGGCGAGCCCAAGGTCGCGCGCAACTTCGGCGGCGGCCTGTCGTACGCCGCGGGCGGCTTCTCGGTCGGCGCGGCTTACGACCAGTACCAGGGCGCCACCGTGGCGCTGCAGGACCGTGCCGCCAAGCGCGCCGCGGTGGGTACCGCCTATGCCTTCGGCGACGCCAAGGTGTTTGCCGGCTACCGCTGGCTGAAGGACGACGGCGTGTCGAGCGCCAGCGCCGCTTCGACCCGCAGCAACGTGTACTGGGCTGGCGCGCAGTACCGCTTCACGCCTGCCTTCCAGCTTACCGGCGCGGCCTACTACAACGACACCCGCAATAGCGATGCGGATCCGTGGATGTTCGTGCTGTCGGCGGACTACTCGCTGTCCAAGCGTACGGATGTGTACCTGAATGTTGGCTACTCGAAGAACAAGTCGGGTTCGGCGCTGGGCTTGAATGGGGTTGGTACGGTGGTGGCTGGTGAGAACCAGACTGGTGCTACCGTTGGCCTGCGTCATCGCTTCTGAGCGTAATCGCCTGATGCCCGCCTGGCAGGGGGTGATGCCTGCATGGGTGGGCGATTAACTGTCATATCGACACCTGCGGATTGCATTGCGGGGTTCGTTGGGCCGGTTGGTTTGATCGGCTCTTTTTTCTCTGGTCCTCGCCCTTGGTTGCGGGGTGTTTTTGTTGGCGATGACTACTGATACCCCGCCGCCCCAATAAACTGCCCAAACCTCTCACACCAGATCACCACCGCCCCATACCGCGCCGGATCCACGCCAGCCGGCAACGCCACGGTGAAGTTGCCAAAGGTCTTCAGCTCACCAACCTGCAGCGACCGGTCCTTGATCCGAAGGAAGGCCTCCTTGTTGTCGACAAACTCCGGCGCCAGGTAGATCCGATAATCCGGCCCCGGCGCAACGCTGCCTTCAAAGGCAAGCGCGTGCGGCGAAACATGGAGCTGGCCGCTGGCCCAGTGCAACGCGTCGCTCCCCGCCAGGTCTTTGCGGAAGGTGCCGGTGTAGCGCGACTGTTGTGCCACAATCTGCACTTGCTCGGCACTGGCCCCGGCCTGTTCCGTCAGGATCGGCAAGACATAGATGCCCGCACCAAAGCCCACGGCCAGCGCGGCAAGATGGGTCAGCACAAGGATGGCGGGCTTGCGGAGCGGGTTGGCCGGCATGTTTTTCTCCCGAAGGCATGAGGATGCGGGTAAGTCGATGCCGGGGCCGGATCCTGACAGATCTGTGGTGCCTTAGCACATTCGCAACGGTTTCACCAATCCAACACACGGAAGTGGTTATGATTTGGTAGTCGCCTTGTCGAGAAGCTGCCTATGACCCTCCACGTCACGATCCGCACCATCCGTACCGGCACGCTGCAATCCGCCCGCTATCAGGCGCGCGTCTATCTCACCACCGATGCCGAGGCTCTGCCGTTGCTTGCAACGGACTGGAGCGAGCGCGAGGCCGAGGCCTTCCGTACCGCGCAGTTCTGGGCGCAGCGCCACGCCTATGTGGTGTCTAATCCACGCGCCGGGACTTTCTACGGAGTTTCGTGCCGGCGCTGAAGCCGGCACGCGGTTGGCGCGGTGCCCCCGCGTTGTGGCTGGCGGCCATCCTGGCCCTGGCCGGCTGCACCGCCGAAAACGTCGTCGGCTTCCTGTCGGGCGGTCGCGATGGCTTGTGGCGCAACGTGCAGCAGCGCTGCCTTGGCAATACTGCGGCGGCGCATCCCGATTGCGCGCAAGTGGACCGGTCCCAGGGACTGGTGCTCTACAAGGACGCGATTGGCAAGTCGCATTACCTGGTGATCCCGGCACGGACGGTGACCGGCATCGACGATGCCAAAGCCTGGGACGGCGCAGGCGCCAACCCCTGGGCCTTCGGCTGGGCCGCGCGCGGCATCGTTGGCCGCTCGCTTGGCAAGGCCGTGCCTGACGACATGCTGGGCCTGGCGATCAATTCCCGCGCCTCGCGCAGCCAGGACCAGCTGCATATCCATCTCGATTGCATCAGCGCGGCCGCGCGCGCCGTGGTCAATGGCGCGGCCGGGCCGATCGGCACCGGCTGGACTGCGCTGCGGCTCGAGGGCAAGCCGGTGCGCGCGATCTTTGTGCCGGCCGGCGCGCCGCGGCTGGCGGTCGACCCTTTCCAGCTTGTGCGTGACGGCACCAGGGGGAGCGCCGCCGCAGCGCCACCGGACCGTGGCATCTTTGTCACCTATGTGCAGGAACGGCAGGGCGGGGCAGGCTTTGTCGTGATCGACCAGCCCGTCGACACGGCGGCTGGCAGCAACGGCCACGCCAGCGATTTCCTGGACCGGCGCTGCCGGCTGGCCGAAGGCTTGTCGAGCGCGCCGGGCTGATCGGCGGCCAGCGCCGGGCCTCACTGCGTCCGGGTGCCCGAAGCCGCAGGCGTTTCAACGGGCTTCGCGGGCATTCCGCCGGGCTTGGCGGGCGTCCCGCCGGGTGTCGCCAGCGCGTCCAGCGCCTTGGCCGCCGCCAGGTGCTGCGGGATCATCAGCCCTTCACGCGCCGTTGCCACGGCGATCTGTGCGCCCTGGGCGCTGCCGCGGGCGACAAAGTCGCGCCCGTGGCGGTAGACCAGCCGCGTCAGCTCGGCCACTTCGGTATCGGACAGGTCCGGCCCGGTCACCAGGATCGCCGCCGTGGCGATGGTGCGTACCGGCGTGTGCAGGCCGGGATAGGTGCCCGGCGCGATGGTGGCGCTGAAATAGCCCGCTTTCTGCCCAACCATCGCGGTGATGACCCGTTCATCCAGCGGCAGCAGCCGCAGCGGCATTTCGCCCAGCGCGTCGCGGATGCTGTCGGCCGGCACGCCGATCACCTGGATCACCGCGTCGACCTGGTTCTGGCGCAGCGCCACCAGCCCGGTGCTCAGCCCGACTTCCTCGGCCTTGAAGTCCTTGTCGGTCAGGCCGTGCGCTGCCAGCACGCGCAGCGCGGTCACGCGCGAGGCTGAGCCGCGCTCGCCCACGGCGATGCGCTTGCCGCGCAGCTCGGATACCGAGCGGGCGGGATCGGCGTCGCGCACCAGCACGTGCACGGGCTCGGGGTAGAGGCTGCCGATGGCGCGCAGCGAGGCTTGCGGGCCGTCGGCGGCAAACGCGCCCTTGCCCTCGTAGGCTTCCAGCGCCGCATCGCCCTGCGCCAGCGCCACCGAGACCTTGCCGGCGCGCAGCAGCCGCAGGTTCTCTTCTCCGCCGTGCGTGACCAGTGGGATCGCGCGCACGCGCGCCCCGTCCACCAGCGCCTTCGCAAAGCGCAGGTACTGGCCGTGTTCGGCGCCGGCGGCAATGGCATAGCCCTCGTTGACCCGTGCCAGCCGCGCGCGGATGTTGGCGTGCGCGGTGGTCAGTTCCTGCTCGATCACGGCGCGCTGTGCCGGCGAGGCATCCTTCTGCACGGACTCGATCACCTTGCGCATCGCGTCCAGGATCGCCGCCGGGCCCCTTTGCGCATCGGCGGCGACGGCCGGGGCTTCCGCGGGGCGGTAGCCGGCCGGCAGCACGCCGACCCAGCGCTCGGCGTCGCGCCGGTACAGCGCCGTGCCATGCGCGCGGATGATGTCGCCGGCCTTGTTGCCGCCGCTGGTGATGCCGGTGATGCCGCGCGGGCCCGCGCCCAGTGCCGACACCAGCCCGGCCACGCCGGGCGAGTCCCACGCGCCGAAGTCGTAGTCGCGCAGCAGTTTCAGTTCCGCATCGAAATACACCACGCGGCGGGTCTCGCCGGCCGGGGCCTTGGTGTCGGCCTGCGAGCCGCGCCGGTCCAGGCCGGCCAGTTCCACCGTGCCCGGCGGCAGCGCCTGCGCCAGCCGCTCGTTGATGCCGGTGCGGATGCCGTCGGCGGGCGGGCCGCCGCCGCAGCCTGCCAGCCAGGCGCTGGCCAGCAAGGCAAAGAGAAGGGTGAGGAGGGCGCGGCGCATGTCAGCCTCCGATCAGCGGCAATGCCAGCAGCATGGTCAGCACGAAGGCGTTCATCAGGTCGACGAAGAACGCGCCGGCCAGCGGCGTGATCAGGTAGCTGGTGGGTGCCGGCCCGTAGCGGGACGTGATGGCGCGCATATTGGCCATGGCGGTGGCGGTCGATCCCATGTTGAAGCCGATAAAGGCAGCCGAGGTGACCGCGGCCTCGTAGTCGCGCCCCATGAAGCGGAAGCACACCAGCACCACATAGAGAATGATGAAGACCACCTGCATGGCGATGATCAGCAGGAAGGGGCCTGCGGACAGCGCCACCTCGGCCAGGTCCAGTGCCATCATGGTCATTACCAGGAACAGCGACAGGCAGACATTGGTGATCAGGTCGGTGGCGCGGTCGTCAAAGCGCAGCCCGATAAAGGGCAGCAGGTTGCGGATGGCGATGCCGAGCATCATGCACCACAGAAAGCCGGGGATGGTGATGGGGCCAGCGGGCATCTGCGCGGCGATCCAGCGCCCGCCGATCACCGCGGCCAGCATGCCGGCCAGCGCCGCCAGCGCACCGACGGTGGTGATGGGCGAGATGGCGGCGGCTTCTTCCTCGGTGTCGCCGGCCTCGCGCGCGGTCGAGCGCAGCTTGTAGTGCGAGATCAGGTATTGCGCCACCGGGCCGCCGATGATGCCGCCCACGATCAGGCCGATGGTGGCCACCGTCATCGACAGGTCCATCACCGCCTGCAGGTTGTTGACCTCGGCAAAGCGCTCGGCATAGGCGGCACCGGTGCCGTGGCCGCCCACCAGCGTGATCGATCCGCTCACCAGCCCGAAGATGGGATGCAGGTCCAGCGTCCGGGCCATGGCCACGCCTACCACGTTCTGCACCAAGATATAGGGCAGCAGGATGATCAGGAAGATCACCAGCGCCTTGCCGCCGCGCTTGAGCATGCGCAGGTCGGCGCAGAGCCCGACGCCGCCGAAGAACATCAGCAGCAGCACCGGCTTCATGCCGGGATCGATTACCACGCGGAAGTCCGCTGCCGCCAGCGCCACGGAGGCGAGGATCGCGAACAGCAGCCCGCCGGTGACAGGGTCGGGAATGTTGTAGCGCGCCAGCACGCCGACGCTGCGGTTGACCAGCGTGCCGATCAGCAGCACCACGACGGCAGTCAGCAGCGAACTCAGCAGGTCGAGGTTCATCGGGCCGTCCTGGCGGAGAGGGTTGCGGGGTAATGCCATCGGGCGCCGCTGGCCGTGCCGGGGGTGCACTGGCCGCCGGCAGTGCCTGACGGGGAGGATGCATCACTACGGGTTGTAGACGCGCGGGTGGAATAAGGCAAGGAAAGGATGGGACGGGGGCCGCCCCGGGCGTCGGCTCAGCGCGCCCGCAACGCGTCCACGATATTCATCCGCGCCGCGCGCACCGCCGGCAGGAAGCCGCCTGCCAGCCCCATCACCATCGAGAACGCCAGCGTCTGCAGCGCGATGGCCGGGGTCAGGATGAAGCGGAACGAAAGATCCGCGAAGGTCTGAAAGTTGGTGGTCGAGAACGAGGCGAACTGCATCAGCGCGGCGCATGCCAGCCCCGCGATACCGCCCACCAGCCCGAGCAGCGCGGCTTCGATCAGGAAGGCGGCCAGCACGTTGACGCGCTTGAAGCCCAGCGCGCGCAGCGTGCCGATCTCCGCCACGCGGTTGGCCACCGAGGCGTACATGGTGATCATGGCGCCGATCATCGCCGCGACCGAGAAGATGGTGGACAGCGTGAAGCCCAGGATATTGATAAAGCTGGACAGCGCCTTGGACTGGTCGCTGTAGAAGGTCTGCTCGCGCTTGGCCTCGTCCGCCAGCCGCGGGTCGACGTCGATATCGGCGCGAAAGCGGTCGAACAGCGCCGTATCCGCCAGCCGCACCACCATCGACGAATACGCATTGCGCCGGAACGACTGCATCAGCTGGTCCACGTCGCCCCAGATCTCGGAGTCGAAGCCGCTGCCGCCGGCGTCGAAGTGGCCGACCACGGTCCAGTCGCGCTGGGCAAAGCGCAGGTGCTCGCCGATCTGCACCCCGGCAAAGCCGCTGGCGATGCTGCTACCGACGATGATTTCGGACGAGCCCGGCCGGAACATGCGCCCGGCCACCAGCCGCACCTGCGGGCGCAGGTCCATGCCCGGCGGCGAGATGCCGCGGATCACCACGTTGGACGGCTGCCCGGTGCTGGTCTTGGTGAGCGAGATCAGCACCACCGCCTCGCGCGAGGCCAGCGGCCGGCCCGCGCCGCTCATGGCCACGGCCGGGTGCATCTCCATGATGCTGGCCTGGTCGCGGGCGACCGCGCTCTGGATCTCGGTCTCGGCACCCTTGCGGATCACTACCACGTTGTTCTGCTCGCCGGTGGTGACCAGGGTCTTCTTCAGGCCGGCGTCCAGCATCAGCATGGTGGCAAAAACAAAGACCACCAGCGCCAGCCCGCCCGCGGTCAGGGCGGTGGTCAGGCGCCTGGCCCACAGGTTGCGCGCGATATAGGTCAGCGGGATCGCCACGTCAGCCTCCGTGCGCTAGCCGATGGCCCGCAGGCCCTCGACGATGCGCACGCGCGCAGCCTGCACCGCCGGCACGATGCCGGCAAACACGCCCACCGCCAGCGCGCAGGCCGCCTGCAGCTGCATGGTCTGGGGCGACACGGTGAAGACCGGGAACACGCCGCCCACGGCCTGCTTGAAGGCGCTTGCCACCGGCGGCGTCGCCAGCATGCCGAGCGCGCCGCCGGCCACGCAGATCGCCAGCGACTCGCCGAACACCAGCAGCGCCAGGAAGCCGGGGCCGAAGCCCAGCGCCTTGAGCGTGGCGTATTCCACGGTGCGCTCGCGTGCGCTCATCGCCATGGCGTTGGCCATCACCGCCATGATGATCACGATCACCACGTAGGACACCACGCGGATCGCCGCGATGATCTGGTTGGACATGGCGACAAAGCCCAGCTGGAAGGCCTGCTCGGTCTCAGTCAGCGTTTCTGCCAGCGAATTGCGGAACACCGCATCGACATTGCGCGAGATCGCGGCGGTGTTGTCGGGGTTGTCCACGCCCAGCACAAAGACGCCGACCTGGTCGGCCTGGCGCGGGGTGCGCTTGCGCACGGTCTCGTTCAGGTATTCCCAGTGGAACACCATCTGGCGCGTGATAGTGCTCTCGTCGCGCCCCTCCATGATGCCGCGCACCACGAACTCCCAGGTGCCGGGGTAGATGGTACCCTTGATCGGGACCACGTCGCCGAGCTTGAAGCCGAACTGGTCGGCCAGCTGGCGCCCGACCAGCGCGCCCTTGCGGTCGCGCTGGTAGTCGGCGCGCTGCTGGTCGGGCACGATGAATTCCGGGTAGAGGTCGAGGTAGTTGTCAGATACCGCGAACTGCGCGAAGAAGTTCTTGGGATCACGATAGACGCCACCGAACCAGTTGGAGCGCGCCACCGAGGCCACGCCGTCGACGCCCTTGATGCGGCTTTCATAGCTCAGCGGCAGCGGAAACACCAGCGAGATCGCATTGCGCGTCACCAGACGCGCGCTGGACGCCGCAGACGCGCCCGCATACCAGGCGTCGATCACCGTCTGCAGCAGCCCGAACGCCAGCACCGCGATCACCAGCCCGAACACCGTCAGCGCGGTGCGCAACTTGTGCCGCAGTGCATTGCGGGTGATCAGCTTGAGTGCGTACATGACGATCTAGGCAATCTCGCCACGGATCAGCTCCCCCTTCTCCAGGTGCACCAGCGACCCCGCCGCTGCGGCGGCGTGCGCATCGTGCGTGACCATGATGATGGTCTTGCCGGCATCGGCATTGAGCCGCTGCATCATCGCCAGGATCTCGGCGGCGGAGGTGCGGTCGAGGTCGCCGGTGGGCTCGTCGGCGACGATCAGCGCGGGGTCGGTGATCAGCGCGCGCGCGATCGCCACGCGCTGCTGCTGGCCGCCCGACAGCTCCGACGGGTAGTGGCTCATGCGGTCGGCCAGATTGACCATGCCCAGCACCAGTTCCACGCGCGCGCGCCGCTCCGCGCGCGGCAGGCTGGTCAGCATCAGCGGCAGCTCCACGTTCTCGAACGCGGTCAGCACCGGCATCAGGTTGTAGAACTGGAAGATAAAGCCGACGTTGGCGGCGCGCCAGTCGGCCAGCTCGGCTTCCGGCAGCCGCGTGATGTCCAGCCCCGCCACGTGCAGCGTGCCGCTGTCGGGCCGGTCGATGCCGGCGATCAGGTTCAGCAGCGTGCTCTTGCCCGAGCCGGACGGCCCCATCAGCGCAACAAATTCGCCTTCGCCGATATCGAGCGAGATATCGGTCAGCACCGGAACGGTCTGCACGCCGCGCCGGTAGGATTTGGCGACGTGGCTGATCTGCACCAGCGGTGCTGCGCTCATGCGGTCCTCTCTACGGCTTGGCCACGGTGATGCGGTCGCCGTCGCCGAGATTGTCGGCCGGCGAAAGCACCAGCACGTCGCCGGGCTTGACGCCCTGCACGGCCACCAGTTCGCCCAGCTTGGCGCCGGTCTTGACCTGCACCTCATGCGCACGGCCGTCCTTCACAACATAGGCCAGCTCCCGGCCCTGGCGCGTGACCACGGCGGCGGGCTGCACCGCCACCACCGGCTGGCGGTCCTGCGCCGAGGCTGCGCGCGACAGGAAGGCGATCTTGGCGCTCATGTCCGGCAGCACGCGCGCATCGCGGTCGACAAAGCGCACCTTGACCAGCACGGTGGCCTTGGAGCGGTCCACCGTCGGCACGATGCGCGACACCTGCCCCGCCAGCCGCAATCCCGGCAGCGCATCCAGCAGCAGCTCGCACGGCTGGGCGGCGCGGATCTTGCCGATATTGGATTCGGCGACATCGGCTTCCACCTCCAGCGTCTCCATGTCGGCGATGGTCACGATCGCGCCCTTGGTGTCGGCGGCGGCGGAGAAGGGGGTGATGTTGTCGCCCACGTTGGCATGCTTGACCAGCACCACGCCATCGAAGGGCGCGCGCACCACGGTCTGCTCCACCGCGACCTCGGCCGCGCGGGCATTGGCCTGGGCCGAGGCGATCGACGCACGCGAACTGTTTACCGAGGCCCGCGCCTTGTCAAAGCGCGCCACGTCGGCGTCATACTGGGTGCGAGAGATGGCGTTCGGCACGATCAGGATCTTCGAGCGGCGCAGGTTCACCTCGGCGTCCTTCAGTTCGGCCTGCTGCAGTGCCAGGTTGGCCTGCGCCACCTGGACCTGTGCCTGCGCCTGCGCGAACGAGGCGGCGACGTCCTTGCTCTCCAGCCGTGCGATGATCTCGTCCTTCTTCACATGCGAGCCCTCCAGCACGCCCAGCCATTCCAGCCGGCCCTGCGCCTTGGACGCGACCGCCGCCTTGCGCTGCGGCACGACATAGCCGGTGGCATTGAGCACGGTGAAATTCTGCGTGGGATAGGCGGAGGTGACGGTGACGGTCTGCACCGCCCGCGGCCCGGCCAGCTTCATGGCGATGCCGGCCAGGGCCAGCACGGCCAGCGTGATCACTGCGTAGCGCAGCCACCTGCGCCGGGGGCGGATGCTGGCGCCGGCCGCGGCGGCGCCGCGGTCGATTTTCAGCCTGGACAGATCATGGTCAGCCACTGCGCGCTTCCTCTCGCTGTGATGGGCGGGGCTCCCAGTATAGCGGCGAGTGAAAGGGTGTCCATGGTCAGCGAGCGGGAGTAGAACCACTTGTTTGCTCCCTCTCCCGCTTGCGGGAGAGGGCTAGGGTGAGGGCCGGAGCATCCACGGAGTACAGCCGGTGGTTTGCCAGCGCCTTCCCCCACCCTCTGCCCCTCTCCCGCAGGCGGGAGAGGGGAGCAAACCGGCTGCGCAATCAACGTTGTCAGCTAGTGACTGGTCTCCACCGCCAGCTTCAGCTTCGCCAGCGCGAAATCCCATTGCCGCCCGATCGCTTCCAGCGACCGGCGCGCGGCTTCGACCTGGCCGGGCTCGAACTGCCACAGGCGCTCGCGGCCGGCGCGGCTGTCGCGCACCAGCCCGGCCTGCGCCAGCACCTGCAGGTGCTTGGTGACCGCCTGGCGCGTCATGGCGCTGCCCGCGGTCAGCTGCGCGATCGACATCGTGCCGCCCGCGCACAGCGCTGCCACCAGCCGCAGCCGGGTTTCGTCGCCAAGCGCGGCGAAGACGGTCGCGGCATCGCGCAGTTCCAGCGCGGGGGAGGTTTCAGGCTGCGCCGCTGACATGCTTCCGGACATTTTCCATTTGCCCGTCCCAGCCGCCGCTGTTCATGCGGAAGGCCTCCATGCGGCGTTCGGGCGGGATCTGGTCGAAGCCGGATTCGACCACGGTCAGCAGCGTGCCGCCTTCGGCTTCCTTCAGCTCGAACACCACCAGCGTGGGCGGTTCGGCCGAATAGTCGCGGCCGCGCTCCATTGGCGCCGGATGCCAGCGCCAGGACAACAGCCGGGGCGGCTCCATGCGTTCGACCTCTACGTCGAACTTCAGGTATTCATAGCCGGGATAGGTGATGCTGCCCACGGCCCGCTGACCGGGTGCGAAGGTCACGCCGTCGAATTTCACGCCAAACCAGCTGCCGAAGGTGTCGGCGTCGGCCAGCGCGTGCCAGACGCGTTCGATGGGGGCGGCCAGCAGGACGCTGCGCTCGATGCGGTCGGTGGATGAAGCCATGTCCGGTCTCCTTGTTCACGCATGAATAGGCAACTTCGTGGTGGCATGTTAGGAGACCGGACGGGGAAATGCAACCAAAAGGTTGCGAATGACCGCGGTATGCTCAGAGGTCCAGCACCAGCCGCTGGCCCTTGCAGCGCGACACGCACAGCATCATCGTCTTCTGCGCGGCCTTTTCGGCATCCGACAGGTACTGGTCGCGGTGATCGGCCTGCCCTTCGACGATGGCGGTCTCGCAGGAGCCGCAGATGCCTTCGCGGCACATGCAGTCCACCTTGATACCCGCCTTCTCGATGGCGCGCAGCAGCGGTTCGTCGGCGCCGACCTGCAGCGTCAGCCCGCTCTTCTGCAGCACGGCCTCGAAGGCGCCGCCGGTGGCGTCGACCTCGTTGCGGAACTGCTCGAAGTGGATGCGCCCCGCGTCCCAGCCCGCGGCGCGCGCGGCGTTGACCACGGCGTCGTTCAGCGGCACCGGGCCGCAGACATAGACGTGCGTGTCGGCAGGCTGCGCGGCGATCAGCGCGGCGAGGTCGAGCATGGTGCCGCTGTCGCTCTCGTACAGGTGAAGCTGGCCGGGCTGCAGCGTGGCGGGCAGCACGTCCAGGAAGGCGGCGGACTGGGCGTTGCGGAAGCAGTAGTGCAGTTCGAACGCCGCGCCGCGCGCGGCCAGCGCCTGGATATGCGTCATGAAGGGCGTGATGCCGATGCCGCCGGCGATCAGCAGGTGGCGGCGGGCGCCGTGGTCCAGGCTGAACAGGTTGCCGGGAGCGCCGATATGCAGTTCGTCGCCTTCGCTGACCTGCTCGTGCATATAGCGCGAGCCGCCGCGCGAAGCCTCTTCCAGCCGCACCGCGATCTGGTAGTGGCCGGGCTCGCCCAGCGTGCTGGTCAGCGAATAGGCGTTGCGCAGCCGGCCGCCGTCCATATGGACGACCACGTGGCTGCCGCTGTCGAAGGCGGGCAGCGCGCCGCCTTCGCAGGGTTGCAGGGTGAAGCGCTTGATGCCGGCGGCCAGCGGCTCGACGCGGCCGACGCGCACGCGGAGCGTGTCAGTCATGGCGGTACCTCGGAATTCAGGAAAAGCAGGGAAATCGGGAAGGGGGTCAGGCCGGCACCGGGCCGGCCTGCCGGAGCCGTCAGGTGATCACCGTCAGCTTGGCAGCGATCCACACCACCAGCCCGCCGACGATCAGCGCCACGTAGGGCAGCGCGCCAGCGCGCGCATTGGGCAGCTCCATGTCGCGGCGCATCGACTCGGGGAAGCGGCCCTTGTCCTGGATGTAGTGGCGGTAGACGAACACCGGCACGATCAGCAGCGCGGCGATCAGGCCGTTGCGCAGTGTGTGCTCGCCCTGGAAGTTGGCGCCGGCACCGACGAATGCCAGGTCGAAGAAGCCGAAGAACGCGCCCAGTGCCAGCAGCCAGTTCTTGCACTTGTAGGGCCGGGCCCAGTCCGGGCGGTCCATGCGGTGGATCCAGCCCGACTGCAGGTTCAGGAACACGAAGATCATGTAGCAGACGTTGCTGATCGACAGCACCGCCATGTAGTTCGACATCAGCAGCAGGAATAGGTTGAACACCAGGTCCGTCCACATGGCGCGCGTGGGCGAGCCGTGCTCGTTCACGTGCGAGAGGTAGCGCGGCAGCCAGCCGTCGAGCGAGGCCTGGTACAGCGTGCGCGACGAACCCATCATCGAGGTCATCACGATCAGCAGGATCGCCAGCACCAGCATCACCACGATCACGTTGAACACCACCGCGCCGCCGCCGACGAACCTGGCCATGGCCGCGCCCACGCCGGAGCCGTCGACGATGGCCGGTTCCAGCATGCCCGACAGGCCCAGCGAGCCCTGGAAGGCGATCGGCACCGCGATGAACATGAACAGGCACAGCACGCCGGACCAGAAGATCGCCTTGAAGGTGTCCTTCTGCGGATCCTTGAACTCACGCGTGTAGCACACTGCGGTCTCGAAGCCGAAGGTCGACCAGCAGGCCAGGAACATGGCGCCCATGGCGGTGCTGATGCCGGCGGCGTTCCAGCCGCCCAGCACCGGCGCGCCGGCCGCGTCATGGGTCAGCGGCAGCAGCGGCAGGAAGCTGGTGGACGGCATGTCGCCGGTGAACATCGGCACCAGCGCGATCAGCACCAGCGGCGTCAGCGAGGCAATGCCCAGGATGCGCTGCGTGGTGGCCGCGGCCGAGGCGCCGCTGTGCTGCAGCTTGAAGGTGATCAGCAGAAAGGCGGTGGCCAGGATGAAGATGGAGTTCACCCGCAGCGTCAGGCCCTTGCTGACAACGCCCAGGTCCAGCAGCGTCAGCTGCCAGGTGTTGATGACCGAGTCGGGCGGGAACAGCGCGCTCAGCATGTAGCCGGCGGCGAGGCTGGTGCCCAGCGCCAGCATCGGCGACCAGGCTACCCAGTTGCACCACACCGAGACCGGTGCGACGAACTTGCTGTAGCGCACCCAGCCGAGCGCGCCGTACACCGAGGCGCCGCCGGACTTGTGCGGATACAGGCCCGAGATCTCCGCATAGACGAAGCACTGCGCAAAGCCGACCAGGATGGCGAGGATCCAGATCACCCAGGCCGGGTTGCCGATGGTGGCGGACACGCCGCCGATGGTGAAGAGCACGCCCGCTGGCACGCCGCTGGTGACCCAGAAGGCATCCTTCCAGGTCAGGGTGCGCTGCAGTTCATGCGATTGGGTTTGCTGCTGTGGTTGGGCGGGGGCGAGCGGCGCCTGCGCGCCGATCGACAGCACGTCTTTCTGTGAATACACGATGTCTCCTTGCTTCCCGGGTTGCCGTTTATCTGGAGCTGCGCTCCGTCACGGTCTGCCGTCTGCGGTCTGGGTGGGTACGTTGCGGTACTGCCTGCCGGGGTTACGACGGTCGGGAATGTCTGGCGGGGATTCTGGGGGCGTTTCTCATCCTTGTCTCCTGTTGTCATCCCGGGTTGCCATGCGGCCCGTTACGGGGTCTCAGGCTTTCCGGTATCTCGTCGATTCACCAGTAGTTAATTATGTTACCAAGGGTGTTTCGAGGTGAGTATAGAAACGGCTGGGAGCCAAGGCAACGGAAGATTTGTATCGCGTTGCAAAGCGTCCCGGCCGCCTCTTCCTTACTGCTGCGCTGGCTGTCCCGGGCGCGGCCCGCCCAGCGTTTCCACCACCGCATGCCCTGCCCGCCGGTTGCGCCACCAGCCCACCAGCGTCAGCCCCAGCCAGAAGCACTGGGTCAGGAACGAGGCCAGGTTGAAGGCGCCGGTCAGCGAGACCAGGATGCAGCTCGGCCCGATCACGTTGAGGACGACGGCCAGCCTGCCGGTCGGGGATTTGTGCAGGACCTGCACGGCAAAATGCGCGGCAACGTAGGCGGCAACGCCGACAAGTCCGGTCGCGTCGGTAAGACCCAGGGAGGCCATGGTGGTAGGAAGCGGTAAAACAGCGGTTGAAGATTGCCGTCAGAACGTCTTGGTCAGCGAGACCAGGAACGTGCTTTTCAGCGGGTTGGAAACGGAAGGGTTGCCGGACGAATCCAGCGCCCCGGTGGTGTACTTGTCGTAGACGTCGGTGCGCCCCCAGCCGCGGGTATAGGCGCCGGTCACGGTCCAGCCGCCCTCGAAGGCCTTGGACAATGCCACGCGCACGTCGCGGAAGCTGTAGGCGGAAAAGTTGCGCACGCGCTCCTGGCCGTAGTGCAGCAGCAGCGAGACGCCGTGGCCCAGGTCGAAGGTGCCGTTGATATCCAGGTAGCCCGAGCCGCGGCTGTGCAGGTCGTTGCCGGCGAGCAGCGAGGCGCTGTTGTAGCCAAAGTAGTCGGGCGTATAGGTCAGCCAGTACTTGACGTTGAACCACTTGTACGTCAGCGACGCGACGGCCTCGCCGTAGTTGTACCTGGTCTGCGCGTACTGCAGCTTCGCGCCCGGGTACAGGTAGTAGTAGACCTGCCCGGCATAGGTGAAATCGCCGACGGTGCCGGTGTAGCCGGCATACAGATCCCATTCGACGGTGCCGCCCTCGATGAACTTGTCGCTGATGCTCGACATCCACGTACCCGCGGAGAAGCCGCTGGGGTGGGCGTAGTCGATGCCGCCCTGCACCGCAGGCTTGCCCCAGGTCTGGCGGAAACCGCGCGATACGTATTGCGATGTCAGCGTCAGGTTGGCGCTCAGCGGCGCGGGCGATGCGGCCTCGGCCGGCGGCACGGTAGCCGTGACCTGCGGCACCGGCGCCACGGCCAGCGTGGTTTCGGCCCCGGCACTCGTCTGCGCCTGCGCGGTCAGCGCCTGGCACAGCAGCAGGGGCAGGGCGCCTTGCAGGGCCCGTCTTGAAGCAAAGCATTTGCACAGCATGGAAGTCTCCTCCTTGCAGCCGGTCTGCGTTTGTTCTGGGTAGCCGGCTTCGTGGTGTGGGTGCGCGGCGCCCCGACCGGACGCACGCTGCCCGCCGGGGACCGAAGTCCCGGAAGCACATGCGTCGGTCAGGGGTTCTGGCGGGAAGCCCGCGCCGCTCCGCCTGGTCAGGCGGGCATCGGCATCGGCATTCGCGCAGTGGTGGCTGGCGGATGCCGCACCGCGTCTGCCTGCGACCCGCCGCGCGCGGTGGCGGCCTTGTAGTAAGGCGCCGTCGAGCGTTGCAGCGGTGCGCGTCCGCGGATCACGTCGGCCAGCTTCTCGGCCATCATGATGGTGGGTGCGTTCAGGTTGCCGGTGATGATCTTCGGCATGATCGAGGCATCGACCACGCGCAGACCCGACAGCCCGTGCACGCGGCCCTGGTTGTCGACCACCGCCATCGGGTCGGAGGCGTCGCCCATCTTGCAGGTGCAGGACGGGTGCAGCGCGGTCTCGGCATGCTCGCGCACGAAGGCGTCGATCTCGGCATCGCTCTGCACCATCATGCCGGGCTTGATCTCGCGGCCGCGGAACTGGTCCAGCGCCTGCTGGCCGATGATCTCGCGCGTCAGGCGCACTGCGGCGCGGAACTCGCGCCAGTCGACGTCATGCGCCATGTAGTTGAACAGCAGCCGCGGCTTCACGCGCGGGTCGCGGCTGGCCAGCTTGACAAAGCCGGTGCTGGGCGAGCGCATCGAGCCCACATGGCACTGGAAGCCATGCGACTGCACCGGGTTGCTGCCGTCGTAGTTCATCGCCAGCGGGATGAAGTGGTACTGCAGGTTGGGCCAGGCAAAGTCATCGCTGCTGCGGATAAAGCCGCCCGCCTCGAAGTGGTTGGAGGCCGCGGTGCCGGTGCCGCGCAGATACCATTCGATGCCGATCGCGGGCTTGTTCCACCACTTCAGCGCCGGGTACAGCGATACGGGTTTGGTGCATTCGTACTGCAGGTACATCTCGAGGTGGTCCTGCAGGTTCTCGCCGACGCCCTTCAGATCTGCCACCGACTCGATGCCAAATGCGCGCAGCTCGTCCGCATTGCCCACGCCGGAGCGCAGCAGCAGTTGCGGCGAGGCGATCGCGCCATTGCTGACGATCACTTCGCGGCGCGCACAGGCTTCACGCACGTGGTCGCCCTGGACGTATGAGATGCCAGTGGCGCGCTGACCTGAGAACAGGATGCGGTCCGCCAGCGCACGCGTATGCACGGTCAGGTTGGGCCGGTCTTTCGCCTGGTCCAGGTAGGCCAGCGAGGTGCTGCAGCGGCGCCCGCGCGCGGTGGTGGTGCGGTCCATCGGACCGAAACCTTCCTGGCGATAGCCGTTCAGGTCCTGGGTCTGGCCATAGCCGGCCTGCTCGCCGGCCTTGATAAAGGCGCGGAACAGCGGGCTGATATCGGGCTTGGGCGTGGTCACGTGCAGCGGGCCGTTGCCGCCATGGTAGTCGTTGGCGCCCTTGTCGTAGGTCTCGGCCTTGCGGAAGTAGGGCAGGCAGTCGGCGTAGCTCCAGTTCTCCAGCGACTTGTTCTCTGCCCAGCCGTCGTAGTCCATGGCGTTGCCGCGGATATAGACCATGCCGTTGATCAGCGACGAACCGCCCAGCCCCTTGCCGCGGCCCTGCGTCATGCGTCGGTTGTTCATATGCGGCTCGGGCTCGGTCACATAGGCCCAGTTATAAGTCGTGCCCTGCAGCGGATACGCCAGCGCAGCCGGCATCTGGGTGCGCCAGTCCAGGCGCCAGTCCGGGCCGCCAGCTTCCAGCAGCAGCACCGAGACATCGGCATCCTCGGTCAGCCGCGCGGCCAGCACGCAGCCGGCCGAGCCCGCGCCGACGATGATGTAGTCGTACTCATGGATTGCCTGCATGGTGCAATCTCCTTGTTTGCGTGACGCCGTGCGTGGCAGCCCGGGGGTGGGTCCGCCGCGCACGCGATTACGAAGTCAGCTGCGCTCAGGCGCCAAACCAGCCCATCGCCTTGGGGGCCAGGTTGATATAGCTGTGCTTGAGTTCGGTGTACTCGTCCAGGCCGACGCGGGCCAGTTCGCGGCCGATGCCGCTCGCCTTGTAGCCGCCCCACGGCGCTTCCGGGAAGTACGGGTGGTAGTCGTTGACCCACACCGTGCCGAAGCGCAGGCCGCGCGACATCCGATTCGCCTTGTCCAGGTCGCGGGTCCAGACCGCGCCGGCCAGGCCGTACGGGGTGTCGTTGGCGGCACGCAGCACTTCCTCCTCGGAGCGGAAGCGCTCGGCCGTGATCACCGGCCCGAAAATTTCCTCCTTCGCAATCTTCATGTCGGCCGTCACGTCGGCCAGCAGCGTCGGTTCCAGCCAGTAGCCCTTCTTGAATACGTCGCCCGCCGGGCGCTTGCCGCCGTGGACCAGGCGTGCGCCCTCGGCGATGCCGGCCTGCACCATGCCCAGGATCTTCTCGTGCTGTTGCGCCGACTGCACCGGGCCCATCTGGGTCTCGCCATGGAAGCCGTTGCCGATCACGATGCGCGGCAGGCGCTCGGCCAGCCGGCTGATGAATGCATCATAGATGCTGTCCTCGATCATCAGGCGCGAGCCGGCGGAGCAGACCTGCCCGGCGTGGAAAAACGCGGCGTTGAGCGCGTAATCGACCGCGGCGTCCAGGTCGGCATCGGCAAACACGATGTTCGGGTTCTTGCCGCCCAGCTCTAGACCGATGCGCTTGAAGTTGCCGGTGGCGGCCTTCATGATGCTTTCTCCGGCGTAGGCGCCGCCGGTGAAGGACACCAGGTCCACGTCCAGGCTCTCGGCCAGATCGGCGCCCACTTCGGCGCCGCCGGTCACCAGGTTGAACACGCCCGGCGGCAGGTCCAGCTCGGCCACCAGTTGCGTGAAGTGGTGCGTGGTCAGCGGCGTCAGGTTGCTGGGCTTGATCACCACGGTATTGCCGGCGCCCAGCGCGGGCGCGATCTTCCACGCCGCCTGCAGCAGCGGGTAATTCCACGGCGTGATCAGGCCGCATACGCCGACCGGTTCGCGCAGGGTGCGGCTGATCACATGGTGCGGCGCTTCGTTGACGGCGCCCGACTCGGATGCGACCAGCCCCGCGAAGTAGCGGAACGTGGCGGCGATATCGCCCATGTCGGTGCGGCTCTCGGTCAGCGTCTTGCCGGTATTGAGCGACTCCAGGTGGGCGAGCTTCTCTGCGTCGCGGTCGATCAGTTCGGCGATCTTGTTCAGCAGTTTGGCGCGGTCACGGATCGTCGTCTGGCGCCACGGGCCGTCGAAGGCCTTGCGCGCAGCGGCGATGGCCAGGCGCGCGTCGGCGCGGGTGGCTTCGGCGGCCTGGGCGATCACGGACTCGTCGGCCGGGCTCAGGATGGCGCGCGTGCCTTGGTCGATGGGCGACTGCCACTGGCCGTCGATATAGAGCTGGGTCTGGATCATTGCTGCGGTTCCGGTTCGGTGGTTCGTTTCAGGCGGCCAGGGCGTCGAGCACCATTTGCTGGAAGTGCTGCACGCCGTGCTCGCCGATGGCGGAGGTCTTGTCGTCGGTGACCAGCAGCGGGCCCTGCCCGTTGCGGTAGCCGCGCGACTTCAGGCCGCGCTGCACCGATTCGACGATGCTCAGGTCTTCGGGCTTGAGCACGTTCTTGTAGTACTCGATCAGCTGTTCCTGCTCGGCCGTGGGCGTGCTGTCGCGGAAGTAGAACTCGAAGTGCTGGATGGTGGTGTCGGCATCCACCGGGAACATGTAGAAGACGCCGTAGTTGCCGTCGCCCGGGAGCACGTTCAGCGTGACGTTGGGCCACAGCCAGTACGCGGCGAAGTCGGTGTTGGGGGCGTCGCTGTCATAGGTGAAGGCGTCGCTGCCCGAGCGGGTCTGGCCGACCTGGCTGGTGTAGAGTCCACGCACTTCGTGCTTGTAGGTCTCCATCCTGATCGACTCGACCAGCGCCGGGTGCGCGGTCTGGCAGTGCAGGCATTCCAGGTAGTTGTCGACCACCACCTTCCAGTTGGCCTTCATCTCGTAGCTGAGCTTGTGCGCCGGCACCAGCTTGTCGACATCCGGGCAGCGGGCGCGGATTTCGTCGTTCAGGCCGGCGGCCTGCTCGGCCAGCGGCTTCGCGTCCATGTCCAGGTTGACGAAGACCAGGCCGCAGAACTCTTCCACGCGCACCGGCGTCAGGCCCGCGTTGTCCTTGCAGAAGCCCGGCACGTTCTCGGCGTTGCGCACATGGATCAGCTTGCCGTCCAGGCCGAACGACCAGGCGTGGTAGGGGCAGGTGATCACGTTCTTGGCCTTGCCGGCGCCATCCGCAAACAGCTCATGGGCGCGGTGCGGGCAGACGTTGTAGAACGCGCGCAGCACGCCGTCGCGGCCGCGCACGACGAACACGTTCTCGCCGGCCACCTTCACCGTGGCGTACTGGTTGTTCTCGGCCACCTGGCTCTTGTGCATCACGCACACCCAGCTGCGCGCGAAGATCGTCTTCTTCTCCTGCTCGAAGACTTCCTGCGAGGTGTAGTAGTCGGCCGGCAGCGTGTAGGCCAGCGGCGGGGTGGTGCCGCAGACGGGGGCGGTGGTGTCTTGCATGGGGTTGTCTCCTCGTTGGTCTCGGTGCTTTATCGATTTACTAACAGTAAATTAAATTACTATGGGTGATGTGGGATGAAGTCTAGTGAGGAGCGCAGGGGTGCTGCAATTCAAAAAACCGATGAAAATGATCTACTCGATGGTTAATGGCTATCAATTCGCGCGATTTGCGGTGATGGTGTAAGGTTCGAGTTACTCAATTCACCATCGGTTGAAAAAAAGTGGAGGGGATGCCCATGACGGAAGACACTTTTGCCACGCGCCTGAAGGGGGTGCTGGAAGGCAAAAGGATCATGCTCAAGCAGGTGGCAGAGGCGCTGTCGGTGTCGCCGTCGGCCGTGCACAAGTGGACCCGTGGCGGCGAGATCGAATACGAGCGGCTGCTCGCGCTGGCGCGCTTCCTGGGTGTCAACTGGCTGTGGCTGCGCTACGGCGAGCAGGCCATCGCCGACCTGGAGACCAGTATCGCCTCTGACCCGCACATCAAGGAACTGCGCCAGAAGCACCTGGCGGAGATCATGGAGAGCGAGGCGCGCATGAAGTTCGCGCAGGAGGTGTCTGGCATCGTCACGTGGGAATGGAACGTGCTGACCGATGGCCTGACCTACTCGTCCAACGACGTCACGCTGTTCGGCCGCCATATCCGCAACATGGACGACTTCTGGGCCTGCGTGCACCCGGCCGACGTTGCGCGCCTGCGCGAGGTGCTGGCGCGCACGCTGGGCGCGCAGGAGATGCACGAGTGGGAGTTCCGCGTCGTGCATGAGGACACCACGCGCTGGATCTCGTCGCGGGCCACGCTGGTGCGCGATTTCGACCAGCGCCCGGTCAAGATGATCGGCGTCAGCCTGGACATCACCGAGCGGCGACGCGCCGAGGCCGCGCTGCGCCAGAACGAGGCGCTGCTGGCCAAGGCGCAGGAGATTGCCCACCTGGGCGGCTGGTACTGGAATATCCAGACCGACGACTGCGCCTGGACCGACGAGGCCTACCGCATCTTCGGCTGGGCCCCGCAGGCGTTCAAGGTGACCATGGAGCGCTACCTGGCGTCGATCGTCGAGGAGGACCGCGCCCGCGTGCAGGCCGCCATCCGCGCGGCCATCGTCGACAAGGCGCCATACAGTGTCGACTACCGCATCCAGCTGCCCGACGGCAGCCATCGCGACATCCATGAGGAAGGCGAGGTCACGTTGGACGAGCACGGCAACGCCCTGACCATGGTCGGCGCCTCGCAGGATGTCACCGGGCCGGCAGCGCCGCCGGCAACCGGCGGCGGCAAGACCCCGCGCAAGCGTGCGGCGGACAAGCCACGCACAGCAGCCTGACAGCGCCGGGGGGCGGCATGCATTGCCGCCCCATTTTCATTGTGGCGGGGCGCCCCGACAGCTGTAACGACTGTTTCATTGGGGTTCGGGGCCGTTGCGGCAAGGACTTTCGTGCCTGCGCCGCATCGTGGGTGTTTCATTTCCGCGCCTTAGGAAACAAATGTTGCATTGACTCGGATCATGCCCCTATACTGCAAACGCGTAGCCGGGGCCTACCCAGGTACTGGACGGGATATCGAGATGCAAGTGCAAAGGCAGCAGCAAAAGCGACGGTTCATGGCCACCCTGTTATGGCTGGGCGCCGCGGGCCTGGCTGGGCCGGCAGTGGCGGACAGCTATCCGTCGCGCCCGATCCGCCTGGTGGTGCCGTCCGCGGCGGGCGGCAGTCCCGACGTGCTGATGCGCGCACTGGGCGCCGAAGTCGGCAAGTCGCTGGGCCAGTCGTTTGTGATCGACAACAAGCCCGGCGCCTCGGGCGTGATCGGAATCTCAGAACTGGAACGCGCCGCGCCTGACGGCTACACGCTGGGCTACGCCAACAACGTGACGCTGTCGATCAACAAGAGCACCTTCCGCAAGCTGCCGTACCGGCCCGATGCCTTCATGCCGGTGGTGCTGCTGTTCAAGGTGCCGAACGTGATCGCGGTGAAGCCGGATATGCCGGTGAAGACCATTGCCGAGCTCGTGGCCTATGTGAAGGCCAATCCGGACAAGGTCACCTATGCCTCGCCGGGCCAGGGCACGTCCGGCCACCTGACCGGCCAGCTGCTCGCGGACAAGGCGGGGCTCGCCTGGACGCACGTCGGCTACAAGGGCAGCCCGCAGGCCGCCACCGATGTGATGCGCGGCCAGGTCAATGTGCTGATCGACAACATGCCGACCATCCTGCCGCTGATCAAGGCCGGCAAGCTCAAGCCGCTGGCGGTGACCAGCCTGGCGCGTTCGCCGCTGCTGCCGGCGCTGCCCACCATCGCGGAGTCCGGCGTGCCGGGTTTCGAAGGGGTGGCCTGGGGCGGCCTGGTGGCGCCGCAAGGCACGCCGGCCGACGTGGTGGGCAAGCTCAACGGCGCCTTCAACCGCGCGCTGGTGGATCCGGCCATCAAGGACAAGTTCGCCGCGCTCGGTGCCGAAACGGTCGGCGGCAGGCCGCAGGCGCTGGCCGGCTATGCCGCGCGTGAAACCGACAAGTGGGCGCCCGTGGTCAGGCAGGCCGGCATCACGCCGCAGTAACGCCCGCCGAAGAGACAAGGATTTGACGATGGCATCGCAACCCGCCGCGCCCCGGCGCGCCGACCTGATCTTCCGCAACGCCACGGTGGTGGACGGCACGGGCGCAGCCCGCCGCGTGGCCGATGTTGCCGTCGCGGGCGACCGTATCATCGCCGTGGGCGACTGCGGCGACATGGCCGCGGACCAGACCGTGGACGCAGCCGGCCGCGTGCTGGCACCGGGCTTTATCGATGCCCACACGCACGACGACGGCTACCTGCTGGTGCATCGGGACATGACCCCCAAGGTGTCGCAGGGCATCACCACCGTGGTGACCGGCAATTGCGGCATCAGCGTGGCGCCGCTGGTCAGCAGCGCGCCGCCGCAGCCGCTGGACCTGCTGGGGCCGCCCGCGCTGTTCCGCTTCGATACCTTCGCGCAGTGGCTCGACGCGCTGCGCGCGACGCCGGCCAATGTCAACGTGGTGCCGCTGCTCGGGAATTCGACGTTGCGCGTGCGCGCGATGCCGCAACTGGACCGGCCCACCAATGAGGCGGAAGTCGCCGCGATGCGCGACGAGGTCAGGCTGGCGATGGAGGCGGGCGCCTTCGGTGTGTCGACCGGCACGTTCTATCCGCCCGCGGCAGCCGCCACCGAAGCCGAGATCATCGCCGTGTGCGAGCCGGTCCGCACCCACGGCGGCCTCTATTCCACGCACCTGCGCGACGAGACCGACGACATCGTGCCGTCGATCGAAGAAGCGCTGCGCATCGGCCGCGCGCTCGACTGCCCGGTGGTGTTCTCGCACCACAAGGTGGCGGGCAAGCGCAATCACGGCCGCTCGGTCGAAACCCTCGGGCTGCTGGCTGACGCCGCGCGCCTGCAGCCGCTGTGCCTGGACTGCCATCCCTATCCCGCGACCTCGACCATGTTGCGGCTGGACCGCGTGCGCCAGTCCACGCGCACCATGATCACCTGGTCCACCGGCTACCCGGCCGCGGGCGGCCGCGACTTCCACGAGCTGATGCAGGAGCTTGGCCTGGACGAGGACGCGCTGCTGGCAAAGCTGCGTCCCGCGGCGGCGATCTACTTCATCATGGATGAGCGCGACGTCGAGCGGATCGCGCAGTTTCCGCTGACCATCTTCGGCTCCGACGGCATGCCGTTCGACCCGCGCCCGCATCCGCGCCAGTGGGGCACCTTCCCGCGCATCCTGGCGCGCATGGTGCGCGAAGACCAGCTGATGACGCTGGAAACCGCGATCCACAAGATGTCCGGACTGGCCGCGCAGCAATACGGGCTGGCAGACCGCGGCCAGATCGTGCCGGGTGCGTTTGCCGACCTGGTGCTGTTCGATGCGGACCGCGTGCAGGACCGCGCCACCTTTGAAGACCCGCTGCAGCTGAGCACTGGCATCCACGGCGTCTGGGTCAATGGCGCCCGGGTCTGGGAACAGTCCGCGCAGGCGGACAGCGAGGGCAGCGCACTGCCCGCCTTCTCCGGCCGTGTGCTGCAGCGCCGCCCCACCGAAAACACTTCCGTCCGCCGCTGACGCGCGGCCAGGCACCACCAACACACCATCATGACCCACGTATTCCATCGCAATCCGCGCCAGAAGCTGCCCGTTGCCGTTGCCGGGCAGGGCATCGAACTGATCGACAGCGAAGGCCGGCGCTATCTGGACGCTTCCGGCGGCGCTGCCGTGTCGTGCCTGGGGCACGGCCATCCGCGCGTGATCGAGGCGATCAAGGCGCAACTCGACAACATCGCCTACGCGCATACCTCGTTCTTCACCACCGAGGTGTCGGAGACCCTGGCTGACACGCTCGTGCAAGCGGCGCCGGGCGACCTGGACCATGTCTACTTCGTCTCGGGCGGCTCCGAAGCGGTGGAGTCGGCGCTGAAGCTGGCGCGCCAGTATTTTGTCGAAGTGGGGCAGTCCAGCCGCCGCCACTTCGTCGCGCGCCGCCAGAGCTACCACGGCAACACCCTGGGCGCGCTGGCCATCGGCGGCAACGCCTGGCGGCGCGAGCCCTTCCTGCCGCTGCTGGTGCCGGCGCACCACGTGTCGCCGTGCTATGCCTACCGCGACCAGCAGGCCGGCGAGACCGACGCGCAGTACGCACAGCGCCTGGCCGACGAGCTGGAAGCCAAGATCCTGGAACTGGGCCCCGACACCGTGGCCGCCTTCGTCGCCGAAACCGTAGTGGGTGCCACCGCCGGCGCGGTGCCGCCGGTGGGTGACTACCTGAAGCGCATCCGCGCCGTGTGCGACAAGTACGGCGTGCTGCTGATCCTGGATGAAGTGATGTCAGGCATGGGCCGTACCGGCTACCTGTTCGCGTGCGAAGAGGATGGCGTGGTGCCCGATATCGTCACCATCGCCAAGGGCCTGGGTGCCGGCTACCAGCCGATCGGCGCGATGCTGTCGACGCGCCGGATCTACGACGCCATCGTCGGCGGCAGCGGCTTCTTCCAGCATGGCCACACCTATATTGGCCATGCCACGGCCTGCGCCGCGGCGCTGGCGGTGCAGCGAACCATCGCCGAAGACAACTTGCTGGCCAACGTGCTGGCGCGCGGCGAGCAACTGCGGGCACGGCTGCGCGAGGCGCTGGGCGATCATCCCAACCTGGGCGATATCCGTGGACGCGGCTTGATCGTCGGCGTGGAATTCGTGGCCGACCGCGATAGCAAGGCCACGCTTGATCCGGCGCTGAAGACGCATGCACGCCTGAAAGCCGCCGCCGTGCAGAACGGCCTGCTGGTCTATCCGATGGGGGGGACGGTCGATGGCGTGCATGGCGACCACGTGCTGTTCGCACCACCGTTTATTTGCACGCCGCAGGATATCGACAGGATTGTCGAGCGCTTTGCGGCGGCGGTGCAGGCGGTGCTGCCGGCTAGTGTGACGGCCTAAGTCACTGAAGACGTCAGCTTGCCGCTGGTTTTCTCCCCTCTCCCGCTTGCGGGAGAGGGGCAGGGCGTGAGGGTGGGCACTGGCATACCATCGGCTGTACTTCGTGGAGACTCCCGCCCTCACCCCAACCCTCTCCCGCAAGCGGGAGAGGGAGCACACAAGCGGTTAGCGGGCCATGGCGGCAGCGGCAGCGCTGCCCACATCAGCCGAACGCAGCAACCTGCCTGAATGCGCCATGCCCCGGCGCTTGTGCTGACACCGGTTCCGCATCCAGCTTGAACTCGCCCACCACGCGCTGCAGCTCGGTGGCCTGGCCCGCCAGTTCGTGCGACGCACTGGCCGCCTGCTCCACCAGCGCCGCATTCTGCTGCGTCACGGTATCCATCTGCGCCACCGCCTCGTTGACCTGCGCGATGCCGGCGCTTTGCTGTTCAGATGCCGCCGTAATCTCGCCTAGCAGCCCGGTCACGCTGGCCACTGCCTGAACGATCTCCTGCATGGTCTCTCCCGCCTGGCCCACCAGTGCCGAGCCGCTGTCCACCTGCTGCACCGAATCGTCGATCAGCTGCTTGATCTCCCGCGCCGCCGACGCACTGCGTTGCGCCAGCGTGCGCACCTCGCCCGCCACCACGGCAAAGCCACGGCCCTGCTCGCCCGCGCGCGCTGCTTCCACCGCGGCGTTCAGCGCCAGGATATTGGTCTGGAAGGCAATGCCTTCGATCACTTCGATGATGTCGGTGACCTTGCGCGAGCTGGCGCTGATCGCCGACATGGTCTGCACCACATTGCCCACCACTTCGCCACCGCGCGCGGCGATGCCCGATGCGGTTGCCGCCAGCCCGTTGGCGGCGCGGGCGCGTTCGGTGTTCTGCTGCACCATCGAGGTCAGCTCCCCCATGCTGGACGCCGTCTCTTCCAGTGCCGCCGCCTGCTCTTCCGTGCGCTGCGACAGGTCGGTATTGCCCGCGGCAATCTGGTGCGAAGCGGTGGTGATCGAATCAGTGGAAGCGCGGATGCGTGTCACCAGGTCGGTCAGCATGTCTTCCATCTCGCCCAGGCCGCCCAGCAGCCGGCCAAACTCGCCGCCGCGCTCGGTGTCGAACTCCTGGCTGAGGTCACCCGCCGCCACGGTTTCGGCGATGTAGACGGCCTCGGACAACGGCGCCTCGATGCTGCGCGCCAGAGCCCAGACCGCGCCCACCGCCAGGCATAGCCCACCCACGCCCAGCGCGATCAGCAGTTGCCGCGCATCGGCCGCATCCTGCATCCGCGGCAAGGCCACCGCGATCCCGATCGCCATCAGCGACCACATGGCGCCAAACGCCGCGCCCAGGCGTATGCGAATCCCCAGGTTCTGCATGTCTCTCTCCCGTTTCCACCTCAGAAGTGCAGGCACCGGCGTGCCGGCTGCCTGTCTTGCCAATGTCTTCGCTGGCCAACTCTTGTTTAACGGCCGGGACGGTGCGGTCTTTAGCGGTTTCCTGGGCAAGCCGGCCTATGCCGCCGCCGCGTAGTCCGTATACCCCCGCGCATCTCCGCCAAACAAGCTCTGGCTGTCAAAACCAGCCAGCGGCAGGCCGGCTGCAAAGCGTGCCGGCAGATCCGGGTTGGCGACAAAGGGGCGCCCGAACGCGACCAGGTCGGCCAGCCCCTGGCCCAGGATGCGTTCGGCGCGGGCCTGGTCATACTTGCCGGCCACGATCACGCGTCCCTTGTAGGCGGCGCGCAGCGCATGGCGGAAGTCTTCGGGGATGTGCGGCGCGTCGTCCCAGTCCGCTTCCGCCAGGTGGATATAGGCGACGCCGGCGGCGTCGAGCCGCTGCGCCAGCTGCAGGATGGTCGGAATGATCTCCGGGCAGTCCATGTTGCGCTGGGTGATGAAGGGCGCAAGGCGGATGCCGGTGCGGTCGGCGCCGGCTGCGCCGGCCACGGCGGCGACCACTTCCTCGGCAAAGCGGATGCGGTTGGCGATGGCGCCGCCGTAGCCGTCGTTGCGGTGGTTGGAGGTGGTGCGCAGGAACTGGTCGACCAGGTAGCCGTTGGCACCGTGGATCTCCACGCCGTCAAAGCCGGCGCGCATGGCGTTGGCGGCGCCGCGGCGGAAGTCTTCAATCACGGCGCGGATATCGGCCCCGGTCATGGCGCGCGGCACCGGGCAGTCGACCATGCGGCCGACGCCGTCTTCACCGACGACCCAGACCTGCGCGTCGGGCGACAGCGACGACGGCGCCACCGGCAGTCCGTCGGCATGGAAGCTGGCATGCGACATCCGGCCGACGTGCCACAGTTGCAGCACGATGCGTCCGCCGGCACGGTGCACCGCATCGCTGACGCCGCGCCAGCCCTGCACCTGCGCTTCGCTATGGATGCCGGGCGTGAAGCTGTAGCCCTGGCCCTGGGGCGAGACCTGGGTGGCCTCGGTGACGATCAGGCCGGCGCTGGCGCGCTGGGCGTAGTAGGACGCCATCAGCGCATTGGGCACGTTTCCGGGCTGGCTGGTGCGGGCGCGGGTCATCGGTGCCATCACCATGCGGTTGGGCAGCGAGAGCGGGCCGAGGAGCAGGGGGCTGAACAGCTTTGGGGCGGTCATGGTTGGGTTCCTCGTGGGTGCAGGGTGTCGATGCGTCATCGTCCCACTGGCCTTCCCTTTGAAAAACCCCGCATCATTTGCTGCGGCTATCAATTAAAATTTGAAGATCACAGCCATCCGGGAACAACCGATGAAGGCCCTGCAAGACCTGGATATCTTCGTACGCACCGCCGACAGCGGCAGCCTGTCGGCCGCCGCGCGGGCGCTGGACCTGACCCCGGCCGCCGCCAGCGCTGCGCTCAAGCGGCTGGAGGCGGAACTGGGCGTCCAGCTGTTCGTGCGCTCCACCCGCACCATGCGCCTGACGCAGGCGGGTGAACTGCTGCTGGCACAAGGCCGGCCGGCGCTGGACGCGTTGCAGCAGGTCGGCCAGCAGCTGGCCACCGGCGTGCAAGCGTTCCGCGGGGCGCTGAAGCTGTCGGCAACCTCGGATTTCGGCCGCAACCTGCTGCTGCCGTGGCTCGATGCCTTCCAGGCCCGGCACCCACAGGTGGAGATCCGTCTGCATCTGACTGACCGCATCGCCAATATCTACAGCGATCCGGTGGACGCGGCGTTCCGCTATGGCGAGCCGCCGGACTCCAACCTGGTCGCCTTGCCGGTGGCGCCTGACAACCGCCGCGTGCTGTGCGCGTCGCCGCAATACCTGGCACAGCACGGCACCCCGGACACGCCGCAGGCGCTGTCGGAGCACAACTGCCTGTGCTACATGCTCGGCGACGAGGTGCATGACCGCTGGCGCTTCTGGCGCCATGGCACCGATGCCGTTACGGTGCGCGTGCGGGCCTTCAATGTTTCCAACGACGGCGACGCGGTGCACCGCTGGGCGCTGCTCGGCAAGGGGATCGCGTACAAGGCCTATTTCGATATGGCCGAGGACCTGGCCGAAGGGCGCTTGCAGGCGCTGTGCACGGACTGGGGCACCGAGGCGTCGCCGCTGTACATGGTGGTGCCGGGGCGGCGGCAGGTGACGCCGCTGCTGCGGGCGCTGCGGGATTTCGTGGCGGAGCGGACGGCGGAGCTGGCGGCGCTCGTTGCCCGATAAGGTGGGGGTGTGCGGCAGTGGCGGCATGCCTTGCTCTGGACGAACGATCCCGCCGTGGTATGTTCTGCCCGTCGCGCGGCCTTCGGGGCCGCAACCCGCCCACCGGACCGCATGAACCAACCCATCGACACCGCCGACGACGATTTCGTCGACAACTACACCCCGGCCCTGCTGGCCCAGGCCAGCCAGCTGATCTCGGGGGAATTCCACGTGATCGTGCAAGCCAATGGTTTCACCATCTCAGACTGGCGCGTCCTGTCCACGCTGTCCGGCGGCAAGCCAATCAGCATCGGGGAACTGGCGCAGGTCTCGGTGACCAAGCAGCCCACCGTGACGCGCCTGCTCGACCGCATGGAGGCGCAGGGCTACGTCAAGCGCATCCCACACGAGACCGACCGGCGCATCACGCTGGTGCGCATCACGCCGCGCGGGCAGAAGCTGACCTCCACCCTGATCGCACAGGCCCGGGCCCACGAGGACCATGTGCTGGCGCCACTCGGCAAGAAGAAGGCCGACGAGCTGCGCGCCACGCTGAAGCTGCTGATCCACCTGCACCGCCCTGCCAACTGAGGCCAGGGCCGCGCCTCAGGCCGGCCGGCGCATCTGGAATAGCATCGACTTGCTGACCTCGTAGTAGTCGGCCGGGCCGCCACCGCGCAGGATGGGGCGTGCGGCGGCGGTGTCATAGACCCCGTCCGGCAGGAAGGCCCGGTCGATATGCACGCCAACTACCTCGCCCAGCACCATCCAGGTATCGAGCATGGCGCCGTCGGCCTGGTTCAGCTGCATGACCTTGGTCGCGCGGCACTCGAACGATACCGGGCTCTCCTGCACGCGAGGCGCCGACACCAGGCGCGACGGCACCGGCGTCAGGCCCGCCAGGCCGAATTCGTCGACCTCGGGCGCGACGCCGGCGCTGGTCATGTTCATGCGCTCGGCCAGCGGGCGCGTCACCAGGTTCCAGACAAAGTCGCCAATGTCCTCGACGTTGCGCACGGTGTCCTTGTAGCCGACGCTGGAGAACGCCACCACTGGCGGCGTGTAGTTGAAGACGTTGAAGAATGCGTAGGGCGCCAGGTTGGCGCGCCCGGCCTTGTCCACCGTCGAAATCCAGCCAATCGGGCGTGGGCCGACAATGGCGGCCAGCGGATCGTGCCGCAGCCCGTGACCGCGCGTGGGCTCGTAGAAGTGAATGTCGTCCATGTGCATGTGCGAAGCGTCGTCCCCGCGGGAACAGGGACGACGAAAGCGTGGAATGGCGCTCAGTACTTGCCGCTCAGCAGCTCACCGCAGCCGGCGACCTCGGCGCGCAGGTTCAGCTTGCGCAGCATCTGCCAGGTGGTGGCCACCGCCGCCGACACCGTCGGGATGCCCGACTCGTCCTGCACCTTCTGGATCGACGGCAGCGACTGCATCTGCACGCAGGCCGACAGCACGATGGCGTCGACGCCGGTGGTGTCGATGCGCTTGTAGATCTCCAGCAGGTTGGCCGGGTCCTGCGCGGCGACCTGCAGGTTGTCGGGGATCTCCAGCGCGGTGTAGTCCTTGACCTCGATGCCTTCGCTCTCGATGTAGTCGACCACCATCTTCGTCAGCGGCTTCATGTACGGGCACACCACCGAGACACGCTTCGCGCCCATGGCGTGCAGGCCGTCCACCAGCGCGCCGGCGCTGGTCACCACCGGCGCGGGGTTGCCGTTGTCGACGGTGCGCTGGGTCAGGCGTGCCTCGGAGACGCGGTGATAGCCCTTGCCCATGCTCATGATGGCCACCAGGCAGGCGTAGCCCAGCATGTCGACGCGCGCGTCGGAGAGTTCGATGGCGCAGCGGTCGCTGTCGCGGTCCATGGCTTCCAGCTCTTCCTTCACCACCTTCTTCATGCGCATGCGGCTGGAGTGGAAGGTGAAGCGCTCGGCGAAGTCCTTCTCGCGCTCGCGCAACATGGCGGGGATTTCCGTCTCCATGGTGGTATTGGAGGACGGTACGATCTGCCCGATGCGCAGCGGCTTCTGGGGCGTCAACAGGAAAGACATTTACTTGCTCTCGGAAAGGTCGAATGCGTTGAGTTCCGCTTCCTCGGCGTCGAGGTCGAAGGCCTGGCTGGCGCCGTCCAGGAACTGGGCGGGCTGCAGCGGGCGGCGGTCGACGCGCAGGTCGAAGATGTCGAAGCGGTTGTAGTGGCCGGTGATGTCGTGCATCTGGCGCGGCTGGATGCAGCGCGACAGGTCGATGTCGGCGTAGACGATGCCTTCCGCGTCGATCAGCGGCTCGCCGATGACGCGGCCATCCGGGCCGAGGAAGCCGGAGAAGGCGCTGTTGCGGCGCGACAGCAGTTCGCGTGCCTTGGGATTCAGCGGGCTCATCGCTTCGATGATCTCTTCCGAAACCGTCGAGCACGACACCGCGGCGAACACCTTGCCCTCGAAGCAGTGGGCGGCGGCGCGTACCTTGATGGCCTCGGCCATGTCATAGTCGGCCGGTGCCACCGGCAGCGCGATATAGCTGGCCACGTGCATCAGCTCGCCCTGCGACAGCAGCGAAAAGCGCGCCAGCGTGTTGGTGTTCTCGCCGCAGGCCAGCGAGCCGAGCGGGCCGACGCTGGTCTGGTGCACGCGCAGCGCGGAGGCATCGCCGTTGGCCCAGGTCAGCTTCTCGGCCCAGGTGGGCACCAGCTTGCGGTGGCGGCCCAGGATGCGGCCTTCATCGCTGATGGTCACCAGCGTATTGAAGAGGGTGCCGACGCCGGTGCGGCTGCGTTCGTTCACGCCAACGATCACGTTGATGTGGTTGGCCTGCGCCGCCTGCGCGATCTTGCGGATCTCCGGGCCGGGGATCTCGATGGAAGCCTTGACCAGCTTCTCGAACCAGGGGCTGGCGTCGACCGGGTTGGTCAGCCAGCTCCAATAGGGGTAGCCGGCCACGAACACTTCCGGAAAGGCGACCAGCTTCGCGCCGTTGTCGGCGGCTTCCCTGATCAGCCGGCAGACCTTGTCGACCGTGGCATCGGCATCGAGGAAGACGGGGGCGGCCTGTACGGCCGCGGCCTTGAACTTGGGCAGGTTGAGCATATGTGTGCCTCGCTTGCAGCGGTCATCCCCGCTTGCGCGGGGATGACGGGGTTTAGACAGCCACCACCGGGTGGCGCAGTTCGCCGATACCTTCCACCGTGGCCACCACGGTGTCGCCCGGCCACAGCCACTCCTGCGGGGTGCGGCCCGCGCCCACGCCGTCCGGCGTGCCGGTGGCGATGATGTCGCCGGGTTCCAGCGCCATGCCCTTGCTGATGTCCGCGATCAGCGCCGGCACCTTGAACAGCATGTGGCGAGTGTTGGAGCTCTGCTTGGTCACGCCGTTGACGGTCAGCGACAGGTCCAGCGTGTGCGGGTCGGGGATCTCGTCGGCGGTGACGAGGACCGGGCCGAACGGGGCATAGGTGTCCTGGCCCTTGGAGTAGATCCACTGGCCGGCGCGGCGGCAGTCGCGTGCCGAGATGTCGATCATCACGCTGTAGCCGAACACGTAGTTGAGCGCGTCGGCTTCCTTCACGCCCTTGCCGCGCGTGCCGATGATGACGGCCAGCTCGACTTCCCAGTCCATCTGCTGCGTGATTTCCTTGTTGTGCTCGATGGCATCGCCCGGGCCGATCACGGTGGTGGGCGGCTTGGAGAAGATCACCGGCTCCTTGGGCAGCTCTTTCGAGGTGTCCAGGCTGCGGCTGGATTCAGCGACGTGCTCGACGTAGTTCAGGCCGATGCCCCAGATGTTCTTGCGCGGACGCGGGATCGGCGCCAGCAGCTTGACGTTGGAAGCCGGCACGGCCACGCTGAACGGGAGTTTGCCGCGATATTCGTTCAGCAGCGCGCTGGTCGAGCGGACTGCCTCGGGGCCCAGGTCGATGAACTCGAGCATGGTGGAGGGAATGTCCACGCCGACGGCGGCGCCGAAGCGGGCGAGGTCAACGACATTGCCATCGACGATGGCGCCCAGGCGGGCGGCGGCAGCGACTTCAGCGCGATAGGTTACGAGACGCATGGTTTGATAACTCCGGAAAAGGCCGCAATCGGTGCGGCTGCATAACTTGGAAAACAGGTACTGCTGAGGTTTAAAGGACGACCTGATGCCCGCCGTTCTCCGCCAGCGCCTGCTCGCGATAAAGCCCGAGCGAATGCATCACCGGCAGGTCGTTGAAGCAGAACAGCACGGCGTCATCGCTGGCCGACGCATTCGCGTGCTCATGGAAGGCCCACGACGGCACGCAGAAGATGTCGCGCTCGGTCCAGTCGAAGCGCTGGCCGTTGATGACCGAGTAGCCACTGCCCTTGGCTACCTGGTAGATGAAGCTGCCGGTGTGGCGGTGCGCCTTGGTGGCTTCGCCCGGACGCAGCAGCTGCATGCTGGCGCCGATGGTCGGCATCACCGGGCCGCCGGTGACCGGATTGACGTAGTGCATCAGCACGCCGTCGAACGGGCTGCCGCCGGTGACCTTGCTGTGGCGCACCAGTGCTTCGTAGGTCGGCGCCCATTCGTACTTGTAGAGCGGCGAATACGGCTGGGTCCAGTTGCCTTCGTGCGGGCGCAGGCCCTTGCCGCCCCAGATCGCCGGCATGTCGTCGAGCGGGTGAGTCACAGCTTGCTGCAGGTCAGGGTGCACAGCGTAGAAGCCGGCCTCCATGGCATTGACCAGCGGAATGTCCAGGCCGTCCTGCCAGATGCAGGTGGTGCCTTCGGCCGCCACGCCATGCTCATGCCAGGTGCCGTTGGGCGTGAGCACGAAGTCGTTGGCGTTCAGCGTCATCTTGTGGCCGTCGACGATGGTGTAGGCGCCGCTGCCTTCCATGATGAAGCGCAGCGCCGACGACGAGTGAGCGTGCGCTGAGGCGGCCTCGCCGGGATGCATCACCTGCAGGCCCGAATAGAGCCAGCCCACCGCCGCCGAAACGTCCTGGCGGCCCGGGTTGTTCAGGTAGATCACGCGGCGGCCGGCCTTCTCCGGTGTTACCAGGTCGACCGAGCGCAGCACGTGATTACGCAGGTCGCGGTAGCGCCACAGCACCGGCACCGATTCTGACTTCGGCTGCCACGGCTCGATCTTGTTGGCCACGGTCCAGAGCGCGCCGGTCTTGAGCGCATCGAGCTCCTTGTAGTAGGCGACCAGCTCGGGCGTGTCTTCCACGTCGGCGCGGCCGGCTACGTTCTCGCGGTAGGTGTCATACGAGGTATTCGACATCGTCTTCCTCTTTGGTCTGGTTTCTCCCTCTCCCGTGGACGAGAGAGGGGTGAGCCATCGTCAGGCCGCCGCGCGCTTGATGCTGCGCTCCAGCTGATCCTTGGCGAACAGGTACTGCTTGGGCCATTCCACGCGGCGGTAGCCCAGTCGCGCGCTCTCGCGCAGCAGCCAGGCCGGATCGGCCAGGTACGGGCGCGACAGCGCGCACAGGTCGGCGCGGCCCGAGGCGATGATCCCGTTGACGTGGTCGGCTTCGGTGATCGCGCCCACGGCGATGGTCGGCACGCCTGCCTCGTTGCGCACGCGGTCGGCGAACGGGGTCTGGAACATGCGGCCGTAGACCGGCTTCTGCGCCGGCGTGACTTCGCCGGAAGAGCAGTCGATCATGTCGGCGCCGGCCTCCTTGAACAGGCGCGCCATGGCCACCGCGTCGTCGGCGCTGTTGCCGCCTTCGACCCAGTCAGTGGCGGAAATGCGCACCGACACCGGCTTGTCCTGCGGCCAGGCCGCGCGCACCGCGCGCAGCACTTCCAGCGGGAAGGCCATGCGGTTTTCCAGCGAGCCGCCGTATTCGTCGCTGCGCTGGTTGGTCACAGGCGAGAGGAAGGTCGACAGCAGGTAGCCGTGGCCGGCCTGCAGCTCCAGCCAGTCAAAGCCCGCGCCGGCGGCACGCCGGGTGGCGGAAACGAAGTCATCGCGCAGGCGGTCCATGTCTGCGCGGGTCATGGCGCGCGGCGTCTGCGAAACGCCCGGCAGGTACGGCAGCGCGGAGGCAGAGATCAGCGGCCAGTTGCCCTCGGCCAGCGGGTGGTCCATCTGCTCCCAGCCCAGCTGCGTCGAGCCACGGCGGCCGGCGTGGCCGATCTGCACGCCGATGCGCGCGCTGGTGTGCTCATGCACGAAGCCGACGATGTTGGCGAATGCCGCCGCCTGCTGGTCATTCCACAGGCCCGGGCAACCCTCAGTGATGCGGCCGTCCGGCGACACCGCCGTCATTTCCACCATCACCAGGCCGGCACCGCCCAGTGCGCGGCTGCCCAGGTGCACCATGTGGAAATTGCCCGGCACGCCGTCCTGGCAGGAATACATGGCGGTGGGCGACACCACCACGCGGTTCTTCAGTTCCACGCCGCGCACGGTGTACGGCGTCAGCATCGGCGGCACGGCGGTGGCATCCGTGCCGGCGCGTCCGGCCAGCCATGACTCGTAGCCTTCCAGCCAGGCCTTGTCACGCACGCGCAGGTTCTCGTGCGAAATGCGCTGCGAGCGGGTCAGCAGCGAGTACGCGAACTGCTCGGGCTCCAGGTCTTCATAGCGCCTGACGTTCTCGAACCATTCGGTCGAGTTGCGCGCGGCGTTCTGGATCTTGAGCACTTCCACCGAGCGCACGGCTTCGTAGTGCTTCAGTGCATCTTCCAGCGGGCCGTCGGTGTTGCGGAGGGTGCGCGCCAGCTCGATGGCATCTTCCAGCGCCAGCTTGGTGCCGGAGCCGATCGAGAAGTGCGCGGTGTGGGCGGCGTCGCCCATCAACACCACGGGCACCTTCTTCTCCAGGCCGCTGGCGTCGGTCAGGCTGTTCCAGTGCACCCACTTCTCGCAGATCACGCGCGGGAACTGGATCCAGATCGCGGAGCCGCGCAGGTGGCCGGCGTTGCTGATCAGCGGGTTGCCGTCCAGGTACGGGGCGAACAGCTTTTCGCAGTAGGCGATGCCCTCTTCCTGGCTCATCTGGTCGATGCCGGCGGCCTTCCAGGTTTCTTCCGGGGTCTCGACGATGAAGGTCGACGTGCCGTCCTCGAAACGGTAGGCATGTGCCTGGAACCAGCCATGCTCGGTCGGCACGAAGATGAAGTTGAAGGCGTCGAACACCTTCTTCGTGCCCAGCCAGACAAAGCGGCAGTTGCGCGTGTCGATATCGGGGCGGAAGGTGTCGGCATAGCGCTTGCGCACCACGCTGTTGAGGCCGTCGGAAGCCAGCATCAGGTCGGCGTTGTACTTGCGCGCGATGGCCTGGTCGTCCTCGACGTAGTTCTCGAATACCAGTTCCACACCGACTTCCTCGCAGCGCGCCTGCAAGATGTTCAGCAGCTTCTTGCGGCCGATGCCGATGAAGCCGTGGCCGCCGCTGCGCACCGCGCGGCCCTTGAAGTGGACTTCGACATCGTCCCAGCGGTTGAACGCATCGCCGATGGTCTCGGCCGAGACCGGGTCGGCCTCGCGCAGGTTGTCCATGGTGGCGTCGGAGAACACCACGCCCCAGCCGAAGGTGTCATAGGGACGGTTGCGCTCGACCACCACGACTTTATTGGCGGGATCCTGGAGTTTCATCAACAGGCCGAAATACAGGCCGGCGGGGCCACCGCCGATACATACTATGTTCATGGCTGCTTCCAATCAAGTTACTACCGGAGTCTTTGGCACCCGCGCTGCGGGTACGTCGGCATTCAGACGGTGATTTCGGGAAAAGACCGGTCTGCGGGGACAGGGCCGTGTTCGATGGCGGCTCGCAGGTCATCGGGTACCGGAATGGCCAGGTGCGTGTCCAGCGAAGTCATCACGATGGTCTGCGTGGCCGCCATGCGCAGCTCGCCGTCTGCGCCGGTGCAGCGCCAGGCCAGCGTGATCGACTTGCCCCCCAGGCGCACCACTTCCAGCTCCAGCCAGACCTGGTCGCCAAAGCGGCTGATCGCCTTGAAGTCCACCTCCAGGTGCACGGTCGGCATGCCCAGCCGGCGCGCGCCGATCACGCCGTGGTAGCCGTCCGGCAGCAGGGTGTCGACCCAGCGTTCGATGAGATCGTTGAACAGCACGAAGTACTGCGGGTAGAAGACGATGCCGGCCGGGTCGCATTCCGAGAAATGGATCTTGTGCTGGCGCCGGAAGGTATGCGTAGTGCTCATGGTCTGCGGTTCCTGGGTTTGCGAGTGATCACGCCAGCGCGTGGCGAGCGAGGGCTTCCTTCAGCTTCTTGCCGTGCTCGTCGGCCAGCGCGGCTTCGCGCAACTCGCGCAGCGTGGCCGGGGCCAGACGGGCACCGGCGCGCACCACGGCGTTCATCAGGGTCTGGTAGTTGGTCAGGCCGCGCACATGGGTGTCGCTGTAACCCTTCACCAGCCGCTGGCACTGCACCACTTCCAGCGCCAGCGCAGGGTTGAGGCGCGCGGCGGCCAGCAGCTGGGCCAGCCAGCCTTCGATACGCTCGGTTTCCAGCGCATAGCGCAGCGTGCTGCGACGGATGCCGCGCAGGCGCGAGACCGCCCACAGCATCAGGTAGCCCCGCAGCGAACTGGTCGTGACCACGCGGCCCGAGGTGGTGAAGCGGCGCACCAGTCGGTGCACGAAATGCGGCTGCATCAGCCAGCGGCCGAGCCCGGCCGGCAGCGTCTCGCAGATTTCTTCCAGGCGCGGGTGCATGAACTCGTTGATCGCCAGCAACTGCTTGTCGCCGGCGCGCACCTCGCCCCGCACGCGCGCGAAGCGCGAGTCGCGGGTCTTGAGGTCGGCCACGCGAATGGTGTCTTCGTACGACATCCACAGCGCCAGGTGGCGCGCGGTTTCGCGCAGCAGCGCGATGTCGTCGTTGCCGACGGCCTGGCGCACTGCAGCCAGCCGATCCAGGTACAGGCCGGCGTAGGCCACGTCCTGGTAGTCGATCATGCGGCGCACGCCTTCGACCACGACGGGCCAGTTCTCGGCCGGTTGTTCAGTGCGCGCGCGCTGCAGCAACTGGGCAACCCCGGGATCCTGCGGCTTGAGTTCGCCCAGCGGCTTTGCGGCTTCCGCGGGGGGCGTCTCAGCGGCCTCGGCTGTGGCGAACGCCGCGCCAAAAGCGCGCAGGCTGGGCTTCACGCCCACGCCGCCGCGCTCGATGGTGGCTTCGAACTGCGCGCGGCTGAACGGCAGCACGCCGGTGCCCGCCAGCGCGCCGAACAGCACGGCGCTGATGACGCTGCCGCTGGCTTCGGCGGCCTGCGCCATGTCGAAGCGTACAAAGCGTTTGGCGGCCTTGCCGGCATGGGCGATCAGCTCATTGCTGTCGACGCGGCCATCGCCCATCGCGGATTTCTCTGCGATGGAGTACACGCGGTGGGTGGAAGACACCAGCGTTGTGCGATCCGGCGTCACCAGCCCGCGCTGCACGGCGCGGCCGGCTTCCATCAGCTCGGAGGCGAGTACCACATCGACATCGCCAGGGGTGGGCATCAGCGCCAGCACCGGCTGGCGGCCGGCCTGCTCGGCCAGGTCGCGCGGGAACAGTTCGACGTAGTAGATGGTGGCGCCGGTGCGCTGCGCCACGCCGGGCACCGACGTGGTTTGCGCGATATAGCCGTTGTGCTCGCCCAGATCCACGATCCAGTCGGCCAGCACGCCGCCGCCTTCGCCGCCCATGGCGAGGATGGCGACCTTGATTGGCTTGGCACTGAGGTTGTTGGGTGCGTTCACGATTGAACCTCTCCAGGCTTGGTGTTCAGAATGCAAGGCGGGTGCGGCGCGCGGCATCGCGGCGCTGCAGGAAGCCGATCACGCCGTCGCGCAGGCGCTGGCGCAGCTTGTCGATGCGGGTCGGGTTGGTGACGATCTGCGCACGGTAAAAGGACGGGCACAGCACCGCCGCGTGCGAGACCTCGCCGCACAGGCCACAGCCCACGCAGCTGTCCAGCACGGAGGCGACCGGATCGGTGCGCAGCGGGTCCGGGTTGGGCTTGATCGTCAGCGAAGGGCAGCCGGACAGGCGGATGCACGAGTGATCGCCGGTGCAGGTGTCCGAATCCACGCCAAAGCGCTCGCGCACCACGCGCTGGCCGTCGGCGATCGCCTTGCGCGTCTTCGGCTTCTCGCGGCGCTGCTTGTTCAGCATGCATTCGCTCTGCGCGATCAGCACCTTGGGGCCCTTGGCGCCGGTGGTCAGCGCTTCCTTGAGGGTGGCCTTCATCGCCTTCAGGTCATAGGTGCGGCGGATGGTGCGCACCCACTTGACGCCCACGCCCTTGACCGCGTCCTCGATGGCGTGGCCGGTGCTGCGGGTGTCGTTCAGCGCGGTCGAGGACAGAATGTCCTGCCCGCCGGTGGCCGAGGTGTAGCTGTTGTCGACCACGATGGTCAGGTTGTCGCTCTTGTTGAAGACTGCGTTGGCGATGCCGCTGGTCAGGCCGTTGTGCCAGAAGCCGCCATCGCCCATCACGGAGATGGCGCGCTTGCCGCCGGGCGCGTTCAGCGCCGCGGCGCTGGCGCTGCCCAGGCCGTAGCCCATGGTGGTGTTGCCCAGGTTGAACGGCGGCAGGATCGAGAACAGGTGGCAGCCGATGTCGGCGCTCACGTGGTGCTCGCCGATCTCGCGCTCGACCAGCTTCATCGCGGTGAAGATCGGGCGCTCCGGGCAGCCGGTGCAGAAGCCGGGCGGGCGCGCATGCACGCTCTCGTCGACCAGCTTCTGCGGTTCCAGCACTTCGGCAGCCACGGCATCGACGGTGGCGGCCGGCGCCTGCACCAGCGGGATCACTTTGCGTGCAGGCTTGGGTTCCGGCAGCGGCTCGATCTTGCCGTACTGCTCGAGGAAAGCGCGCAGGCCCTTGTGCACGGTCGCGGTGTTGTACTCGCCGGCCAGCGGCAGCAGGTCCTTGCCATGCAGTGTGGCAGTGGTGCCGGCCATGCGCAGGATGTTGGCGGCGTTCTGCTCGATAAAGTTGGGCTGGCCTTCTTCCAGCACCAGCACCGCGCGCTTGCCCGCGCAGAAGCGTTCCCACTCCGAATCGATCAGCGGGTAGGCCACGTTCATCACGTACAGCGGGATCTTCGACTCGCCGAACACATCGGCCAGGCCGAGCTGCTCCAGTGCGCGGATCAGCGTGTTGTAGCTGCCGCCCTGCACGGCGATGCCGATGTCGTCCATCTCGCCCTGGAAGAATTCATTGAGCTGGCGTTCCTCGATGAACTTCACGGCGGCGGGCCAGCGCTGCTTGATCTTCTCGTGCTCGTGCACAAAGCTCGCCGGGGGCAGCACGATGCGGCTGAGGTCGCGCGTGGGGTTCTCGAGCGCGTCCTGGATGGAGAACTTCGAGCGGCGGTTGTCGGAGGCCACGAACTGGCCATGTACGTGGCATGAGCGCACACGCAGCTGCAGCATCACCGGAGTATTGGACGCCTCGGACAAGTCAAAACCGTCCTTCACCGCCTGCACGATGCACGGCAGGTTGGGGCGCGGATCGAGCAGCCACATCTGCGACTTCATCGCAAACGCGTGGCTGCGCTCCTGCATGATCGAGGAGCCTTCGCCGTAGTCTTCGCCGACGATGATCAGCGCGCCGCCGGTGACCCCGCCCGAAGCCAGGTTGGCCAGCGCGTCCGATGCCACGTTGGTGCCCACGGTGGCCTTGAACGTGACCGCGCCGCGCAGCGGGTAGTTGACCGAGGCCGCCAGCGATGCAGCCGCGGTGGCTTCGCTCGCGCTGTTCTCGAAGCGGATGCCATGCTCGGCAAGGATGTCCTGCGCATCGGCCAGCACGTCCATCAGGTGCGAGATCGGCGAGCCCTGGTAGCCGGCGACGTAGGCGACGCCGGACTCCAGCAGCGCCTTCGTGACCGCGAGGATGCCCTCGCCGCTGAATACCTCGCCGGAACCCAGGCGCAATTTCTTGACTTCTTCGGCAAACGAACGCTCAGCCATGGCTTTTCTTCCTGACGCTCACGTTGGGGTGAGACGAATATAGTTTAAGCAGAAACATTGCCATAATCATATATATGGACGGAGCTCGAGGTCACGGGAACGGCTTCCGTGGAAGCCGAAGTCCCTCCTCAGGCCATCTATGCGTTGCTTTGCTGGCCGGCGCGGGCCACGACGACTGGTTGCCGTGCCGATGGCAGCAGCGCCACAGCCAGCGCAGCGGCAAGGCCGGCAATTGAGAACGTGATGAAGTTCCAGCCGAAACTCAGGCCTGAGCCGGCCACGTAGCCGCCGACGAGCGGGCCGCTCATGGCGCCGAAGCGCGCGAAGCTCAGGGCCCATCCTGTTGCCGCGGCCCGTGCGTGTGCCGGGTAGTAACCGGCCAGATAGCCCGTAAGGATCAGGGATGCCGAGACGCTGCCCACGCCTGCCAGTGCGACCAGCAGGTAGTTGACGGCAACGGAGTTGCGGAACATCAGCGCGCCGATGGCGAGAGCGCCGATCAGGTAGAAAACCGCGACGGTGCCACGTGCGCCTATCCTGTCGGCCGCGCTGCCCAGGAAGAGGCCGCCTACCGCGGAAGCAAGGCTGAAGATAACCAGGAAGGAAAGGCTGGAGCCGAGGTCGTAGCCATTCTTGCGCATGATGGTCGGCAGCCACGTATTGAGGCCGTAGACCAGCAGCAAGCCGAAGAACAGTGCGATCCAGAAGCACGCCGTCGCACGTAGCTGCTTGCGGGCGAATATGCTCGACATCACGTCGCGCCAGGTGGCGCGGGCGGCGCTGTTGGCGGGCCGGGCTTGTGACGGCAGCCGGCCATTGCCAGTGCGATCGGCCAATGCCTGCGCTTCATCGATTCGCCCTTGCCCCACCAGGTACTCCAGCGACTCGGGCAGCAGCCACGCCATCAGCGGTATCAACACCATGGGCACGGCACCCAGGCCAATCACGCCACGCCAGCCAAGACTGGGCAACAGCCACATCGCAATGAGCGCGGCGCAAAGGATGCCCACGGAATACCCCGAGTACATGAGCCCATAGTTGAAGCTGCGGCGGTGCGGCGGGGAGTACTCGATGGTCAGGGCGGCGGCGACGGGAATGACGCCACCGAGGCCGAGCCCGCCGATGAATCGCAGGATGCCGAAGATGGCGGGCGTCGGCGCATAGGACGCCCCCAGCATGGTCAGCGAGAACAGGGAAACGCAGAGCAGCAGCATGCGGCGGCGGCCGATCATCTCGCTCAGCGTGCCGATCAGGAAGGCGCCAAAGAACATGCCGACCAGGGCATAGCTGCTGAGGGCACCGAGTTCCAGCGGCGTCAGGTTCCAGTTGCGGTCGTCGGCAAGTGTGGGCAGTACCGCTCCCATGACGCCGACGTCATAGCCTTCAAAGAGAATCGCAAGGAAGCATACGAAAAGTACGGTATAGGTCGCGCGAGAAGCGGGGCGCCAGGGCTGAGCGGTGCCAGCTGGGGTCATTGTCTGTCTCCTGATGGGTGGCGGATGGTGAACCGGAGAAGCCGCCAGGGAACCTGTTTCGCGCGATCGTCGCCACGCGCTCGTTGTCGTTCCACATAGTTTAGGCATAAACATATGATTGTGGAAATAGTTTTTTGGGCGACCAAGAAAATCTGATCGGCGCCTCGAAGGGAGGCGCCGGGCTCCTGCTAGAACTTGTGGCGCAGGCCCAGCCCGAAGGTGTTGCCCGGATTCAGGTCGGTCACCTTGTCATAGCGCCAGGCGGCATAAAGATCAGTGCGCTTGGAGAACGGGTAGTCGTAGGCCAGCGTGGTGGTATCGCGGCGGGCCGAGCCCAGCGTCTCGTTGCCGCCCTGCCAGGTGCCCACCCACGTTGCCATCAGCGAGCCCGGTCCCAGCGGCGCGCTCGCGCCCACCTGCATGGTGCGGTTGCGCTGGCGGCTCAGCGCGCTGAAGCTGTTGTCCGACTGCGCGTACTGGCCGAACAGCTTGACCACCTTGAAGTCATAGGACAGGCCGGCCAGGTAGGCCATTTGGTAGCTGGCGCCGCTGGCCGCGAATTCCGGCGCATTGACCCCCGCCCGCTGCACCGCCAGCGTGGCGCCAAAGTTGCCGTTGAAGTAGGTGGCATTGCCGCCGTAGTTCTGCTTGCCCTGGTGGCCGGCGCTCTCGCCGGTTGAGTAGATCGCATTGAAGCGCAGCCCGCCGAAACCGGGGCTCTGGTACAGCACTGAGTTGTCCCAGGCGGTGTCACCTGCGACCGAGTTGCCGACCGGCGAGCCAGGCGGCGTGGTGTAGGCATGCAGGAACATCGGCGAGAACACGGCCGAATCCGCCACCGGGTTGAACAGCAACATCGACACGAACCACGGCGTGGTGTTGCGGCCGAGCTTGATCGCGCCGAAACTTCCGTTCAGGCCAACATAGGCATTGCGCCCGAACATGACGTCGCCGTCGAAGCGGCCGACCTTGCCATTGTCCGTGCGGAAAAAGCTCTCCAGCGTGAACTCGGCGTTCAGGCCGTTGCCGAGCGCTTCCTGCCCGCCAATGCCCCAGTACGAGGTGGTCAGGCCGGAACTGTCGACGACCGCAGTGCTGTGCGCATCGCCACTGGCGCGCACGGAGCCGGCAAAGGCGTCGATGGTGCCGTAAAGCTGCACGGCGCTCTGGGCATGTGCGGCGCCGGAGGCGAGGCTGCCGGCGGCCGCCGCGGCGGCCAGGATCCTGCGTTGGTGCTTCATTTGTCTTCTCTTCCTCTCTCTTCTTTTGTGGACGTCCGCGGCCTGTCAGGTGGCCGTGATCGCCAGTACCCGCAACGGACTGCCCGACCCGTTCTGGATCTTCAGCGGTGCCGCCACGATCAACGCGCCGGTAGGCGGCAACTGGTCCAGGTTCTTCAGGCATTGCAGGCCATACTTGTTCGCGCCGTGCGTCAGCGTGTGGCACGGGTATGGCAGCGGCCACGCGTACGACTGGCCGGCATCGGTGTTGATGGTTTCGACGCCGAAGCCGTGGACGTTGCGCTCATGGATCAGCCATTCGACCGCAGCCTGTTCCGGGCCGGGAGTATGGGCACCGTCCTCGCGCAGGCCGAGGAACTCGGCGGGGTCGGTCTTCTTGCTCCAGTCGGTGCGCAGCAGCACCCAGGCACCGGCGGGAATGCGGCCGTGTTCGGCTTCCCAGCGCTGCAGGTGCGACACCGTCAGCACCCAGTCGGGGTTCTGCGCCACTTCAGCGCTGGCATCGACCACTACCGCGGGGGCAATGAAGTTGGCCGGGTCGATGGTGTCCACGGTGTTGTTGGCGTGGTCCTTGCCCGAGATCCAGTGCACCGGCGCGTCGAAATGCGTGCCGGTATGCTCGCCGCAGGAGAAGTTGTTCCAGTACCAGCCCGGTCCCTTGTCGTCATACTGGCTGATGCGCTCCATCTTGAACGCCCACACCTGCCCGAATTCGGGGGGCAGCACCAGCGCGGGGAAGTCCGGCGACAGGGTCTGAGTCAGGTCGATAATCTTTGCCTTGCCGCTGGAAAGGTCCGCGGCAAGCTGTTGCACGGTGTTGCTCATGGTGTCTCCTTGTTGTGTGCGCCGTGTCAGGCCGACGCGTGTGCCAGCCGCGTGTACCGCCCCTGCCAGTAGAGCAGCGGCGCCGGGGCCTGCTCGGCCACGTGTACCGCCCGCACCCGCCCGATGATCAGGATGTGCCCGTGGCGCTCCAGCAGTTCCTCCGCCTCGCAATCCATGGCCACCACGGCATCGGCCAGCACCGGGGCGCCGTCGCGGGTGAGCTGGGTCCAGGCGTCGCCGCCGTAGCGCGCGGCGCCGGCCTCGCCGCCAAAGCCGGTGAAGCGCTGCGCGATCGCCTGCTGCTCCACGCGCAGCAGGTTCACGCCGAAGCGCCGCGTGCTCTGCAGCAGCCCGGCCGACGAGCTGGTCGCCTTCATCGACGCCACCACCATCGGCGGCTCGGCCGAGAACGACGACACGGAGGTCGCGGTGAAGCCGCTGCGCTCTTCGCCTTCGGCCACCGTCACCACGGTCACCGCGCCGGCGAAGCCACGCATCGCCTGCTTGAACTGCTGCTGCAGCGCCGCCAGCGGGTCGTGCTTACTGGCCGCCATTTCTCGACCCTCCGGGCTGGCGCAGGCCGCGTGCCTCCAGGATCGGCAGCACCGTGTCGCGGAAGTACGGGAACTCCTTCACGTAGTCGACGAACGACAGCGTGGTGCCCTTGAAGCCGGCTTCGGCCAGCGCGCAGATGCCGTCGGCCACCTGCTCGGGCGTGCCCACCAGCGGGAAGCCGCCGTGGCCGGCCGCCATGCGGTCGCGGATCAGTGCCAGCAGGTCGTGCGGGAACGACTGCGCGTTGGCAAACTGCAGCGCCACCAGGTTGTCCACCGCGGCCCAGTCGGCGTTGTCCTGCGCAAAGTGGCGCAGATAGTCGCGCGCTTCCTGCTCGGTCGGGCGGCACACCACGTGCGAGAAGGTCAGCACTTGCACTGGCTTGTCTGCCGCACGGGCCTTGGCTTTCAGCTCGGCCACTTCCACTTTGGAACGCGCGGGGTCGATCGCCGGCGTGAACAGGAAGTTGGCGTTCTGGATGGCGAAGTCGCGGCCTTCGCCGGAACCCGCGGCGTTCAGGATCGGCGGGCGCTCGCCGTGCCACGGCTTGGGCAGGCCGTAGATGCCCTTCAGGTGGAAATTCTCGCCGTCATAGTTGAAGGCGCCGTCGCGCTCCCAGATCTGCTTGATGACGTCGAACCACTCCTGCGCATAGCTGTAGCGCTTGTCGTGGCCGGCGGCCAGCGGCAGGCCCAGGGCTTCGTACTCGGGGCGGTTCCAGCCCGCCACGATGTTCAGGCCCGCGCGGCCCTGGCCGATCTGGTCCAGCGTCGCGATCTGCTTGGCCACCACCGCCGGGTGGTTGGCCGCGGTGTGGATGGTCGCGAATACCGTCAGGTTCTTGGTCTGCGCCAGCAACCCGGCAGCCCACGTGATCGTTTCCAGCACCGAGCCGTGGAAGTCGGTCTCGCCGCCGTAGCCGATCCAGCGCGCGATCGGCAGCATGAAGTCGATACCGGCGTCGTCCAGCATCCGGGCCAGCTTCGCGTTGTTTTCCCACGAGTTGTCCCAGCGCTCGCCGATCTTGGTTACCGACATGCCACCCGAGCAATTGGTCGCAAACGTGCCCAGTACAAAGTCCTTCGTGTTCAGAATTTTTCTCATGCGTATCTCCCGGCCAAGTAGAATCCCTGAAGCAGGCGCCGCACACGGATAATGCGGCGCCCGTACTGCCCTGATAAACCCACGCACGCAACGTGCGTCGAGCTGACAATGCCCAAGACCTCGAGTAACTCCACGCCATCCGCGAAAATCGACCGCACTGCCGAGCAACATCGCTGGCACCTGGCGACGGATGATTTCAGCGTCGAGATCACCGACCTCGAATACGCCGTCATGCGGGTTTATCAGTCGTTCCTGCGGTGGCAGTCCGAATGCCTGGCTGCCGTGACCGGGATTACGCTGAGCGGGCAGGAAAATACCCTGCTGCACATCATCCGGATGCACGAACGGCCCAAGACCATCAAGGACCTGCTGCACATGACCAATCGCCAGGATGTGCCCAACATGCAATATGAGTTGCGCAAGCTGCTCAAGGCCGAACTGGTCGACAAATACGGCAGCGCACGCACGGGCATTTACTACTTCGCCACTGACGAAGGCATAAGGGTGTGCGACGAATTCGCCCGCTTGCGGCGCGAGACATTGCTCGAGACCGCGCAAGGCGAATTCGGCCCTAAATCCAGCGCCCTAAAGGCGGCCGGACAGCTGGAACAACTGGAAAAGGTCTACGAGATCGCGACGCGCGAAATCGCAACCTATCACCGCCGTCGCTAGAAAGAGTGGTTTTGGAAACTCATCGGGGGCGCTGTCTCCTGGTGGCGCGTGACGTATCGCGCGCATCGAATAAATAATCAAATAAAATATTTATTTGATTCAAATGTAGCGCACTGCCGCGGGCTTCGCCAAGGCTTTTTGCCCTAGGGAAAACACCAAGTGGGATGGCCCTGGCGGCTCGCCGTCATGGGAGCTGTCTGGCCCGACGATTAGCCGAAGGCAGGAACTACCTGTTGAGGAAAGCTGCTGGAAGGGGTCTTGTCGCAATAATTTCGCGACCGGCGGGGGGCTGGACCTGGCGGCGCTCGTTGCCCGATAGGGTGGGGGTGTGCGGGAGTGGCGGCATGCCCGCTGGCGTGCCGCCTGGGTGCCTGTTTTGCGCTCAGTCCACCTGCGCGCCCGATGCCTTCACGATGCGGGCCCACTTGTCCATGTCGGACGCCAGCATCTTGCTGAACTGCTGCGGCGTGCCCGTCATGACTTCGGCGCCCTGTGCCGCTAGCTTGTCGCGCAGGGTCTTGTCCGCCAGGATCTCCTGCATGGCCTGGCCAAGCTTTTGCGTCACGTCCTTCGGCGTGCCCTTGACCGCGAACAGGCCGACCCAGAGGTCGCCGCTATAGCCGGGCACGGTTTCGCTGATCGCGGGAATGTCCGGCGCGAACGGCGAGCGCTTGGCGGAGCTGACGCCGAGCGCGCGCACCTTGCCCGCCTTGATATGGGCCAGCACTGACGGCAGGCTGGCGAAGGCCAGCGGCACCTGGTTGCCCAGCACATCGTTCAGCGCTGGCGCGACGCCCTTGTAGGGCACGTGTTCGAGCTTGATGCCGGCCATGCTGTTGAGCATCTCGCCCAGCAGGTGGTTCAGCGTGCCATTGCCGGCGGAGGCATAGCGGTAGTAGTCCGGGCTGGCCTTGGCCATCGCGATCAGTTCGGGCAGGGACTTGGCGGGGAAGGCGGGATTGGCCACCAGCACGTTCGGCACGCTCGCCACCGGGGCGATCGGCTCGAAATCCTTGACGGGGTCGAACGGGATGCTGCGGTACAGTGACGGGTTGATGGCCTGCGTGCTGCTGATGGTCATCAGCAGCGTGTAGCCGTCCGGGGCGGCGCGGGCCGCTGCCTGGGTGCCGATATTGCCGCCGGCGCCCGGGCGGTTTTCCACCACCACCTGCTGGCCGAGCCGTTGCGACAGGGTCGCGGCGACCAGGCGCGCGACGATATCGTTGGTGCCGCCCGGCGCCTGCGGCACGATCATCTGGATGGGCTTGGACGGATAGGGATCGGCGGCGAGGGCCCTGGCGCTGAACAGCGGCAGGCAGGCGGCCAGGGCAGCGGCGGCTGCCAGGGCGCGGCGGGTGCGTTGCATGGTGTCTCCTGGAGTTGCGGGGCCGTGAATGCCGGCCCAGGCTGGTGGCAACTCTAGCCGACTGCCGCGCCGGCGTGAAATTCAATCGCCGACTACGGGCATAAGTTTTATTGATCGGCTGCAGGCGGCGGAATGAGCGGCGGCTTGAGCGACCCGCCCGCCGCAATGCGTTCGGCCACCAGTTCGCGCAGCACCTCCGCCACGGCCTCGGCCGCGCTGGTGCGCGGCAGCGCGCGTGGCCAGCACAGCGACAGCGTGCGGCGCAGTTCCGGCACGATCAGGTGCCGCGGCACGTCGCTGTCCGCGTCGGACAGCGACGACGCGGGCAGGATGGTGCAGGCCAGGCCCTCGCGCGCGGTCGCTAGCAGGAAGGGCAGCGAATCCAGGTCGGCCACCACGTTCAGCGGCACGCCGGCCTGCGCGAAGGCAAGCTCGACCACTTCGCGCAGGCCCTGCGAGCCGCTTGGCAGCACGAGTGGCAGCTCGCCCAATGCCTTGATCGCGACCGTAGCGCCTTCCGCACCGGCCTGCGCCCGAGGCTTCGATTGCGCCTTTGTGCGCCCGCGCGTCACGGGAAGCGTTCCGACCAGGTATAGCGATTCGCTCGCCAGCCGCTCCAGTTCCACCGCGCGCGACGGCACATCGCGGAACAGGATGGCGAAGTCCAGCCGGTTGTGGTCCAGCAGCTCCGAGATATAACCGCTCATGCTCTCGAACAGCTGCAGCCGGATTTGCGGATAGCGGGCGCGCACGGCGCGGATCAGCGGCATGCCGAATGCCGCTGCCGCCGTGGTGGGCAGGCCGATGGCAACCATGCCGGTGACATCCGTGCCCGCCACCCGGGCCTCGGCGCCTGCGATCTCCACCTGCCGCAGGATATTGCGGGCGTGGCGATAGAGCGTGCGGCCGGCTTCCGTGGGCCTGACGCCCTTGGCGCCGCGGTGGACCAGCGGCACGCCCAGCTCTTTTTCCAGCGCCGCCAGCTGCTGGCTGAGTGCGGGCTGCGCCACGCAGACCACTTCGGCTGCCCGCGTCAGGCTGCCCTGGTCGACGATGGCGATGAAATAGCGCATGGCGCGCAGGTCCATGGCAGGCTCCGGGAGAATTCCAAAGTATTCATTTTACTTATGATCCCCTCGGCAATCGGTATTTCCCAGGTGCGGCGCGCTCCGGTAGATTGCCGTCAGGACATTGCGCAAAACCGGATACCACCATGCCCCATCCCCTCGAAGGCATCACCGTCGTTTCCCTGGAGCAGGCGATCGCGGCCCCGTTCTGTACCCGCCAGCTGGCGGACCTGGGCGCGCGCATCATCAAGATCGAGCGGCCTGGCAGCGGCGACTTTGCCCGCGCCTACGACACGCGCGTGCGCGGCTTGTCTTCGCACTTCGTCTGGACCAACCGCTCCAAGGAGAGCCTCACGCTCGACGTCAAGCACGCCGCGGCCGCCCCCGTGCTGGCCGGACTGCTCGAGCGCGCGGACGTGCTGGTGCAGAACCTCGCGCCCGGCGCGGCCGCGCGCCTGGGCCTGGACTTCGACAGCCTGAGCGAAAAGTACCCGCGCCTGATCGTGTGCGATATCTCGGGCTATGGCAGCGACGGCCCGTACCGCGACAAGAAGGCCTACGACCTGCTGGTCCAGAGCGAGTCCGGCTTTGTCTCCGTGACCGGCACGCCGGAGGACGGCGTCAAGGCCGGTGCCTCGGTGGCCGATATTGCGGCCGGTATGTATGCCTATACCAATATCCTGGCCGCGCTGCTCGAACGCGGCAAGACCGGGCGCGGCAAGCGCATCGATATCTCGATGCTGGAATCGATGGTGGAGTGGATGGGCTTCCCGCTCTACTACGCCTTCGATGGCTCCGAGCCGCCGCCGCGCGCGGGTGCGGCACATGCCACCATCTATCCCTATGGCCCGTTTCCGACCGGCGATGGCAAGACCGTGATGCTGGGACTGCAGAACGAGCGCGAGTGGGTCGTGTTCTGCGAGGCAGTGCTGGGCGAACCCGATCTCGCCACGCATCCCGACTTTGCCAGCAACAGCCTGCGCAACCAGAACCGCGCGGCGCTGCGCGCGCGCATCGTCGACAGCTTCTCGGGCCTGACCGCCGCCGAAGCGGTCGACCGGCTGGAGGCCGCCAGGATCGCCAATGCGCGCGTCAACACCATCGCTGACGTATGGGATCACCCCCAGCTGGCGGCGCGCCAGCGCTGGCGCCAGGTCGACACGCCGGTGGGTCCCGTGCCGGCGTTGCTGCCGCCGGGCATGACCGAGGCACGCATGGACCCGATTCCGTCGCTCGGCGCAAACACCGATGCCATCCTCGCCGATCTGGGCCAGACCGCGGCGCAGATTGCCGCGTTGCGCTCAGCCGGCGCAGTCTGAAAGGAGCCGCCATGCCGATCGCCAATCCGCGCAGCTACCTGTTTGTCCCGGCCTCGCGTCCGGAGCGCATCGCCAAGGCGATAGTCTCCGGCGCCGATGCCGTCATCGTCGACTTCGAGGATGCGGTCGCGCCCGCCGACAAGGGGCAGGCCCGCGACGGACTTGGCGCCCCATGGGCGGCGTTTTGCGCGCAGGCATCGGCAGCCGGCGTCGCCATGCTGGTGCGCATCAACGGGGCCGATACCGCGTACTACGAAGACGATCTCGCCTGGTGCCGCGCGCAGGGTGTCTCGGAAATCGTGCTGCCGAAGGCTGATCCGGCCGGCGTCCATGCGCTGGCTGCGGCATTGCCCGGTGTGCGCTGTTTCCCGCTGGTCGAGAACGCCGCCGGCTTTGCCGGCTTACGCGAGCTGGCCCGTGCCGGCGGCGTGGTCCGGCTGCTGTTCGGCAGCATCGATCTGATGTTCGATCTCGACGTGCAGGACGACGGCGAAGCGTTGCACCACTTTCGCAGCCGGCTGGTGCTTCATTCCCGCGCGGCGGGTTTGCCCGCGCCCGTGGATGGCGTTTGCACCGCAATCGGCGATGACGCCGCACTTGCCGCGGAAACGCGCCGCGCCCGGGCCTTCGGCTTTGGCGCCAAGCTGCTGATCCACCCGGGCCAGGTCCGCGGCGTGCACGACGGCCTGGTGCCGTCGGCCGATGAACGGCACTGGGCCGTGCGTGTCATGGCCGCGGCCGCCGCTGCCGATGGCGCCGCGGTGGCGGTGGACGGCAAGATGGTGGACCGTCCGGTGCTGGAGCGCGCGCGCCGGATCTTGTCCGGCGCTTAGTGTCCTGTATCCGCAGATACCTTGCCATGAAATCGCCCAGTTGGCCGCCATGCGTCGTTGCTCGTCGTTGCCATAGCTATGGCTATGGCGCCTCCTCGCGCCTAGCCTGACAGCCAACTGGACGATTTCATTTTGGCAAGCTATCTGCGGAACAGGACACTAGTCCGCCACCGTCAGTCCAGCCGCTTGCCCGCCGTCTCCGGCACCATCGCCAGCCCGACCAGCGAAATCAGGCCGCAGCCGATCACATACAGCGCCGGGGCGCTGGCGTTGCCGGTCAGTTCGATCAGCCAGGTGGCGATCAGCTGCGCGAAGCCGCCGAACACCAGCACGCCGATGCAATAGACTACCGACAATCCGCTGGCGCGGATGCGGCGCGGGAACAGCTCGGTGATCAGCACCACGGACGGCACCACGTTCAGCACCAGCGGCAGGGCCAGCATCGCGACCACGGCCAGCAGCGTGCCGAGCGACGGCCGTGCGTTGAGCAGCAGGAAGGCGGGGTAGACCAGCACCAGCATCGCCACGCGCGACCACAGGATGGCGGGCTTGCGGCCGATGCGGTCGGACAGCCTGCCGGCATACGCGGACAGCCCCACCTGCACCAGCGCGGCGACGCAGCCGGCGGCCATGCTGAGCCCGAGCGGGATCTTCAGCACCGTCACCGCGTAGCTGGTCATGTAGTGCAGCACGATATAGGTGGCGGAGGTGCCGCCGATGGTCACCAGCACGCCGGCCACCACCACGCGGCCGTGTCCGCGGAAGATTTCAGTCAGGCCTGCACGTTCATGGCCCGGCGCGCCGGCGGCCGGCGCTTCGGCGGTTTCTTCCAGGTGACGGCGGATATAGAGGCCGAGCGGGATCACCAGGATGCCGATGGCGAACGGCACGCGCCAGCCCCAGCTTTGCAGGGCGTCAGGCGAGAGCCCGTTGGTCAGCGACAGCCCGACCACCGCCCCCAGCAGCACGCTCACGCCCTGGCTGAACAGCTGCCAGCTGCCGTAGTAGCCGCGGGAATGGTCGTCGGCGTACTCCATCAGCAGCGCCGTGGAGGCCCCGACCTCGCCGCCCAGCGCAAAGCCCTGTAGCAGCCGCGCCAGCACGATCAGCAGCGGCGCGGCCAGCCCGGACTGCGCATAGGTGGGCGTGACCACGAACAGCAGCGAGCCCAGCCCCATCAGCCACAGCGTCAGCGCCATGGCCGGCTTGCGCCCCACGCGGTCCGCATAGAGCCCGATCAGCAGGCCACCGAGCGGGCGCGCGACAAAGCCCACGCCAAACGTGGCCAGCGACAGCATCAGCTGGCCGAAGCTGCCGGTCACGGGAAAGAACAGCTTGCCAATCAGTACCGCGAAGAAGCTGTAGACGGTGAAATCGTAGAACTCCAGGCCGTTGCCAATGGTGATGGCTGCGATCACGCGACGGCGCGGTGCGGCGCGGCTGGCCGGGGGCGCGGCATAAGCGCCGTCCAGCGGCTGCGCGGGCAGGGAAGTGGGCATTCGGTGTCTCCGTGGGTGGGGTGGCGCCGGCCTTGGGGCCGGTCATTGTCGACGGCGGAGCGTGGCTCAGCGCAGGTAGCGCTCGACCAGCTTGATCCAGTAGGTGGCCGCAAGCGGCAGGCAGGCGTCGTTGAAGTCGTAGCCGGGGTTGTGCACCATGCAGCCGCCCTCGCCATCGCCATTGCCGACGATCAGGTAGCAGCCCGGGCATTCCTGGAGCATGAAAGAGAAATCCTCGCTGCCGGTCAGCGGCACCATGTTGTCGATCAGGCCGTCCTCGCCCAGCCATTCACGCGCGACCTCGCGCGCCATCTCGGTCGTGGCGGGGTCGTTGACCAGCACCGGGTAGCGGCGGTCGTAGTGGACCTCGGCGCTGGCGCCGAAGCTTTCGGCCTGGGCATGCGCCAGCGTGGTGATGCGTGCCTGCAGCAGGTCGCGCACCTCGGCCTTCAGCGCGCGCACCGACAGGCGCAGCTCGGCGCTCTCGGGGATCACGTTGGGCGCCTTGCCGGCCTCGATCGCGCCGACGGTCACGATGGCCATGTCGAGCGGGTTCACATTGCGCGCCACCACCGACTGCAAGGCCATCACCATCGACGCGCAGGCCACCACCGGATCGACCGCCCGCTGCGGCACCGCGCCGTGGCCGCCGCGTCCGGTGACGCGGATCGTGACAGTATCGGACGAGGCCATGAACGGCCCGCCCAGGAAGCCGAACTTGCCGGTCGGGTGGCCGGGCATGTTGTGCAGCGCGAACACCGCATCGCAGGGGAACAGGCGGAACAGGCCGTCCCGGATCATCTCGCGCGCGCCGCCCATGCCTTCCTCGGCCGGCTGGAAGATGACGTGCAGCGTGCCGCGGAAAGGCTTGTGCTCGGCCAGGTAGCGGGCCGCGGCCAGCAGCGTGGCGGTGTGGCCGTCATGGCCGCACGCATGCATCTTGCCATCGATCTTGCTGGCATACGGCAGGCCCGTGGCTTCGCGGATCGGCAGCGCATCCATGTCGGCGCGCAGGCCGATGGCGCGGCCTTCGCCGTGACGCAGCGTGCCTACCACGCCGGTTCCGCCCAGGCCGCGATGCACGGCATAGCCCCAGGCCTGCAGGCACTCCGCCACCAGGTCGCTGGTGGCGAATTCCTCGAAGCCGAGCTCGGGATAGGCGTGGATGCGGTGACGCAGGTCCACCATCTCGGCTTCGATGGCGCGGATGCCGGGCAGGACGGGATCGGGGTGCATGGGGTCTCCGGAGGCTTTGTCGGGGGATTGCGTGGGCCGATCTTATGCAGGGCCCGCGCGTGCCGATAGCCGCAATACTGTTATCCTGACAACCATTGGTTGTCACCAGTTCGAACCGCCATGACGATGAAACTCCACCAGATCCAGGCGCTGGTCGCCGTTGCCGACGCCGGCAGTATCCGCGCCGCCGCCCGGTTGGTCGGGCTGTCGCAGGCGGCGGTCACCAAGGCGCTGCGCGAGCTGGAAAGCGAGGCGCGGCTGCCCTTGCTGTCGCGTACCGCCAGCGGCGTGGCGCTGACCGAGGCGGGGCAGCGCATGCTGGGCCACGCCCGGCTGGTGGTCGGGCAGCTCGCCCGCGCCAGTGAAGAACTGGCCACGCTGCGCGGCGAAGGGGTGGGGCGGCTGAGCATCAGCGTCACGCCCTGGGTCATGCTGACCTTCCTGCCGCGCGTGCTGCTGCGCTTTCGCGAACGCATGCCGGGCGTGCAGGTGGAGATCTTCGAAGGCCTGACCGCGGTGGCCTTGCCCCGCTTACGCGAAGGCACGCTGGACTTTGCCGTGGGGCCGTTCACGGCGGCGATGTCCACGCAGGAATTCGAGTGCGAGCCGCTGCTTGCCTACACCTCGTGCGTGATCGCGCGGCGCGGGCACCCGTGCGCGGATGCGCGGTCGCTGCACGGACTGCTGGAGCAGGACTGGGTCGTCAACTACACCGCGGCCAGCTACGAGTCCTTTATGCGCAACCTGTTCTGGCAGCATGAAGCCCGCATCGACCCGGCGCGGCTGCATTGCGCGCACTCCACCGCGCTGCTGCTGGAGTTGATCCGCAATGCCGGCATGATCAGCTATTGCCCGCGGCCGCTGTTGCTGACCGAGTCGATGCGCGGCTGGGTCCACGTCTTTGCGCTGGCCGAGCAGTTCGAGACCAGCCGGCTCGGCGTCATCACGCGCCACAACGCGGTGCGCAGCCCTGCGGCGCAGTGCTTCACCGACTGCCTGCTGCAGGAAATCCGGCGCCGCGCGCGCTCGGCGGCGCAGAAGGACAGCGAGTTGTTCGACGAGCTGGAAGTCCTGTACTGACCGCCCAGGGCTCGCGACTGCCCCGGAAAAGAAAATCGGCCCCATGGGGGCCGATCAGTGAGAGTGCGACGGGATCAGGCAGCTTCTTTCAGTTCAGCCAGCGCACGCCGGCCCGCGACCAGTTGCTGCGCCACTTCGGCCACGCGGGCACCCAGGTGCTCGGCGGTGCGCAGGTCGGCCAGCGGCGGCACCACGTCGGCGCTTTCATCGGCGTTGGACTGCGCGGCGGCGCCCAGGAAGAAGCCGTGGCGGTTCAGCGAGTCCTCGGTCGACTTGGAGTTGTTGTGGCCCGGGGGCAGGCCCAGGTTGACCCAGTGCATGCCGTGCTGCGCCGCGAAGATCGCGATCTGCTGCAGCGTGGCCAGCTTGTCGCCGGAGCGCGAGGCCGCGTTGGTGAAGCCGGCCGCGACCTTGTTGGCCCACTTGCCGCCCTTGGCAAAGACATTGCGCGAGGTGGCGTCCATGAAACCCTTGAACTGTGCCGAGGCGCTGCCCATGTAGGTCGGCGCGCCGAAGATGATGGCGTCCACCTGCTCCAGCGTGTCCCAGTGCTGGTCGATGTCCTCGACCGGAATCAGCAGGCTTTCAGCGCCTGCGACATTGCCGGCGCCGCGCGCAACGGCCTGGGCCTGCTTGGCGGTGTGGCCGTAGCCGCTATGGTAGACGATGGCGATGCGGGTTTGTGCGGTGGTCATGATGGTGGATCCCTTGGTAGTTGCGGAAATCTGAATACCCTTATGCTGCATCGCGTGATGGACTGGTGCGGTTGCGGCGGGTGATGAAAGCAGTGTAGAGAGCCATGGGATTGGTTGCGTGAGCGTCCATGCAATCAGTTGTTGAATTTTTCTGAACATCTGGAATCCGGTTTCGGCATGGTCTCTTCCGCGGGTTTTCCCCGCAGCCGCGCGCGTGACAATAGTGCTGTGGGCACGATAAAGTTGCGACACATTCACCTGTGCCCGGCGCCCCCGTCCTCCGCGCCAGAACCCGCAACCGCTTTCGATCCCCATGAAACCAGGCGGCAGGCAGATTTTGGCGGTCCGGCAGCAGCGCCGTTCCGGTATCCCCCGCATCCCGTTCGCGAACCGCTCCGCGCTGGCGTTGGCCGCGCTGATCCTTGCCAGCACCGGCGCGCGTGCCGCCGACCCGCCCGGCACGGCAGTGGCCGCTGCCACTGCCGAAACGCTGCCCGACGTGGTGGTCAGCGCCACCCGCAGCGAGCAGCGCCGCTTTGATGCGCCGGCGGCGGTGGACAGCGTGCCGGTCGATCCGCTGCGCAGCGCCACGCCGCTGGTGAACCTGTCCGAGGTGCTGGCCGGCGTGCCGGGCGTGGCGGTGCGCGACCGGCAGAACTACTCGCAGGACCTGCAACTTGCGGTGCGTGGCTTTGGCACGCGCTCTACCTTCGGCGTGCGCGGCGTGCGCCTGTATGTCGACGGCATCCCGGCCACCATGCCGGACGGGCAGGGCCAGGCTTCCACTGCCGACCTTGCCAACGCCAGCCGCGTCGAGGTGCTGCGCGGCCCGTTTGCGCAGATGTATGGCAATGCGTCGGGCGGCGTGGTGCAGGTGTTCACGCCCGATCCGCCCAAGGATGGCTTCAGCGGGCGCGCGTCGACGGGGTTCGGCTCGGATGGCCAGTGGCAGGCGGGCATCGCGCTGGCCGGCGGCAACGACCGGCTCGGCGGCTCACTCAATGCCTGGACCTACCAGACCGACGGCTACCGCGACCACAGCGCGGCGCGCCGCTACCAGCTCAATGCCAAGGTCGTGGCGCAGCCGGCCAGCGGCACGCGCGTGACCGGCCAATTCAACTATTTCAACCAGCCGCTGGCGCAGGACCCGCTGGGGCTCACGCGTGCGCAGGCCGATGCCAACCCGCGCCAGGCGGTGCCCGCGGCGACCCAGTTCGATACCGGCAAGAATGTCGAGCAGACCCAGGCCGGCGTGGTGGTGGACCACCAGCTGACCGGGACCGACAGCTTGTCGGCACGCCTGTACGGCGGCACGCGCAACCTGTACCAGCGGCTGGGCCTCAGCGGTGCCGCGCCGAATTCGGCCGGCGGCATCGTCGACCTGGACCGCACCTACGGCGGCGCCGCGCTGTCATGGAGCCGGCGCGCCACCACCGCCGCCGGCCTGCCGCTGCTATGGAGCGCCGGGCTCGAAGCCAACGGCATGCGCGATGGCCGCAACGGCTACGTCAACCAGAACGGCACGCAGGGCGCGCTGCGCCGCGACGAGACCAATACCGCGACCGACCTTGGCGCTTTTGCGCAGTTCGACTGGAGCTTCCACTCGGCGTGGCAACTGGTGGGCGGCGTGCGCGCCAGCCGGGTGCGGCTTGGCATTGACGACCACTTCATCAATGCGGCCAGCCCCGATGACAGTGGCAGCGCGACCTACAGCAACGTCAGCCCCGTGCTTGGCGTGGTGTGGCACGCGCTCGATTCCCTCAACGTCTACGCCAACCTCGGCCGCGGCTTCGAGACACCGACGCTGACCGAAGTCGCCTACGGCCCAGGCGGCGTCGGCAGCAACCTGGGGCTGCAGGCCTCTACCAGCCGCCAGGGCGAGATCGGCATCAAGTGGCAGGCGGCGGGGCAGCGGCTGGAGGCGGCGCTGTTCGATGCCGACAGCCACGACGAAGTGGTGCCCCAATCGAACAACGCCGGGCGCACCGTCTACCAGAATGTCAGCGGCGTGCACCGGCGCGGCTTTGAACTGGGCTGGCGCGGCGGCTTCCTCGGCGAGGTGGGCACGCCGGGCAAGGGCGGCGGCAGCCGTATCGAGGCAGGACTGGCCTATACCTGGCTCGATGCTTACTTCGGCGACAGCTTCGTCAACGCGCAGGGCCAGACCGTGGCAGCCGGCAACCGCCTGCCCGGCACCGCGCGCCACAGCCTGGGCGCGGACCTGTCATGGCGGCCGGCAGCGCCGCTGACGCTGGGGGCCGAGATGCGCGTGGACAGCCGCGTCTACGCCGACGACCTCAACACGCAGGCCGCGCCCGGCTATGCGGTCTTCAACCTGCGCGCCGGCTATGAGTTCCGCATCGGCCCGACCCGGCTCTACGTCTTCGGCCGCATCGACAACTTCACCGACCGGCGCTATATCGGCTCGGTGATCGTCAACGAGGCCAACGGGCGGTATTTCGAACCCGCGCCCGGGCGCCGCTTCTTCCTGGGCCTGCGCGCCGCCCTTTGAGAGTGGCTAGCTCCTGACCAGCAGCACCGGGCAGTGCGCGTGGGCAAGGACTCGCCTGGCCACCGAGCCGATGATGGCATCCAGGAAGCCGCCGCGGCCGTGCGAACCCATCACGATCAGGCTGGCGCCAATGCTGCCCGCGTACTCGACGATGCGCGCCGGCGCGAAGCCGACGACGCCATGGCACTCGAAAGCGATACCGGCCTCGCCCAGGATGCTGGCCACGGACTGCATCGCCTTGTCGTTCTGTTCGCGATGCCAGGCATCGAGGGTGTGCCGGTCGATGAAGGTCTTGATGTCGCCAGCCACATCCGGCTCGCAGTGCATCACGTGCACCACGAAGTCGCGGCTGAACAGGGGATTCTGTACCAGGTAGCGCGCGGCCGCGTCGCTATAGGCCGACCCGTCGGTCGCAAGCAGGATCTTGTTCATGGCATTGCTCCTTATGTGCGCCTGTTTCCCGCCCTGCGCTCGCGCGACGCGCAGTGGCTACCCAGCTCGTCGCCGGCGTGTGCAAGTGTGCGCCGGGCCCTGGCCTGGCTGACCAGGACCGACACCAGCAACGTCATGGCGACGGCGCCGAGAGACCAGTGCACCGGCACATGGAACCACGGCTCGGCCAGCATCTTGGCGCCGATAAAGGCCAGCACGATGGCCAGGCCGTACTTCAGGTGTTGGAAATGCTGCGCCAGGTTGGCCAGCAGGAAGTACAGCGCCCGCAGCCCCATGATGGCGAAGATGTTGGAGGTGAAGACGATGAAGGGGTCGGTGGTGACGGCGAAGATGGCCGGAATGCTGTCGACGGCAAACACCAGGTCGGTCGCCTCGACCAGCAGCACCACCAGGAACATCGGGGTCGCATGGCGCATGCCGTCCATGCGCACGAAGAAGCGCTCGCCGTGATAGTCCGCGGTGACCCGCATATGCGCGCACAAGAAGCGAACGATGGGATTGCGCGAGAGATCGGGGGCACGCCTGGAGACGAACAGCATCTTGATGCCGGTGAACAGCAGGAACACGCCGAACACATAGAGGATCCACGAGAATTCGCTGATCAGCCACACGCCGGCCAGGATCATGGCGGCGCGCATCACGATGGCGCCGACCACGCCGAACAGCAGCACCCTGCGCTGCAACTCCGGCGGCACCGCGAAATAGCCGAAGATCATCGCGAACACGAACATATTGTCGACCGACAGCGACAGCTCGATCAGGTAGCCGGTATAGAACTCCAGCACCTTGCGGTCCGCGGTCTCGCGTCCGGTGCTCCCGGCCAGCAGCCACCAGAGGGCGATGCCGAAGAGCAGGGCCAGGGTCGACCAGGTCAGGGTCCAGCCCAGCGCTTCACGTGTCGAAACACGGTGCGCGCGCCGGCCGCCAAGGACGAAGATGTCCACGACCAGCGTCCCCAGCACCAGGACCAGGAAGCCGGCCCACATCGGGGCGGTGGCAAAGGTATCCATGCCGCTAGTGTCCTGCGCCGTCGGCAGATGTCATGGCAAGTTCCTCGCGGCGCGGGGCACTAGGCCCGCCTTCCATCCCGGTGCGTCGTGCGCCGGGCGTCCGGCTCGCCGCAGTAATGCAGGATCTCGGCGCGGGCGGTGTTGCGCAGGCGCATGGCGGCCGGCCAGTCTGCGCCGTCCGGCCAGAGCGGGCTGCCGAATACCACGCCGATCGGCCCCCGGCGCGGCAGCCACTGGCCGTCGCGCAGCACCGAGCGGGTGCCGCGGATGGCGACCGGCACCACCGGCGCGCCGGCCCGCGCGGCCGCCAGGAACGCGCCCGAGCGGAAGGCCTGAAGCCCCGGGGCGCGCCCGAAGGTGCCTTCGGGGAAGAACAGCGCCGAATGCCCGGCGCGCACCGCCGCCACTACGCGCTCCACGTCCTCGTGTTCGCGCACGTTATCGAAGCGGTCGATGAAATCGGCGCCGATGCTGGCCAGGTAGGTGCCGGGAATGCGCTGGCCCTGCAGCTCGCGCTTGGCGACCATGCATACCGGCGCGGGCAGCGCCGCCACCAGCACGATGCCATCCAGGTAGCTGGCGTGGTTCGAGACCAGGATGCAGGGCCGGTCGCGCGGCAGGTGCTCAAGCCCTTGCACGAACCATGGCACCGCGCCCAGCCTGAGAAACAGCCGGGCAGCGTGGTGGCTGAGCGCCCAGCCCAGTGCCGGCCGGTGCAGTGCAACCGATGCCAGCCAGGTTGCCGGCGCCAGCGCGGCGAACAGGAGCCAGGCATAGAGGGCGTAGGACAGGCCCGCGGCGGTCTGCCGGCCGCGCCGCAGCTCCGGCCGCAGCGCGCGCCAGCCAAAGCGCGCGATCTGCAGCCAGGGCGCCTCCACGCCACGGCCGGGCCGTCCGTGCTCGAAGCGCTCGCGGCAGGCGGCGCGCCGGATCTTGCCGCTCGATGTCTTCAGGATGCTGTGCGGCGGCACCAGCGCGATATGGTCGGGCGGCATGCCCAGCACGTCGAGGGCGGTCTTCAGCGCCTGCCGGTGCAGCGCGCGGCGCGCCTGCACATCCTTCTCGGCGGTTTCCGCCATCACCACGATGCGTTCGGTGCCGCTCTCCGGATCGGGACTGCCGAACACGGCCACGCAGCCCTTGCGTATGCCGGGGATGGCGCCGACCGCCTGCTCCAGTTCATAGGGATAGATATTGCGGCCGCCGCGCACGATGGTTTCCTTGGCGCGCCCGGTGATATAGACCTCATCGGCGGCGATATAGGCATAGTCGCCGGTGTTCAGCCAGCCGCGGTCGAACAGCTGGCGGGTCTGCACGGGATTGCGGAAATAGCCGCTGGTGGCCGAAGGGCCGCGGAACTGCAGCAGGCCCTCATGCCGCTCACCCAGTTCGCATCCGGTGGCGTCGACGATGCGGACTTCGTGGCCGGACAGCGGCCGGCCGCAGGACGGGAATTCCAGGGTCTTGCGCTCACCATTGGGCTCGCGTTCGCCGGCGGGCACGGCCACGGCAGTGCGCGTGAACTCGGCGCGGTCGATGCGGTCGGCGGCCAGCCCGCGGCCCAGCGGCGGAAAGGTCAGGCCCAGCGAGGCCTCGGCCAGCCCGTACACAGGCGCGGCGGCCTGCGGGTGCAGGCCGTAGCGGGCAAAGCGCTCCATGAAGGCGCGCATGGTCTGCAGGCTCACCGGCTCCGCGCCATTGAAGACGAAGCGCCAGCTGGAAAGGTCCAGGCCGGCCAGGTCGGCATTGGCCAGCTTGCGCAGGCACAGCTCGAAGGCAAAGTTGGGCCCGCCCGAGAGCGTGCCGCGGTACTTGTGGATCGCCCAGAGCCAGCGCTCGGGCCGCGCCAGGAAGGCAAGCGGTGACATCACCACCAGCGGGTAGGCGTAGTACAGGCTGCCCAGCCAGGCGCCGATCAGGCCCATGTCGTGATAGAGCGGCAGCCAGCTGACAAAGACGTCCTGCGAGCCGACGGCAAGGGTCTTGCCCATGGCGCGCAGGTTGGCCAGCAGGTTGGCATGGCTGAGCACGACCCCCTTGGGCGAGCCGGTGCTGCCCGAGGTGTATTGCAGCAGGGCGATGTCGTGCGTGCGCAGCATCGGATGGACCGGGGCGCCGCCGCCGTCCTCCAGTTCCTGCGGCGTGAGCACGCTATGCAGCGTTCCCGTGCTGGCCTTGAGCAGGGCCGCCAGCGGCCGCGCCTGGGCCACCGTGATCAGGATCGGCGCCTGCGCGTTGGCCAGGATGCCGGCGTGGCGCTGCAGGTGGTCGCCGATCTGCGCCAGCCGCGCCGGCGGGTAGAGCGGTACCGGAATCCCGCCCGCCAGCAGCACGCCGCAGAAGCTGTAGAAGTACTCGGGGCTGGTGGGCAGCATGATGGCCACGGCCGTGCCCGCGCTCACGCCGCGGGCGACCAGTCCGGCGGCGATGGCCGCGGCGCGGCGGTGCAGCTGCGCAAAGCTGATCTGCGTGTCTGCGCCGTCGCCGTCCTGCAGGATGATGTGGGTGCGCTCCGGGTGGCTGCGCAAGTGCCAGCGCAGCACGTCCGGCAAGGTGGCGGCGCCCTCGGGCGCCTGCGCCGCCGGGGCAGGGCGGGCCTGGCGCAGGTGCGCGCCGCTTGCGCCAGGCGGGAGGTCCTGGGCGGCGAGCAAGGCACGCAGCAGCGCGCGCGGGGTGTCGGCCTGGGCCAGCACCTGCTCTGGCAGGCTGACGCCGAAGCGGTGTTCAAGGCGGGTCAGCAGCTCGGCGCGCGTCAGGCTGTCAAAGCCCAGTTCGCCTTCGAGCGTGCTGTCCAGCGCGACCGTCACTTCAGACTCTGCCGGCGGGCGCATGGCCGAAGACATCTCCCGCACGATGCCGAGCAGGGCATCCTCGTAGTTCTGCCTCGGGGGAGAATCCGCTTTCATGCGCGTACGGCCTCTGTCCACGCAACGCCGCGGCCGCCGCCGAATTCTGGCTGGCACGGCGGCCGTTCCGGATGGCGCCTGGACTGACACCCTAAAGATAGCCCGCGTGCGGAAATTGTCGAGGCAGGTGCCGAACCGGGTACAGGCCGGCAAGCCCTCGACTGCACGCCGATCCGGCAGCATCGTGCACATGGCAAAGAAATTCGCGCTCGCACGCGGGCTGCCTCTCTATGCTGGAAGGTAGAGCGCTGACGCGCATTCCCGAGGATGGCAACGCCATGAACGACGATGCAGCCCTGGCCGGCCGGATCCTGGAGGTCGCCCTGATGCTCGGCGAGCGCAGCGGTTGGGACGCCCTGCACCTGCATGACGTCGCCGATGACATGGGCATCGGCCTGGACCAGATTCATCGGCATTACCTGCAGAAGGACGACCTGGCCGAGGCCTGGTTCGAACGTGCCGACCTTGCGCTCGTGCGCGCTGCCACGCGTGAAGGCTGGGCTGCCCTATCGCACCGCGAGCGCCTGGAGCAGGCCATCCTCGCCTGGCTCGAGGCGCTGGCCCCGCACCGGCAACTCACCGCCCAGATGCTGCGCTACAAGCTGCAGCCAGAGCACGTGCATCTGCAGGTACAGGGCCTGCTGCATATCAGCCGCACCGTGCAGTGGCTGCGGGAATCGGCCCGCCTGCCCGAATCCGGCTGGCGCCGCGAAGTGGGGGAGGTCGTGCTGACCGGCATCTTCCTCTCCACCTTCGGCTACTGGCTGCGCGACCGTTCGCCGGATACCGGGCGCACGCAAGCCTGGCTCGAACGGCAACTGCGCTGCGCCGAGCGCCTGGCCTGGCGCCACCCTGGCGACAAGGGGGGCCGGTCGGGATGGATACGATCACGCATGCCTTGATGGGAGCGCAGGCCGCGCTTGCCATCCCCATGGCCGAGGCCCCCGGCCGGCGACTCAGCACGCGCGAGCGCCTGCTGCTGGGCGCTGCCGCCGGTGCCTTTCCGGATATTGATTTTCTGGGCTTCCTGGTCCATCCGCTGCGCTTCCTGGCGCAGTGGCACCAGGGGCCGACCCATTCGCTGCTGCTGCTCCCTGCCTGGGGCGCGCTCCTTGCTGGCCTGTTCTGCCTGGTGGCCCGCCGGCGCGAGGCGTGGAGAGATGCGCTGGCGGTCAGTTGCCTCGGCGTGGCCAGCCATATCGCGCTGGACCTGATCACCGTCTATGGCACCCGCATCTTCTATCCCGGCTCCGAGCGGCGCTTCAGCCTTGGCACCAGCTTCCTGGTCGATCCGTTGCTGAGCGGCATCGTCGTGTCCGGCCTGGTCCTGGCACTGTTCCTGGCGCTGCAGTGGCGCAGTCGGGCCGCCCTGGCGGGGATCGCGCTGCTGTGCGCCTATGTCGGCGCCCAGGCCGTGCTCAGGCAACGGGCGCTGGAACTGGGCAACGAATCCTTGCGCGCCGCCGGCATCCAGGCGCAGGGCGTGGACGCGCTGCCCCAGCCATTTTCTCCGTTCAACTGGAAACTGATCGCCCGCGCGGAGACAGACTACCGCGTCGCCCACGTCAACCTGGCCGGGCATCCGGCCTGGGTGCCGCAATGGCAGGTGCTGGGGCGCCTGCCGGCCATGGCCAGGGCCTACGAGCCGCCCGCGCGCATGGCCTGGACACAGCGGCCGCGGCTGCCGGAGGCGCCGGCTGAGCAGGCGCTGGCATGGCAGCTCTGGGTGCGGCCGGACTTTGCCGATTTCAGGCAATTCGCGGTCTATCCGGCCTTGTCCGCCATCACGGCGATGCGGGCATCGCCATCCGTGCCGCCGGGCGAAACGGTCGCCTGCGTCTGGTTCACCGACCTGCGCTACGACCTGCCCGCGCTGGAAGACACCTTCCGCTATGGCTATTGCCGCGACAGTGCGCAGGCACCGTGGCGGCTGTACCGGCTTGCCTATTTCAGCCAGGACCAGCGTCAGCGCCTCGACTAGCATGGCAGCGAAGCCTCTGTCGGAAAGCGGTCATTGACGCTGACTTACCGTGACCGGGACGATTTTTTCCAGTTGGTCCAGCAACAGCTCCTTTTGCTGGGCCGGCAGCTTGACCAGACTGGGATACATGTTAATCAATGCCAGCCGTTGCGAAGACGACTTGGAGGGCAGCAGCATGAGCAACCCCGCCTTCTCACGGTCGGACAGCGATGACAGCTGCGGTAACGCGCTGAGTTGCACCATACTGGCGGACCCAACCGAAGGCACGGCAGCTTCGTCCGTCACGGCCGACGGTGCCGATTTTGCCCCTCCTGGCGACGTGCTTTGCGCGGCCAATGGGCTCGGTCCCGACGAAGCTTGCTGCGTGGCTGCCATTGATGCGGGGGCGGAATCCCCTCCGCCGCATCCGGTAAGCAGCAGACTGAACAGCAGCATCCACCGAGCATGCAAAAAATGGCGCGGTGCATGCCACCCGTGGCAATTAAGGTGAACGTCTTGTTGCATGGTCAAGCATCCGATGATTCAGGAAAAAGCGGGCGTGGCACCGCATGAAATGCTGGTACCAGCCGCCACCGATTGGAGACGTGCCAGCGGATGCTGGCACGCCCATCCCTATGGCTCAGGACGCCCTCGCGTATCGGTCGAATGTGCCGAAGCCTGTGCTAAGTCAATCAAGGACCCACGATGCTGATATAAGGCTGGGTGAAGCCCGCGAAGGTGACCGTGTACACGAAACCCGTAAGGGTTGGGCCCGCGATCAGCTGCTTGGTCCAGTTCCCGTTGGGGCAGGTGGCCGCGCTCAGTAACTCCTGGGTGGTCGGCGCCGTCGTACTGAGCGGCGGCACTACCAGCTGCCCGTTCCTGGAAGGTCTCAGGGTTCCAGACGAAGTAGCCTCCGTGGACTTCGTCTTCACCTCGACGATCTGGCCGCCATGGTTTGTGCACTGCACGGTGCCTGAGTAAGTCGCTGACAGAATCGCTGTCGCATTAGTTTTGCCGACCCCCCCGATGGTGGTCCCGGTACAGCTGACATCCTGGCTGGAATCTACGGTGCATTGCGGCTCGGCAGAGCCGTTTGCATAATGTGCTCCGCTGGGCCCATTGGCGGGAATTGTTTCCGCCCAAGCTGCGGGAGCGACCAGCACCGCAGCCAATGTAACTAAAGCTAGATTTCTCATATTTTTCTCCAAGGATTCATTGAGCCCCCGGATGAGAAAAATTGGCTTGCTGTTTACTTTTTTCTTCGCTCCGCAGTATTCAGCAGATCCTTAAAGCTATGATGGTTCCCTCCTCGCTTCGTATTAAAAATATGCGCTTCAGCATTGCTGCAGAATTTACATTTTGGTATGTAATAATGTTCTCGAAAGTATAGTTAAAGCAAGGCGGCGAACTGGAGATTTCTTTTTGTTCAGTGGAAGTTGCGCGCTGTATTTTTTGGCGCAATGGCTGCCCAGTCGACCTATACTTATTTTTTCGCCGCGCTGCAGATCCACAAGGTTGTCATCGGCCGCATTAGGCAGCAACATGCGCTGATACCGGCCCACCGAGGCTGGTTGCCCAATAGGCATGGCCAGGTGCGGTTCTCAATTCTTATTAATAGAAAAACGACAAAGCGTCGTACGATTTCAGCGTGCGGCTCCAGACTCGTCGAAGCGGCGAATAAGTCTGCCTTTGCGTTGCACGTAATACAGGCTATGCCGACAATGCAGTCGCCGCCAAGGCGCGTCGGATGGCTGCGTCGGGTCGGCGAGAGACAGGGAGCAGGCATGCGCGGGCCCGGGGCTGGTACAAGGGCGCGGACCTTGTGGCCTACTGCGTGTTTGACATGCGGGTCGGCAAGGGAAAGGATTTGCGCCGGCAGCCGCTGGAGCGTCCACTCCGTCGACTTCTGGCCGAGCCGCGTGCAGGGCTTCTGTACGCGGATAGCGTCGAGGATGGCGCGTGGCTGTACGGCCATGCGCTCTCACCGGGGTGGAGGGAGTGGTGGGGAAGCGCGCCGGCTCGCTGTATCAGGACGGGGAGCGCTCGCGCGAATGGATGAAGATCAAGCGTCCCGGCGCCGTGCCGCCGCCGAGGTTCACCCGGTAATCACGTCTCAATAGGCAAGTAATTGCCCTATTCGCCGTTGAAACACACTTAATGGCGCAATGGTTTAGATACTCTGGCGGATGCCGATTCAACGACCATCATTCAGCATGGAATGTGCGGGGCTGCTGTTTCGCCTCGCATTTAAGGCCCTCGGGGAACCCCCCGGTCCCCGGGGGCTCTTTTTCTACATTAGATGGGCGACATCACTGAATGATGCATTGGCATATTCTGTTTCCGCCAAGTTTCAAGCGAAAGAGTGTCGAAGTCACGCGCTGATGCTCGCGCTGGCGGTGGGTAGTCGCAAAGCGCGCGCCGGGTTTGCGCGCTAGTACGCAGCCAACGCCGTTCAGCCCTTGGGCGGGATGATGGTCTTCGACGCCGTGACACGGCCGGCGATGGACAGCACGGCGCCAAGGATCGACGTGACCACGTCGAGCGTATAGTCCTGCAAGGTCTGTCCGGCTGCCATCTCCGGCAGCGATCGCACTGCCGGGCCGGCGTTGTGCCGCAGCCTGTAAGCAGCAGCACAACGGCAATCAGGGTGGAGCCTTTCCAGGCTCGCGGTCGCGTTGATAAGCGTGACGTCGATGCTGCCGCGCGGCCTTCTCGCTGTCGAAAGTAGCGCTGATGCGAGCTGTCCCTTCATGCGAACCAGGGCACGAACCGTGTGCCCCCGTTGCTCGAAATTAGCCATTCTGATGCACCGCTATATGTGTGTTTTTGCGACGGATATACTAGCTCCGCAGTGCCCCAAAGCGTCGGTTTGGGGCACATTCGTTTCCACCTACCCACACTGAAACCCCATGTTTCCCAGCCGTTTTCGTACTGATAACCGAGATTCCAATATCATGCTGTGGGTGGTGGCGGTCGGCTTCTTCATGCAGACGCTGGACTCGACCATCGTCAACACCGCGCTGCCGTCGATGGCGCACAGCCTGGGCGAGAGTCCGCTGCGGATGCAGTCGGTGGTGATTGCCTACTCGCTGACCATGGCGGTGGTCATCCCGGCCTCGGGCTGGCTGGCGGACCGCTTCGGCACCCGCACCATCTTCCAGACCGCCATCGGGCTGTTCGTGGTGGGCTCGCTGCTGTGCGCCTACGCGCCGACGCTGAACTTCCTGATCGGCGCGCGCGCGGTGCAGGGCGTGGGCGGGGCCATGCTGCTGCCGGTGGGGCGGCTCTCGGTGCTGCGCACCTTCCCGCGCGAGCAGTATCTGCAGGCGCTGAGCTTCGTCGCCATCCCCGGCATGATCGGCCCGCTGATCGGGCCGACGCTGGGCGGCTGGCTGACGCAGGTGCTGTCGTGGCACTGGATCTTCCTGATCAACGTGCCGGTCGGCCTGCTGGGCGCACTGGCCACGGTGCGCTATATGCCCAACGCGCGGCTGACAGGCATCGGGTCCTTTGACATCGCCGGCTATCTGCTGCTGGCCATCGCCATGCTGGCGCTGTCATTCTCGCTCGACGGGCTGGCCGGGCTGGGCTTCCAGCACGCCACCGTGCTGATGCTGCTGATCGCCAGCATGGCCGCGCTGACCGCCTACGGGCTGCACGCCAACCGGCGCAAGCAGCCGCTGTTCCCGCTGCGGCTGTTCCGCATCCACAGCTTCAGCGTAGGGCTGCTGGGCAACCTGTTCGCACGGATCGGCAACGGCTCGATGCCGTTCCTGATTCCGCTGACGCTGCAGGTCAGCCTGGGCTATTCGCCGTTCAATGCGGGCCTGATGATGCTGCCCGTCACCGCGGCCGGCATGGCCTCCAAGCGCCTGGCCACGCGCCTGATCCAGCGCTACGGCTACCGCCACGTGCTGGTGGCCAATACCTTCGTGGTAGGGCTGGTGATGGCAGCCTTTGCGCTGATCACGCCGCAGCTGCCGCTGTGGCTGCTGGTTCCGCTGCTGGCGCTGTTCGGCATGGTCAATTCGATCCAGTTCACGGCCATGAACACGGTCACGCTGAAGGACCTGAGCGGGGCCGGCGCCAGCAGCGGCAACAGCATGTTGTCGATGGTGCAGATGCTGTCGATGAGCCTGGCCGTGACCTCGGCGGGCGCCTTGCTGGCGACCTTCCAGCATCGCTTTGGCGGCGATACCGCGGCGGTGCTGCCAGCGTTTCATGCCACCTTTGTCTGCATGGGGCTGATTACGTGCGCGTCGGCCTGGATCTTCATGCAGCTGGGCGTGCGGGAGCCCGCGCCGGCGATACTGGTGCAGCATGGCGAGAAGGAGGTGTGAACAACTGCGTGGCACATGGGCCGCTTCGGGGGGGCGGCCGCGAACTTACCCGGCACTTCTCGGCTCCTATCCACATGAGCCGGCAGCGCCCGGTGCAAGGAGGCGTCCATGCAGCCGACAGGCAAGTCCGGGTCCGAACCCGCCATCCCGCCGTCGCCAGGCCCCGCTGCCGGCGGCAGCACGGTGCCGCGCTCGGCCCCGGCCACCCCTGACGGCGCCGGCGCGGTGCCGGGGCCAGTGGCGGCGCCCGGCAAGGTCCATGCGGCGGCGCGGCCAGCGCTGGTCACGCACCGGGACTGCCCGCCGCCGCACACGTTGCCCGGCTGCGCCTGTGCCGACATGCTGTCGCCCGCGGCGCGCTACTGCGAACTGTTCGTCGATGTCCAGCACAGCGGCCTGTTTGCCGACAGCAAGACCTTCCCTGACTGCATTCCCAACTGCGACCCGGACCTGATCGTGGCGCGCTACCGCGAAACGCGCGACACGCCGGGCTTCTCGCTGGCCGATTTCGTGCAGGCGCATTTCACCCGCGCCATCGTGCCGGAGAGCCACTACGTGTCAGACCCGGCCAGCACCCTGCGCGAACATATCGATGGCCTGTGGCCGGTGCTGACGCGCGAGCCCGTGGCCCATCCGCCGCTGTCGTCGTTGCTGCCGCTGCCGCACCGCTACGTGGTGCCGGGTGGGCGCTTCGGCGAGCTGTATTACTGGGATTCCTACTTCACCATGGAGGGCCTGGCCGGCAGCGGGTGCGGCGAGCTGATGGTGGAGATGGCGCGGAACTTCGCCTACCTAATCGACACGTATGGCATGGTGCCGAACGGCACGCGCAACTACTACCTGAGCCGCTCGCAGCCGCCGGTGTTTGCGCTGATGGTGGACCTGCTCGAGCGCGAGCAGTTGGGCAGCGCCATCGACTTCCTGCCGCAGCTGCGCCGCGAATACGCCTTCTGGATGGACGGTGCCGACTGCGTGCGGCCCGGCCACGCGCACCGGCGGGTGGTCTGCCTGCCCGACGGCGCGGTGCTGAACCGCTACTGGGACGACCGCCCGTGGCCGCGCGAGGAAGCCTTCCTGGAGGACATGGAGACCGCGATGCGCAGCGGCCGGCCGCATCACCTGGTGTTCCGCGACCTGCGCGCCGCGGCGGAATCGGGGTGGGACTTCAGTTCACGCTGGCTCGATTCGCCATCCACGCCGCCCGGCCGGACCGCGGACCTTGCCACCATCCGGACCACGGCAATGTTGCCGGTCGACCTCAACGCACTGCTCTGGCACCTGGAAACGCGCCTCGCCGCGCTGTGCGAGCAGACCGGCGATGGCGCGGCAGAGGCTTACCGCGCGGCAGCGCAGCGGCGCGAAGCAGCCATCCTGCAATACATGTGGGACGACCCAGCGGGCGCCTTTGTCGACTACGACTGGTGCCGCGGCGCGCCGCGGCTGTGCCTGACCGCGGCAATGGTGATGCCGCTCTATCTCGGTCTTGCGCGGCCGCCGCAGGCGCAAGCCGTGGCGCAGGCGGTGAAGGACCGGCTGCTGGTCGACGGCGGGCTGGCCACCACGGAATGCACCTCTGGCCAGCAATGGGACCAGCCCAACGGCTGGGCGCCGCTGCAATGGCTGGCCGTGCGCGGGCTGGCACGCTATGGTCACGACGACCTGGCGCGTGAGATCGCGCAGCGCTGGCTGGCGACCGTGGCCAGTCTCTACATCCATGAATGCAAGCTGGTGGAGAAATACCGCATCCGGAATATCGGAGCCCGGGCCTTGGGCGGGGGTGGGGGCGAGTATCCGTTGCAGGATGGCTTTGGTTGGACCAATGCGATTGCGGGCGCGTTGATGGCTCTCTATGGAGAGGTGCCGGCAACGTGCCGGGCGGATGATGTCGCGAGCTGAGGGGGCCCGTTCAAAACTTCACTGAAACACTCATCCAGTACCGCCGCCCATCCTCGACATACCCATAATCGGTGTAGTTCACCTGCTTGTCGAAGAGGTTGTAGATACCAGCAAACACCGACACGTTCCTGGTGACCGCATAGGTCGCCCCCAGGTCGAAAAAGGTGTATGACGGCGCCACCACGGTGCTGGAAGACGGCCCCGTGATCGGCTGGCTTTCCTTGCCGCGGTAATTGACGCGCGCCCAGGCGTTGACCCGCTCGCTCGGCCGTCAGTTCAGCGTGGCCACCAGCAGGTGCATCGGCAACTGGTTCAGCGGCTGGCCCTGGTACTGGCCGCTCTTCTGTTCTGACTTGGTATAGGTATAGCTTCAGGTCAGCGACCACGCTTGCGCGATCGGCCAGCGCAGGCTGGCTTCCACCTCGCGCGAGTAGGCGCGGTCCACGTTCATGTAGGTAGTCGGGTCGGCGCCGAACCGGTTTGGTCCGTCGGTGCACTGCGTGGTCGGGCAGGCGACGCGCGTGATCTTGTCCTTGACGTCGTTGTTGAACAGCGTCACGCCCGCCTGCAGGCCGTTGCCCTTGTCATAGAGCAGGCCCAGTTCCTGCGACACCATCGTCTCACAGTTGCGCAAGCAGCGCGTCGACCAGGTGATCCTTGCGGGCATGGCCGCCAATCCGTGCGTCGAATCCCATCTGCGTGATCTGCTGGAGCAAGGTTTCGAAGTTGCTGTCGTGCGCGACGCCGTGGCAGGGCCGAAGCTACCCGAAGGGGATGGGTTTCACGCGGCACTGGTCAACTTCCGCTTCATCGCAAACGCGCTGTGGGATACCAACGAAACCGTGCAGCGGTTGGCAGGAAAGATTGAAGCAGCCGCGTAGCGCCTGGCGCGGCAATGGCAGGGTGCATCAATGTCTGGTTCAAAGAATGCATAGAGGCGACTCACATGCCCAAGATTCCTTCGCGCTACAGCTATTTCGCCTATGGCGTTATCCAGGCCGGCTTGACCTGCTCCATCGCTGCTGCCATCGCAAGCCTTCCATTTGCAGAAGAAGGCCGGTTCTTTCAGCACTGGCTAAGGTCCTGGAGCGTTTCCTGGCTGACCATGCTGCCGGTTGTCGTGTCGGCTACGCCCATCATTCGCCGCCTGGTCGATCGCATGACAAACCACTCTTAGGTCATACCGTCCCATGTCGATGGTCGATGGCCTAGTTGAAAACGATAAACATGTGCCTGTTGACTGCGTCATCGCTCAACTACATTGAAGCCTGCACAAACCAGCACGCATCGGCACCATGACCAAGAACCTGACGCTCAGGCATGCGGAAACGGAAGCCGAGATCCATGCCTGCTTCCCGATTATGCGGCAACTGCGCCCCAAGCTGCAAATGCCGGAAGACTTTCTCGACACCTTCATGCTGCAAAGCGGACAAGGGTACCGGCTGCTCGCGCTCTGGGACGATGGCAAAGCTGTTGCGCTGGCCGGATATCGGCGTCTTGACAACCTGATCCACGGGCGCTTTCTGTACGTCGATGACCTGATCACCGATGCCGAAGGCCGGGGGCAGGGTCACGGCGAGCGTCTGCTGCGGGCGCTTTGCGAGCTTGGACGCACAGAAGGCTGCCAGCGACTTGTCCTGGATACCGCACTCGCGAACGCGCTGGCCCAGCGCTTCTATTTCCGTTCCGGCCTGCTCGCCAAGGGCCTCCACTTCTGCATGGAGTTGCAATGAAGCCCCTCAGCCTGCTGCTGCTCGATTGCAGCCCGCGCCGTGACTATCCCACGAGCCAGCGCTCCGAGTCGATCTGGCGCGGGGATGCCGCGTTCCCTAACATGGAATCGTTCCACCTTCCTCAGCACGGAGAAGCATCATGAAGATTGTCATCATTGGCGGGACCGGCCTGATCGGCTCGAAGACCGTTGCCATTCTGCGCCAGGGCGGCCACGAGGTCGTGGCCGCCTCGCCCAAGAGCGGTGTCAACAGCATCACTGGCGAGGGGCTCCAGGAGGCCCTCGCCGGCACTCAGGTGGTGATCGACCTTGCCAATTCCCCGTCGTTTGAAGACAAGGCGGTGCTGGAGTTCTTCGAGACCTCCGGCCGCAACCTTCATGCGGCGGAGACCAAAGCGGGCGTTCAGCACCATGTCGCGCTGTCCATCGTCGGCACCGACCGGACGCCCGAAAACGGCTATTTCCGTGCCAAGGTCGCGCAAGAAAAACTTATTGAGGCCTCCGGCATCCCCTACACCATCATCCGCTCGACCCAGTTCATGGAATTCATCGGCGGCATCGCCGATTCCAGTGCGCAAGGAAATGTCGTCCACCTTTCGCGTGGGCTGTTCCAGCCGATTGCGGCGGACGACGTTGCCGCAATCGTTGCCGATGTAGCGCTCGCGCCACCGCGAAACGGCATCGTCGAGATCGCCGGCCCGGAACGAGCCCCGTTCAACGAGATCGTCGCCCGCTATCTCAAGGCGGTTGGCGACCCGCGTGAAGTCGTGCGCGACCCCGAGGCCCGCTACTTCGGCGGCCGGGTCGAGGAACATTCGCTCGTGCCGTTGGGCGAGGCGCGCCTCGGGCGCATCGGCTTAGAGGAATGGCTGCGTCAATCGCAGCAACGATAGTCCGCAGGGCGCATGCCCACGTAAGCAGCAGCGCTTTCGTCAGTACCACATTGAGCAGATCACCAGGAGCAAACATGACCCAACGTACGAATTACTTCCAGCAATCCCCGGAACTGTCCAAGAAGCTCATGGAGTTCGGCGCGCTGTTCCAGAAGACCACGATCGAAGAGCCCATTCGCGAGCTCGTCGAGATTCGCGCATCGCAGCTCAATGGCTGCGCGTTCTGCGTCGACATGCATATCAAGATGGCGAAGATCCACGGCGAGCGCGAATTGCGCCTGCATCATGTGGCGATCTGGCGCGAGTCGACGCTGTTCTCGCCGCGCGAACGCGCCGCGCTGGCCTGGACCGAGGTGCTGACCAGGCTTCCCGCCGAAGGCGTGCCCGACGATATCTATGAGCGCGTGCGCACCCAGTACAGCGAGAAGGAACTGTCTGACCTCACCTTCCTGGTGGGGGCAATCAATACCTGGAACCGCCTGAACGTGGCTTTCCGCATGGTGCCTGGTTCGTCGGACAAGGCGTTCGGGCTCGACAAGGCCAACCTGGAGTGATGCCATGAAGACGGTCACTTCCGTTGCGGCAGCACTTGTGCTGTCGTGCCTGACGGTTGCACAGCCGGCCGCCGCCGCGCCGGAGGCGAGTGTCACGCCCCTGGCCAAGGAAGCGTTGCCCGAATATCCGGGGAAGGAAGCCGAGATGATCATCGTGGAGTATCCGCCGGGCAGCGCCGATCCCGTGCATCGCCATGACGCCCACGCCTTCGTCTACGTGCTCGAGGGCAGCATCGTCATGGGCCTCAAGGGCGGAAAAGAGGTAACGCTCAAAGCGGGCGATACCTTCCACGAAGGTCCCAACGATATCCACACCGTCGGACGCAATGCCAGCAAGACGCAGCCAGCAAAGTTTGTCGTGTTCCTGATCAAGAACAAGGGCGCGCCGATCCTGACGCCGGTGAAGTAGTCGACCTCCATTCAGGCACCGGCAATGCCGGTGCGCACTGTCCGGCACGGCAAGAGCGGCGCTACCGCTTGCTCTTGCCGTGCCGCTGTTTTCCAGGGTGGTGTGAAGGGTTGTGGGACGGAAATTGATACTACGTCGGTTTCTTGGCAATATCACCATGACAAAACCAGGTCCCGGGCAGCGATCTGGTCGGTGGTGAGGGCGGTTGGCCGTGCTGCCTGCCGCAGTTCGGACCTCGGACCCGCGACCTGCCCCACCGCCGCGAGATGCGCACCATGCACCTGGGAAAATCGTACACAATATCCGAGTTCTCGTTCTGGTCGAGACGGCAACTTTATGCCTCGCTAGCGTGCGGTTCGCTGCCCGTAGTCCTTTATCAGTTCTTCGGGCTGAAATGGCTGTCGGTCCCGGTCTCGGTTGTGGTGCTGCTGGGCACGGCCACTTCATTCATCGTGGGTTTCCGGAACGTGCAGACCTACAGCAGGGCCCTGGAGGCACAGCAGATCTGGACTGAGATCCTGAATGGCAGCCGGTGTCTGGGTGTGATGAGCCGGGACTTTCTGGCAGGGCAGGCGGCCGGGCGGGATCTGATTCTCCGGCATTGCGCGTGGCTGACGGCGCTCCGCTATCAACTGAGAACCCCAAGGATCTGGGAAAGCGCGGGCAAGGCATCCAACGTGGAGTACCGGAAGTACTACCGGGTTCCAGAGTGGGAGACTCCATTGCACGAGGCGCTTGCGCGGTATCTGCCACAGGCCGAACTCGACTCGCTTGCGCACGCCGAGAGCAAGACAAGCCGGTTGCTGGGAACGCAGTCGGCGACGATCAGGCGGCTCCTTGACGCTGGCGAGATCGGCAATGCCTTCTATCTGGAGTTGGTAGGATCGATCAAAGGCTTGTTCGCGCAGCAAGGACGGGCGGAGCGTATCAAGGACTATCCGTATCCCAGGCAATATGCGGTCGTCAACAAGCTCTTTGTCCGTACTTTTTGTCTGCTACTGCCTTTTGGCATTCTTACGGAATTCGAAAAGCTCAATGCCAGCGTTTCAGGCGTCATGCATGGCAGCATGATCTGGCTGGTCATTCCATTTAGCACGATGATCTCCTGGATGTATCTCGCGCTGGAGCAAGTGGGCGAAAGCACGGAGAACCCGTTCGAAGGAAACGCCAATGATGTGCCCATGGCACAGATCTGCCGGAAGATCGAAAACGAACTCATGGACATGCTTGGCGAGAAGTGCGATATCCCCGTGCCAACGGCCGAGCACGGTATTGTCCTCTGACCACTCAAGGTTATCGCTTTATTCAGGCGTCCTGTCATGACTGCGGGACGTGCGTCGTCTGTTCACTCAGTGCGCAGCCGCTGCAGTGGCCGCGGAGCCGCCCCTGGCGGGCTTCGTGAGCCAGATCAGCGGCACGATGGCGACGAAGATCACGCCCGAGATCCAGAAGATGTCGTTCAGGCCCAGCATGATGGCCTGCGTGTTCAGGCCGCGTTCGAAGTAGGCGGCGGCCTGGCCCTGCGTGAATCCCATCGTCGCTTGCAGCGATTCGATTGTCCTGGCGTACAGCGGGTTGTGCACGCTGGCCTGTTCCGCCAACTGCGCGTGGTGCAGGATGGCGCGGTTGTTCCAGCCGGTGGTCGCGAGCGACGTACCCACCGCACCGCAGAACACGCGGACGAAGTTTGACAGGCCTGCCGCGGCGGGAACCTTCTCGGGCGGCTGGCCGGACAGGATGATGGCCGTCAGCGGCACGAAGAAGAGCCCGGTCGGAATGCCTTGCAGCAAGGTAGGCAGCACCAGCGTGTAGGTATCCACGCCCGTGGTGTAGTGCGAGCGCATGAAGTACACCGCCGCGAATCCCAGGAAGGAGAGGGTGGCGAGCACGCGCAACTCCGACTTCGGCAGGATCTTGCCCACCACCGGGGCCATCAGCACGGCGAAGATGCCCAGCGGCGCGGTCACCAGGCCGGCGTTGACGGCCGGGTAGGCCAGGTACTGCTGCATCCACTGCGGCAGCACGACCAGGTTGGCGAAGAACACCGCAAAGGCGACCGAGATGGCAACGGTGCCGGCCAGGAAGTTGCGGCCCTTGAACAGGCGCAGGTCGATGATCGGATTCGGTTCGGTCAGCTCCCAGATCACGAAGAAGATGAAGCTGAGCAGCGCGACGATGCCCAGCCCGATGATGACGGGCGAGCTGAACCAGTCCAGGTCCTTGCCCTTGTCGAGCATGATCTGCAGCGACGCAACCCAGGTGACCAGCGATGCCAGGCCCACCACGTCGATCGACAGCTTGCGCGTCGGCGTTTCTCGGTCGCGGTAGATCGCCCAGGTCACGGCAGCGGCGAACAGGCCGACTGGCACGTTGATGTAGAAGATCCACGACCACGCGTAGCTGTCGGTCAGCCAGCCGCCCAGCGCCGGGCCGGCGATGGGGCCGACGGTGGCGGTGATGGCCCACAGCGCCAGAGCGGTGGCGCTTTTTTCCTTGGGGTACGACGACAGCAGGATCGATTGCGACAACGGGATCAGCGGCCCGGCCACGGCGCCCTGCAGGATGCGCGCGGCGAGCAGCGTGGTCAGGTTCGGCGCCACGCCGCATAGCCAGGACGACAGCACGAACAGCAGGATGGCGCCGACGAACAGGCGGACCTGTCCGATCCGCTGCGTGAGCCAGCCGGTCAGCGGGATCGCGACAGCATTGGCCGCGGCAAACAGCGTGATCACCCAGGTGCCTTCATCGATCGACACACCGAGGTTGCCGGCGATCGTCGGGATCGCCACATTGGCGATCGATGAATCCAGCACGTTCATGAAGGTGGCCAGGGCCACGGCGAAGCTTCCCAACAGGAGCTTGCCGCCGGTGAGCGGGGCTGGCACGAGTGAGGTCTGGGCTTGGGGTTGCAAGATGCGCTCCGGGGTTTTGGGCCGCTTTTTCTGATGGGTCAGTTAAATTGGCGCGGGAAGGCGAATGGCGTGATGCCGCTCATGCGCCGGAGGCGCTGCCGGCAACTTGCGCCGTGCGCTTGATCGCCTGAGGCTGCTGCGCAACTTGCGAAGCTGGCGATGATTGCCCCACAGCTGACTTGCCGTTGCTGTTCTGCGCGATGATCCGCGTGATCTCGCGGTCGGCCTCTTCGCCGTAGCGCTGGAATACTTCGGTGCGATAGGCGGTGCGTTGCGGTACTTCCGCGCCCGGGCTCAAGGGCGAACCGGAATCCATGCGCGTTTCCACGTCGACCTGCATCGACAGGCCGATCTGCAGCGGATGCTTGCGCAGCTCCGCCGGATCGAGCTGGATGCGCACCGGCAGGCGCTGCACGACCTTGATCCAGTTGCCGGTGGCATTCTGCGCCGGCAGGGCCGAGAACGCGCTGCCGGTGCCGGCCGACAAGCCGATCACCTTGCCGTGATAGGTCACGCCGCTGCCATACAGGTCGGCGCGGAGCTCGACCGGCTGACCGATGCGGATGTGTTTGAGCTGGACTTCCTTGAAGTTGGCATCGACCCACACGCCGTCGAGCGGCACGATGGCCATCAGGGGGTTGCCGGGGGCAACTCGCTGGCCCACCTGCACCGAGCGCCGCGCCACATAGCCGGTCACGGGGGCCGGCAGCGTGTTGCGGGCGTTGGCCAGGTAGGCGTCGCGCACCTTGGCGGATGCGGCCTGCACGCTGGGGTGGTCGGCTACGCTCGTCTTGTCGGTCAGCGCATGGTTGGCAGCAAGCTGCTGGCGGGCGGTCTCGAGCGCGGCTTCGGCGGTCTTGACGGCGTCACGGGCATGCGCCACGTCTTCCGCTGCGACGGCGCCGGATTCGGCCACCCCGGTGCGGCGGCGCAGGTCGTCACGGGCGCGGTCCAGGTCAGCCTGGCGTTGCTTGACGGTGGCACCAAGCACGTCATTGTTGACATAGAGCGCGCTGACCTGGCGCACGGTCTGGCCGAGGGTGGCCTCCGCATTGGCCAGCGCCACCGTTGCATCGGCAGCGTCGAGCGTCACCACGGGCTCGCCGGCCTTCACGATTTGCGTATCATCGGCATTCACCGCGATCACCGTGCCGGCGACCTGCGGCGTGAGCTGGACGAGGTTGCCGTTGACGTAGGCATCGTCGGTGTCCTCGTGGAAGCGGGCCATGGTGTAGTAGTAGGCGCCATAGCCGGCGGCGGTGAGCGCGCTGGTCAGGCCGAGCAGGGCCAGCAGGCGCTTGCGGGTGTTCCTGGCGGACGTCGGGGTGGCCGCGGCGGGTGCGGTTTGCGGGTCGGCCGGTGTGGTCTTGGTCGTATCGTTCATGGCGTTAACTGAAACTTAGTTTCTTGCGTCGAGAGGAGAATCAGCGGACCAGGGCCGCCTTTGTGGTCGATTCGGAAGCATCGGTAAAACCGCCGCCCAGCGCGGCGGCCAGCGCAATCTGCCGGTCGCGGCGGTTCATGCGCAGGTTGGCCACCACCTGGCTGCTGCGCAGCGCGTTGGTCTGTGCGTTCAGTACGGTCAGTTGCGTGGTCAGGCCGGCCTTGTACTGCGCCAGCGCCAGCGTCAGGGCGCGTTGCGCGGCCGTGTCGCTGCGTACGGCGTTGTCGATCTGCGCGTCGACGGCGCGGATGTCAGAGAGCTGGGTGGCCACGTCGGTCAGGGCGTTCACCAGCGTCTCGTTGTAGTTGGCGACCGCGAAGTCGAACTCTGCATAGCGGCCCTTGAGCTGGGCGCGCAGCGCACCGCCGTCGAAGATCGGCAGGTGGATCGCGGCGCCGCCCGAGGCGGTGCGGCTGGCGGCGCGCAGGAAGCGCCCCCACCCGATGGCGTCCAGGCCGATCATCGCCGTCAGGTTGATGTCCGGGTAGAACTCGGCCTTGGCCACCTTGATGTCGTGCAGGGTGGCGTCGACGCGCCAGCGCGCGGCAACGATGTCGGGGCGGCGCGAGACCAGGTCGGCCGGCAGGTTGTCGGGCAGGCGGACGTCGTCGCCGGCGCCGAGGTTGGGGCGGGCGATCGCCAGGCCGCGGTCCGGGCCCTGGCCGAGCAGCGCGCCGAGCTGGTAGCGGGTGCGCTGGATGCTGCCTTCCAGCGCGGCGACGGCGACTTCGCTGGCGGCGAGATTGGCCTCGGCGGTGCGTTTCTCGACTTCGGTCTCCAGGCCCATGGTCACCCGGCCGTTGGTCACGCGCAGCACTTCGCGGCGCTGTCTGACTTCGTCGCTGGAGATGTCGAGCAGCGTGTAGAGGCGGGCCAGTTCGTTGTAGGCGCGCGCGATGGCGCTGCTCAGCGTCAGCTTCACCTGTTCGGCCTCGGCTTCGCCGGCATGTACACCAGACACCGCGGACTTCAGCGCCTCGCGGTTCTTGCCCCACAGGTCGAGGTCATACGAGGCGTTGATGAACGCCTTGTTCTCCGACTGCCACGTCCCGGCGAACTGCGGCGGCACCATCGCGTTTTCCGTGTAACGCTGGCGGTTGAACGAATAGCCTGCGCCCACCTGCGGCAGCGTGTTGGCATTGGCGCCCTCGCTGAACGCCACCGCGGAGGCCACGCGGGCACGGGCCTTTTCCAACGACGGGCTCCCCTGCAGCGCTTCCGTGATCAATGCCTTGAGCTGGGCGTCGCCGAACTGGTCGGCCCAGTCCGCCGAAGGCCAGTGGCCCTGCTCGGCGGGGATGCTTTGCGTGGTGGTGTAGGTGGTAGGTTCGGCGATTTGCTTGTCGCTGTGGATGCCGGCGTAGTTGGCACAGGCGCTCAGGAATGCTGCTACCAGCACCGACAGCAGGAGACCGGCAAAGCGGCAGGCCAGGCGGGGCGCTGCCGGGAGAGTAATTTGACTGAGCATTTTCTGATCTGTCAGTTAAGTGGGTAAAAAAAGGCGGGCACAGGCCCTGGCACCTTTTGACCAAATCAACCAAATGGGCAAAAAAGAGGCGTTCAGGCGCCCGCAAATTTGGCAAGCAGCCGGCGGAACTCGGCAAATTCTTCCTTGCTGAAGTTCCTGAGCCGCTGATTGAGTACTTTGGGGGCCACATCCGGGATGCGCTCGGCAACTTCCTGGCCCTTTCGGGTCACCGTCAGGTTGACCACACGGCGATCGTCGAGACTGCGGCTGCGTGACAGCAGGCCCTTGGCCTCCAACTTGTCCAGCATGCGGGTCATCAGGCCGGTGTCGATGCCCAGCAACTTGCTCAGCTCGAAGGGGGTGGTAGCGACGCCATGCGTGAGCGACATCAGGATCCCCATCTGCTGGCCCGTGATGTCCAGGTCCTTCAATGCCGCATCCATTTCCATCAGCAGCGTGTTGCGGGCGCGGTTGAGGAAGAAGCCGATGCTCTGGGTGATCTGGAAGCCTTCCTTTGAGTAGTGGTCCATGGCGAGTTTCCTTGCTTGCTGACGAGACAATAGCTGATCTGTCAGATAGTTGCAAGGAGGGACAATGGTGCTTTTCGTGCAAAATCTGGCGGTTTCCCAGAAAGCCTTTGCAACAAGGGTTTCCGGCAAGCCCATGCCTGTTGGCGGTTGCGAATGAGGGGGCGACATTATTTCTCGCGATCACAGGGCAATGACGCGGCTGGCCGAACTGCACCTATAATGCTTGATAACACAACGATTGATCGAGCAATAAAGTGACCCCACAGCCAGAAAAGTCTGAGGTCAACGGCCAGGTGCTGCCGTTTCGCGAGTCCCTGCTGGCCATGCTTGGCGTGGCCTTTGTGGTGATGCTGGTGGCGCTGGACCAGACCGTGGTCGGTACGGCGCTGCCGACCGTGGTGGCCGAGCTGCAAGGCTTCGAGTACTACGCCTGGGTTGCCACGGCCTACCTGCTGACATCGGTGATCACCGTGCCGGTGTTCGGGCGGCTGGGGGACTATTACGGGCGCAAGCCGTTCGTGCTGGCATCGATCGTGGTCTTCTCGGTGGCCTCGGCGCTGTGCGGCATGGCGCCGAGCATGCCGTTCCTGGTGCTGGCGCGCGCCCTGCAGGGGATTGGCGGCGGCATGCTGGTCGGCACCGCCTTTGCCTGCATTGCCGACCTGTTTCCGGATACGCATGTGCGGCTGCGCTGGCAGGTGATGATGAGCGCGGCATTCGGCATTGCCAATGCGGTGGGGCCGTCGCTGGGTGGGCTGCTGACGGAGTGGTACGGCTGGCGCGCGGTGTTCTATGTCAACTTGCCGGTGGGCGTGCTGGGGCTGTGGTTTGCGTGGCGCTACCTGCCGCACCTGCGCCAGCAGGCACATAGCGGGCCGATCCGCGTGGACTGGCTCGGTGCCTTGCTGATCGCAGGCGGGCTGGGGTGCGTGCAGCTGAGCGTTGAACTGCTGCCGGCGCGCGGGATCGACGCCTATACCGGCGGCTTGCTGGTGCTGGCGGCGGTGGCACTGGTGGCGCTGTGGCAGTGGGAGCAGCGTTGTGCCAACCCGATCCTGCCGGTGGAGATGTTCCGCAACCCGGGGCTGGCGCCATTGTTTCAGCTGGCGGTGTTCACGGGCTTCACCATGTTCGCGCTGCTGCTCTATGCGCCGCTGCTGTTCCAGGGCGGCTTTGGCTATTCGCCGAAGGAGGCTGGCATCCTGATCACGCCGCTGGTGGTCTGCATTACCGTGGGCAGCATTCTTAACGGCCGCATCGTCACGCGCATTCGCCGCCCGAATACCATGCTCTATGCCGGCTTTGGCATGCTGGCGGTGTCCTGCCTAGGCCTGTCGCAGGCCACGCGCAGTATGCCGCACGGCGTCTTGCTGACGATCATGCTGATCGGCGGGTTCGGGCTCGGCTTCATCATGCCGAACCTGACGGTGTTCGCGCAGCAGACAGCAGGGCGCGAACACCTTGGCATTGCCACGGCCATGCTGCAATCGCTGCGCATGGTGGGCGGCATGGTTGGCACCGCGATCGTGGGCACGCTGGTCACGCGCAGCTATACCGGAGGTGTGGAACATGCGCTGGCCGCCGCCAATGCCGGACAGTGGACGGCGCGCATGGCGGACCCGCAGGTGCTGATCGACAAGGCGTCGCAAGTCGCGTTGCTCGGCCAGCTTGAGCAAGCCGGGCACAATGGCGCCCTGCTGCTGGAGCAGGCGCGCGTGTCGCTGGTCAGTGCCATCCACCTCGGCCTGGTGGTCGCTGCGGTGGCCGCCGCGCTGGGCGTGTGGTGCGCCCGCCGGGTACCGTCGATCAAGCTGACCCGGGCGCCGGCGCCCGCCATGGCCGCCGACTGACGCGCCGGCCTGCAACGTAACCTGAGGAAAACGGATGGAACTGGAGCGACAAAGCGTGGCCGTACTGCAGCAGTTCGGCCGCACCTACCGCGCCTACGCGGCCGCGTTCGAGCAGCGCCTGGGGCTGCCGCTGCCCCGCTGGCGCATCCTGCATGCGCTGCATCACCAGGAGGGCGCGATCGGCCAGAAGGCGCTGGCTGACCTGGTCGGCATGGACCCCGGCGCGCTGACGCGGCAGCTCAAGGCCATGCAGGAACTTGGCTGGGTGGAGCGCAGCACCTCGGAACGCGACAACCGCGTGACGCACGTCACGCTGTCACGGACCGGCCAGCAGGTGGTGGCGCAAGCCATGCCGCTGCGCTCAGCTTTCCTGGAGGATGTGCTGGCCGAGGTGTCGCCGTCGACCATGCGCGAGCTGTCGCGCGGCCTGGCGCGGCTGGAGGCCGGCATCGCCTACGCGCAGGCCCACGCGGCACAGGCAGCCGACGCCGCCTGATACGGCTGCGCTCGTGCCGCTGGTGCTCAGGCAGTCAGCAGCATGCCGTTAAGCGCCGCAAATTCGAACAGTTCCCGGTCGTTGGTGACGCCGAGCTTCTGCATGGCGCAGTTCTTCTGCCGGCTGATGGTCTTGACGCTGCGGCAGAGCAGGACAGCGATCTCGCTCACGGACCGCCCGGTCAGGTACAGCCGCAATACTTCCATTTCACGCCGGGACAGGCGCTCCGCGCCGGCCTGGCCGGGTGCGGCCGGGTTGCCCGGATCGGCCTGCGACAGGACTTCCAGCGCGGATTTGCCGATGTAGTGGAAGCCCCGCTGGATACGGCAAACCACAGTCACCAGTTCTGACAGCGGCGAGTCCTTGAGCAACAGGCCGTGCACCTGGGTGTCGAGGATGGAGCGCAGCACCAGCGGATTGGTGAGGTCAGCACGATCACGGCCAGCGACGGATGCCGCCGCCGCAGGCTGGCAAGCAGGCGCAGGCCGTCGCTGTTGCCCTCGCCCTGTGCGGGCATGTGGTAGTCGGTGATCACGACATCGGGACGTAGGCTTTCCACGCTGTTCAGCAAGGCCGTCGCGCTGGTCACGCTGCCGCACACCTCCCACCCGGTCTGGGTATACAAGCGGTCCGCGACGGCCGCGCTTACCCAGGGGGTGGTCGTCGGCAAGCAGGATCCTCAATGTCATCTGGTTGCTGCTCGATTCTGGTTCGTGGCAGCGCCGACATCAAGAAAACGCCGCACGTCAGCGAGACGTGCGGCGCAAAAACGACGCCAAACAATACGACGCCAGACAACTGCATGCATTGCCCCGGGACCGGGCCAAACGGGAGACGGCCGGACCGCTGCAATGCCATTGCAGGATATCGGCAGCGCGGCCTGGCGAAACTAGGAGGATTCGCAAAGCGCCGCCATGGCGCATCGGCCTGAGCGGGCCAAAGTCGCGCGAGTGTAGCGCAAGGTCAGCGCTCGGAAAAATGTCTCAAGACTGCAATAAAGACGCCGCCGCTGCTGCGAGGCCAAAGAAAAAGGCGCTGGCGCCATGCGGCTGCCAGCGCCTTCCGGACGCCGGTGCTGCGGGAGTTGCGTCAGGCCGGCGCGGGCTGCGCGTGGGCTGCGGGGCGCCCGTTGCGGCGGCCGTCGATGGCCTTGAGCGGGTCGCGCAGCACGGCGCTGCCGACGTCCATGATGTCGCGCAGCACGCCCTTGTCGCCGCTGCGCTCCGGTGCCCAGAAATGCAGTGCGGCCCATTCCGGGAAGCTGCTTGGCGGTGCTAGCAGGCGCGTCGAGCGCTCGCGCGTGACCAGCGGCACGTTGAAGTCCAGCACCGGGCAGATGCCCCCGGCCGAATGCAGCAGCGTGATCTGGGTATGCCATGACGGGACCACGGTCTCGCGATGCCCCGGGGTGCTGGCCTGGCGGCTCAGGAAGGTCCGCAGCGGGCTGCCGGCCTCGCAGTCTTCCTGCAGCAGGATCCAGTCGCTTTCGCTTTCGCCTTCGTCATGGCTGCCGCCGCGCGTGGCGCTGACCAGCCGGCGCGGCGTGGCCATGATGTTGTGCTGGCGCACGCATTCGGGATCGTGGCCGCTGTCGACGACGAAGGCGCAGTCCAGTTCGCCGCTGCCGAGATGGCCGGCAAGCGCGGCGTCGGCAATCACCGGACGCGTGACAAAGCTGTCTTGCGGAAACTGCTCGCACAGTGCCGTCAGGATCTCGGTGATGACCGGGTCGCCGATCGACGATGAAAAGCCGATCGAGACGCGCCTGCCGTCGTCACGGCGCTTGCTCAGGCCAGGCTCGCCGGGGCGCACCAGTTGGTTCCATTTGGCCAGGATCTGCCGCGCCGTCTGCTCCAGGCGCAGGGCGTGCGGAGTGGGTTCGAGCATCCCGTTGCGCTTGACGAACAGCGGATCGCCGGTGATTTCGCGCAAGCGCGCGAGGCTGTAGGCCACCGTGGGCACGCGTCCCTGCGTGCAGGCTGCAACGGCGCTGAGGTCCCGGTATTCCATGACGAGGACAAAGACATGCAACAACTTCGTGCTGACGTGACGCATTCCGACTTCTCCCGATCCACGACTTTGTTTTCGCTGTTTTTTTTGTTTGTCCGACGCGTACTGCACTGCGCATGGGGCGCAAGAGCGGCCAGGTGTCAGGGCAATGATCCGGTCCCTGACTGGGACAGGCGCAAACGGCATGCACGGCGAGCAATGCGGGCATGTCCGGATGAAAACCAGGCGGGCAAAGGCCCGGGCAGGATGCTGCGAAAACGCATGGCACGACTCCTAAATGTCCGACTTGCGTCGACAAATGGCGCAGTGACGACTCGATCCTTCAGGCCCGGTACATGTTGGCAGCGTGGAATGCGCACCGTACAACGTCAGGGTGGTGCGGGCTGCCTGGCCGCTCTTCTGCCGGCGCCGCCAGGGCGCCGCGCGAAGGCGTGCGAAATTTAGTTGTGCCGAGGAATCTTAATACATGCTCAGCGAAAGTCATAGAAACTTGAATTGAGGGCAGTCTTCTAATTTTCTTTAGTACGTCTTTGTCCGTACATCAATACATGGCTTGAAATCGGGGTTGCGGGCCGATTCATGCACGACCACCGCCGTGCAGAAGGCCGTCATGCTCATGTGATATGGGGGCCGGTATTTCCGTTTCCGCGATGCGCAGCGCCAACGGTCTAACTAGATTCCAAATTGGCTTAACGAAATTTGGCAATGCGCGCCAGCGCACGCAGCAGCTTGCGCAGAGATAATTTTCTTAACTCGCGCAGCGAAGACACTGAATTGCCTTTTGGCGCGGCCCTGGGCTAACGTAGGGCCAGAGTCGGCACGGTTGGCGGCGCGGCTGGCGCCGCTTGAGGCCCGCTGTTGTGATGCGGAGAGATTCGTGAACAGACGGTATTCGGAAGAGCAGATCCGCAGCTACCTGGCCGAGGCGGCCAGTGGCGTGCCAGTGCGCGAGCTGTGCGCGCGCTATGGTTTCAGCGATGCTTCGTTCTACGGATGGCGTGCCCGTTATGGCCAGCCCAGCCAGGGGGATGCACGTGACGGCCGCAAGTTGCGCGAGCTGCAGGAAGAGAATGCCCGGCTGAAGAGTATGCTTGCGGATGCGCTGCTCAAGCTTGAGCTGATGCGCAACCGTACCGGCCGCCGCAATGGCACAGGCAAGGATCGCTAGCGGCGGACGGTTCCTGCAATGCGCCGCGGTGTCGGTTCCACATACCGCGGAGGGTTCTGGAGTATTGGTTTGACGAAGTTTCTGATCAAGGCGGGCGTGCTGGCATGCGCCGCCATGGTGGCTGTCCCGGCGTGGGCGGCCAGTGCTGCATCGGCGGCCGCGGCCGCCGGCACCCCGATGGTGGCCCCGCCGCCGCCACGGATGCTGGACGAAGCCACGGCCGTGGTGGAAGGACCTGATGGCACGCTGTCCGCGTCGCAGCGGCAGCACTGCCAGTCATTGCTGGACCAGATCAACGCGCTGCCCGGCGGGCCGCAGTGGTCCACCGGCAAGTCGTCGGTAGCCACTGCCGACGGGCGCACCTATCCGACACTGGAACGCCAGGCAGATCGCAAGCGCCTGGAAGAGGCGTATCGCCAGGAGTGCGCGCAGCAGCGCCGCTGAGGCGCCCCCCGGCAGCAGGCCGTCACCTGCGTACTTGTGGAGAGCCTACATGCACTGTTTCAAACACCTCTTCGCATGGTGCCTGGCACTGATGCTGATGGCGCCGCACGGGCCAGCGATGGCGCAGTCCAAACTGAGCAATGCCCAGCTTGACCAGCTGACCGCGCCGATTGCGCTGTATCCCGATGCGCTGCTGTCGCAGGTGCTGATGGCGGCCGCCTTTCCGGCCGATGTCGCGGCTGCGGCGCAATGGTCCAAGGCGAATCCCAGCCTGTCTGGCGATGCTGCGACCAAGGCAGTCGCCAGCCAGGCCTGGGACCCCAGCGTGCAGTCGCTGGCCACGTTTCCGTCCGTGCTCGACATGATGGGCCGCCAGCCGCAGTCGGTGCAGTCGGTTGGCGACGCTTTCCTGGCCCAGCCCAACGACGTGATGGATTCGGTGCAGCGGCTGCGGGTGCAGGCGCAGGCGCGAACGCGGGCACGCTGAAGACGACCGAGCAGCAGAAGGTCGTGACGCAGACCACCGGCGGCACCACGATCGTGCAGATCGAGCCGGCCAATCCGCAAGTGGTCTACGTGCCGGCCTACAACCCGACCACGGTCTACGGCACCTGGGCGTACCCCGCGTATCCGCCGGCGTACTACCCGCCGCCGCCCGGCTCCGTGTTTGCCACGGCACTGGTAACGGGCATCGGCTTCGGGCTTGGCGTGGCGGCGGTCGATGCGATGTGGGGCGGGTTCAACTGGAATAGCCATGACGTCAACATCAATGTGAACCGCTACAACAACATCAACGTCAACCAGCGCCTGGACGTCAATCGTGCCAACGTGAACTGGCAGCACAACCCCGCCAACCGCGGCAACGTGCCCTACAACAATGCGGCGATGCGCGGTCGCTATGACCAGCAGCGCCAGTCTGGCCTCGCCAGCCGCCAGCAGGGTACGCAAGCCGGCCAGCGCGTGGGGCCTGCTGGCGGCGGGGTGCAGCGCCAGCCTTCCCAGCGCGACCAGGCGCGTGAGCGCGCCGCGCAGTCCTTCGAGGGCCGTACCGGACAATCCATCCCGGGCCATGCGGGCCATGCGGGCGGGGCGGCAGAGCGCTCGCGGCCCGGTGCGGCCGGCGGTGGCGTGCAGAATCCGCGGCCGGCAAGTGCCGACCGCCAGCGCGCAGACCAGGCCCAGGCCCGCGACCGTGCCCGCAATGCCAACCGGGACAGCGCGCTGCGCGATGCCGGCAACGGCGACCGCGTGCGCCAGCAGACCCAGCACGCGGCAACGCCGCAGCGGGAAGCGCCGCATGCGCGCCCAGCCGGGTTCCACCAGAACGGCGGCGGGCGCCAGGGTGGTGGACTGGGCGGCGGCGGTGAACATTTCGGCCATGGTCGGAGGTAAGTCATGATGCGCATGACCGATAACCCATTCTCTGCTGCAGCCGGAGCGCGTGCGCTGCGCACGCTGGTGGCGGCCGTCGCCCTGTCCCTGGGCCTGCCGGCGATGGCCCAGCAGGTGTTCCCGAGTCCTGACGCGGCTGCCGAGGCGCTGGGCGATGCCATCGCGCGCAGCGACGGCGACGCCCTGCAGCGCGTGCTGGGCAAGCAATACCAGCGCTGGTGCCGCAGGGCGCCATCGACCGGGACGATGTCTACGAATTCCTTGGCGCCTGGGCGCGCCACCCCACCCAGCTGATCAGCGCGCCGGGCAAGACCAACGGCCTGTACTGGCCCGCGGCCAGCGAGCAGGACGCCAGCCCGATCGGTCCCGATGCGCTGGCCATGGGCCCGGATACGCCCGCCGCAGACGCCTTCTACGGCTACCACTACCGGATCCTGCCGCCGGCCAAGGCCAGCGACGCCAAGTACGGCCTGATTGCATGGCCGGCCCGCTATGGCGATACCGGCGTGCACACCTTCATGCTCGGCAGCGACCGCGTGTTCTATGAGCGCGACCTCGGGTCCAGCACGGCATCGCGCGCCAGGACTATCCGCAGTTTTTCGCCGGCCGGCTGGCAGCGCGTGGCGGACCGCTAAGCCCTCTTGCGCCCGGCCAGCCGTCTAGGCCAGCCGAGGTTCGCCGAACTCCGCGCCGTAGGCGTCTGATCTGGCCGCCGCCTGGCGCGGGGCCGGATCCAGGTCGGCATAGACCGAGGCCAGCCCGTCGCGGTCGATGATGCGCAGGTGCCGCTGGCGCACCGAGATCAGCCCGACCGAGGCAAAGCGCGACAGCAGCCGCGACACCGTTTCCAGGGTCAGCCCGAGCAGGCTGGCGATGTCGGTGCGCGACATGGCCAGCGTCAGCGTGCCGTCGCGGTTGCCGTCGCGGCGCGCCTGCTCGCCGGCCAGGTCGAGCAGCAGCATGGCCAGGCGCTGCGGCGCCCTCATCGATCCCACTGCCACCAGCAGCACGCGTTCGCGCTCGGCATTGCGGCGCATCGCGTCCAGCACCGTTTCACGGAATGGGGCGGCCTGCATGAGCGCGCGCAGGGACTCGACCGATACAGCACAAACCACCGAGTCCTGCAGCGCGATGGCGGCGGTCCCGTGGAGCGGGCCTTCATGCGGCTCAAGCCCCAGCACATCGCCGGGCAGCGAAAAACCCGTTACCTGCCGCCAGCCCAGCGGCGATTCATAGACCTGCTTGGCGCTGCCATGGCGCAGGGGGTAGACCGTCAGCGCAGGGCGCCCCTGGCGGAAAACATGCTCGCCGGTGCGCACTTCCACCCGCTGCGGCTGCAGCGCCACCGGCGCGTGCGACAGGGGAGCTTGCGCCCCCGCGCTATGGCAAACGTGGCGAAAGAGGCAGAGCAGGCAGGCTGGGGCGCCGCTGTCCGGCATGGTGTCATTGTCCTCCGGTGGCGATGGCCAAGTATAAGATGCCGGCAACGCAGGCCATCTCGCTGCGATCTGCATTCTTTCGTATTGCTAATTTAGAAATTTCGCATCGCGGGGGCGAGGCGCGTTGCGTTTGTGCCATAACAACGGGGCACGCCGGTGGACGTAAGGCTGATTGTGGTATGCTGCAACGCAACAATAAAGGCATAGGGGGGAGATTCCGTCACACGACCAGGAGTCCTCATGACCAAAAGCCTCGCCGCTGACTGGCATGCGCAGATCCGGCGACTGAGCCGCGCGCAAGCCCGCACGGAAGCCCAGGTGAAGTCCTGGCTGGGCCGCATGGATTCGCTGAATCCGCTCACACCGGCTCGCCCTGCTGGCCCGCCGGGCAAAGTCCGGCCCGCCCGGCCGGCACCCGCGCCGGATTCCCTGCCCGGTACCTGGCAGGCGCACAGGCTGCGCCTGGCGCCGCTGCCCGGCGAACTGGTGCCGCAACTCTCGTATCACCTCTACATACCGTCCAAGGCCCATCGCGGCCCGTTGCCGGTGGTGGTAGTGCTGCATGGCTGCCGTCAGACGCCGGATGACCTGTCGGCCGGCACCCGCATGAATGCGCTGGCCGAGCGCGAGGGATTTATCGTGGCCTACCCGCAACAGCCCTTGCGGCGCCAGGTGCAGCGCTGCTGGCAGTGGTTCGACCTGGGTGCCGCCGAGGGCGGACGCGAGGCGCAGGCGGTGGCCGCGCTGATCGATACGCTGGCCGCGCGCCACGACGTACGCGAGCGCGAGATCTACCTGGCCGGCATGTCCGCCGGCGCGGCCATGGCCGCGCTGGTGGCGTTGCGCTACCCGGGCAAGGTGGCGGCCGCGGCCCTGCATTCCGGCGTGGTCATCGGCGCGGCCGACAACCCGCGCGCCGGCCTGCGGGCGATGCAGCAAGGCTCGGCCGCCGAGCCGTCATGGCTGCTGGATGCCGCCGGCGTGACGCCGGGCGGTCCCGAGATGCCCGCGCTGGTGATCCACGGCCTGGCCGACGATGCCGTGCATCCGGTCAACGGCCGTCTGCTGGCGCGGCAGTTCCTGGCCTACAACGGCCTGGAAGACCGGCTCGCCGGTACGCCCGAGCCGTCCAACCCGGATGACGAAGCGCCGGGCCGGTCCCATGAATACCGCTTCGGCCGCTGGCGCCGCGACCTGGTGACGCTGGTGGAAGTGGAGGGCCTGGGCCACGCCTGGAGCGGCGGGGACGCCAGCTATGGCTACCACAGCGATATCGGCCCGGATGCGAGCTCGATGATGTGGCAGTTCTTCAGCCAGCACCGGCGCTGAAGTCCGGCGGCACCAATGCGCAAGAAGCTGTCAAGCGCATGAAAAAAGGGAGGGCGCCTGCCCTCCCTTTTTCATTGCAGCAGCAGCGTCACCCGCGCGAGCGGTCCTTGACGAACAGCGCGGTCACCATGCCCAGCACGCACAGGGCGACCACGTAGTGGGCCGGCGCCAGCGGATCCTGCTTCAGCATCAGCGTGACGACCATCGGCGTCAGCCCGCCGAAGATCGCATACGACACGTTGTACGAGAATGACAGGCCCGAGAAGCGCACCTGCGCCGGGAATGCATTGACCAGCACGAACGGCACCGCGCCGATGGTGCCGACCAGGAAGCCGGCCAGCGCATAGAGCGGCAGCAGCAGGTCGGGGCGGGTGAAGATGGTTGTGTAGAACGCGTAGGCGCAGATGGCCAGCAGCAGGCCGCCGAAGAACAGCGTGCGGCGCGCGCCGATGCGGTCGGCCAGCGCGCCGGAGACGACGCAGCCGACCGTCAGGCACAGCGTGGCAACGCTGTTAGCGACCAGTGCCGTGCGCGCGTCAAAGCCATACAGCTTCTGCAGGAAGGTGGGCGTCATCAGGATCACCACCACGATGCCGGCCGACAGCATCCAGGTCAGCAGCATCGACACCGCGACGCTGCCGCGGTGGTTGCGCACCACCGACTTCAGCGGCATTTCCGCGGCCAGCGCCTTGCGCTGCTGCAGTTCGGCGAAGACCGGGGTCTCATGCAGCCAGCGCCGCAGGTACATCGAGGCGATGCCGAATACGCCGCCGATCAGGAACGGCACGCGCCAGCCGTGGTCGGCCAGTTCGGCCGGGGTGAAGACGCTGTTGATGCCGGTGGCGACCAGCGAACCCAGCAGGATGCCGGCAGTCAGCCCCGCGGTCAGCGTGCCGCAGGCATAGCCGACATGGCGCGCCGGCACGTGCTCCGAGACGAACACCCAGGCGCCGGGCACTTCGCCGCCGACGGCCGCGCCTTGCAGGATGCGCAGTACCAGCAGCAGCACCGGCGCGGCCAGGCCGATCGACTGGTAGGTGGGCATCAGGCCCATCAGCAGCGTGGGCACCGACATCAGCAGGATCGACAGGGTGAACATCTTCTTGCGGCCGAGCAGGTCGCCGAAGTGCGCCATGATGATGCCGCCCAGCGGCCGGGCCAGGTAGCCGGCCGCGAAAATGCCGAAGGTCTGCAACTGGCGCAGCCAGTCCGGCACCGACGGCGGGAAGAACAGCTGCCCGATGACCGTCGCGAAAAAAACGAAGATGATGAAGTCGTAGAACTCAAGGGCGCCGCCAAGCGCGGCAAGGGCAAGGGTCTTGTAATCCTGGCCGGTCAGCGGGCGCGCGCTGGCTCGCGGCGCGCCGACACCCACGGCGGTACTGCTGCTGGTAGACATGAATGGACTCGCATGGAAGAGATCGCATGCGAAGCGCGCAGCACGGAATACGTGATGGGTGTGGCCGGAGGGTACAGCGCAGGGGAGGCAGGCACGATGCGGCGGGTAAGCCGCAGGCTTGCGACGAAACGCTTCGCAAAGGACGTAAAGATACCAGATCGGCCTATGCGGCGTTGAGGGGGCAATTCTGATTTCTTTGCTTTGTCCGAAACCGTTGCCATAATGTCGAAAAATGTGAAATCCGGGGCACAAACCATCGTGCAGCATCGGAATGCGGGGTCAGATCTTCTGGAACGACATGGCTTTCAAGCAATCCATCCAGGCAGTGGCTGCCACGCCACGCGGCCGGCTGGCGACGCGCGTCGCCGGCGGCGTGGTCGCGGCGCTCGCGGTGTTCGGGCTGGCGGGGTATTTTGGCGGCCCGCCGCTGCTCAAATACCTGATTGAAAAGAACGCGACCGAGGCGCTGGGGCGCAAGGTCACGCTGGGCAAGGCCCACGTGCGCCCGTTCGAGCTGGCGGCCACGCTGACGGACCTCACTATCTATGAGCGCGACGGCAAGACCCCCGCGCTGACGCTGGGCGAGGCCGAGGCCAATACTTCGCTGGCCTCGGTCTGGCACCTGGCGCCGGTGGTGGACAACCTGCATGTCGACCGGCTGGCCGTGCACGTGCTGCGCGGCGCCGACGGCCGCATGAGCTTTGCCGATGTCCAGGACAAGCTTGCGGCCCTGCCGCCCAAGCCGCCCGATGCCAAGCCCGCGCGCTTCTCGGTCAACAACATCGCGGTCACCGGCACCAGCTTCAGCTATGACGACAAGCAGCTCGGTTCCAGCCTGCGCGTCGACAACCTGACGCTGACCCTGCCGTTCCTGTCGAACCTGCCGCATGACGTCGAGATCGTGACGCGGCCCACGCTGAGCGCACAGGTCAACGGCACGCGGCTGGCGCTCGATGGCGAGGTGCTGCCGTTTGCCGATTCGCGCCAGACCCGGCTCAACGTCAACCTTGACGGCCTGGAGGTCGCGCGGCTGATGGCGTTCGCGCCGCCGCTGCGCGATGCCGAGGTCAAGTCCGGCAAGCTCGACACGCGCCTGACCGTGGCCTTCCGCCAGCAGAAGGACACGCAGGAGATGCTGGTGATGGGCACGGCCGCGCTGCGCGATGCCGAGGTCGTCACGCGCGCCGGCCAGCCGCTGGTCAAGAGCGGCCGCCTGGCAGTGGATATCGGCAAGCTCGAACCGCTGGCCCACCGCGCGCAGCTGCGCAGCGTGGAGATTGAAGGGCTCGGCGTGGAAGCCGCACGGCGCGCAGATGGCTCGCTGAACCTGGCCACGGCGTTCCTGCCGCAGGCGGTCAGCAAGTCCACCGATGGTGTGGCGCCGGCACCGACACCGGCATCCGCGCCCGTCGCGGCGTCAGGCGCCCAGGCAACGCCCGCGGCGCCGCCGGCCACGGCAGCCAAGGACGTGCCGTGGCGCTATGCGGTCGACCGCATCGTCGTGAAGCAGGCCAGGCTGGGGTTTGAGGACGCGCTGGCGCCGTCGGGCCAGGGCAAGCTTGCGCTCGGCCCGCTCGATGCCGAGGTCAAGGGTTTTGCCGGCACGGAAGGGGACAAGCCGGCCCGCATCGACGCCACGCTGACCGTGGCCGACGGCCAGACGCTGCACCACACCGGCGACCTGTTGCTGCGCGACGGCACGCTGGCCGGCACGCTGGAAACCACCGGCCTGCGCCCGCAAGGGTTTGCCGCGTGGTGGCCGCGCGAGCTTCGCAGCCAGTTCGGCGAGACCGCGGTCAATGCCGAGCTGCACTACCGCATGGCGTGGGCCACGCCGCAGTTCCAGTTCGTGCTGGAAAAGTCGCGACTGGAGCTGGCGCCGCTCTATGTCGCGACGCGCGAGCCGGTGACGATGCCGGTATCCGCGGCCGCCCGCGCCGGCGCTGACGCGCAGGAGCGGGCCACTGCCAACGGCAACGCTGGCCCCCGCGCCAGCCGCCGCGAACGCGAGCGCGCCGCCGCCGACCGCGAAGGCGCCAACCTGCCGCTGCTGCGTGCGGAAAAGCTGGTGCTGGAAGATATCCAGTTCGACCTCGCCAAACAGACCTTCGCCACCAGCCAGGTCACGCTGGCGCAGCCGCAGATCGCCGCCACGCGCGACTACCACGGCCAGCTGATCGAGATGGCGCGACTGTGGGCCACGGAATCGGCACAGCAGGCGCGCGCCACGCCGCGCCAGGCCGCACCGGCCGCAGCCACCGCCAGCGGCGCGCCAGCCCCCGGCGGCTGGAAGGCCAACATCGGCAAGGTCACCGTTGACGGCGGCAGCGCGCGCCTGGCGGACTACCAGCCAGCCGAGGCCAACCGCGGCCGCCCGGTGATCCACGAGTTCCGCAATATCGCGCTCGCCACCGGCGCCATCGCCTGGCCGCTGACGCCGGCGGCGGTACCGGTCAGGCTGCATGCGGAGTCAGGCCAGCGCGGCGTGATCGGCGTGGACGGTTCGGTGCTGCCGACCGTCCCGGCCAGCCGCCTGCAACTGGACCTGCGCGAGGTGGAAATGCGCCCGCTGCAGCCCTACCTGGCCGACCGCTTCAATGCCGCGCTGCGCAGCGGCACGCTGACGGTCAAGGGCAAGCTCAATGTCGACGCGCCCACAGGCAAGCCCATCGCGGCGCAATTCGCTGGCAACGTGCTATCCGGCAACGTGCGCACGGTCGACCGTATCAGCGGCGACGACTTCCTGCGCTGGCGCTCGCTGGCGGTGTCGGGCATCGACTTTGCCATGGACGAGAGCAAGGGGCCGATGCGCGTGAGCCTGGGCAATGTCGCGCTGTCTGACTTCTATGCCCGCGTGATCCTGAACGCCAACGGCCGCCTGAACCTGCAGGACGTGATGGCCGGCGGCGCCGCGAAGGGCGAGGCAGCGCCGTCCACCAGCCTGACGCAGGCCAGCCCGGCATCGGCGCCGGCAACGCCGCCGGTGCAGGTCGGCGATACGCGCACGGCCCAGGTGGAGCAGAAGCCGGGCGGGCCCAAGCCGCAGGTGCGCATCGGCGGGGTCTCGCTCGAGAAGGGCAACATCAATTTCTCGGACTTCTTCGTCAAGCCCAACTACTCGGCCAACCTGACCGGCATGAAGGGCAAGGTGTCCAAGGTGTCGTCGGGCGACCCCACCCCGGCCGACCTGGTGCTGGATGGCCGCATCGACGACGATGCGCCGGTCAATATCAGCGGCAAGCTCAATCCGCTGGGTGAGCAGCTGTTCCTGGACATTGCCGCCAAGGCCTCGGGCGTGGAACTGACCCGGCTCACGCCCTATGCGGCCAAGTACGCCGGCTACCCGATCACCAAGGGCAAGCTGACGGTGGACGTGGCCTACAAGATCGAGAACGGCAAGCTCGATGCGAGCAACCACCTGTTCCTGGACCAGCTCACCTTCGGCGAGCGCGTCGACAGCCCGGATGCGACCAAGCTGCCGGTGCTGCTGGCGGTGTCGCTGCTGAAGGACCGCAACGGCGTGATCGACGTGAACCTGCCGGTGTCGGGCTCGCTGTCGGATCCGGAGTTCAGCATCGGCGGCGTGATCGTGCGCGTGATCGTCAACCTGCTGACCAAGGCGATCACGTCGCCGTTCTCGCTGATCGCCTCGGCCTTTGGCGGCGGCGGGGGCGAGGAACTGGGCTACGTCGAGTTCGCGCCCGGCACCGCGACGCTGACGCCGGCGGCCAAGGACAAGATCGCCAAGCTGGGCCAGGCGCTCAATGACAGGCCGTCGCTGCGGCTGGAAATCAGCGGCCGCATCGACCCGGCCACCGACGAGGCCGGCGCGCGCCGCGCGTGGCTGGATGCGCGCGTGGCCGAGCAGAAGCGGCGCGACCAGCGCGACAGCGCACAGGCGGGCGGCGAGGCCGGCAACGACGAAGCCGGCGAGCAGGGCGCCGAGATCAAGGTCTCGAAACAGGAATACCCGAAGTACCTGGAGCAGGTCTACAAGCGCACTTCCATGAAGAAGCCGCGCAATTTCGTCGGCTTCACTAAATCCCTGCCGCCCGAGGAAATGGAAAAGTTGCTGATGGCCAACTCCACGGTCACCGAAGCCGACCTGAAGCGCCTGGCCGAGCAACGCGCACTGGTGGTCAAGCAGTCGCTTGAACGCGAGGGCAAGGTGCCGGAAAGCCGGCTGTTCCTGACCGCGCCCAAGCTCAGCGCCGAGGGCATCAAGGACAAGGGCGCGCCCAACCGCGTGGACTTCTCCATCCGCGGGTAGACGCCGGGGGAGACGATTTGCAAGGCCGCCCGCCGCATGGCGGGCGTGTCATGCCATCACACCGCGAGGCGCCCCAATCTCACGTTTCGCCCCACTGCCTCAGCAGATTGTGATAGCACCCCACCAGCGTCCTCCGGGCGCCCTCATCGGCGCCGGTCTGGTTCAAGGTCTGGATCGCATTGTCCATATCGAACAGCATCGCACGCCGGGCATCGTCCCGCACCAGGCTCTGGATCCAGAAGAAGCTGGCCAGCCGCACGCCGCGCGTGATCGGGGTGACCTGGTGCAGGCTGGTGGCGGGATAGACGACCATGTCGCCGGCCTCCAGCCTGACCGAATGGGCACCGTAGGTGTCCCGCACCTGCAACTCGCCGCCGTCGTAGCTGTCCAGCTCCGACAGGAACAGGGTGGCCGAGATGTCGGTGCGCAGCTTGCGCCCGTCGTACGGATGGATGCGCACGCTGCCGTCCACATGGGCGCCGAAGGTCATTCCTTCGCTGTAGCGGTTGAACATCGGCGGATAGACGATGTTGGGTAGCGCCGCGCTGATAAACAGCGGATTGCGCTCCAGCATCGACAGGATCAGCTGCTGGCACTCCCGTGCCACTTCCGAGCGTTCGTCGATCTGCTGGTTGAACTTGACCGGCGCACCCGAGTAACCGGCGGTGACGCGCCCGTCCACCCAGGCCTCGCCGGCCTGCTCCAGGCGCTGGCGCAGGGCGCCGACCTGTTCGGCGCTGAGAACTTTGGGGATGACGACTAGCATGGGGCTCCTGGCGCCACGACCGGCGGCACCAGGGGGCCGCCAGCCGCGGGTTACATCCGGTAGGTGAACGAAAGCATCGCCGTGCGGCCGGTGCCGGGTACGGACCGCCCGCCGTCGGACTGAATCAGCGCATCGTAATACTTTTTGTCGAAGATATTGAACAGATTCAGCCGCACATCGTACTTCGGCTGGTGGTAGGCCAGCATGCCGTCCCAGCGCACGAAGCTGCCCACCTGGACGGTGTTGGTATTGTTGGCAAAGCGTTCCGACATATAGAAGGCACCGCCGCCGATTTCCCAGTTGGGCAGGAAGGCGTAGCTGGTCCAGGCGGTGGTGGTGTGCTTGGGCGTGTTGGTCGGCACCTTGCCGGTGGTGTTGGCGGCAATGCCGTTGACGATCTCGGCATCCAGGTAGGTGTAGCCGGCAAACACCTGCCAGCGGCTGGTGATGCGTCCGGTGGCGCCCGCGCGGAAGCCGTTGACGCGGATCTTGCCGCTCAGCGCATAGGTGGTGGCGTCGATCTGGCTGCGGGCGTTGTCCTTGGTGATCTGGAAGATTGCCGACGTCAGCGACAGGTCGCCGCCAAGCAGGTCCCACTTGCCGCCCGCTTCATAGGACTTGTTCTTTTCGGGGTCCAGGCTCTGCTGGCCCACGGTGCCGGTCAGCTGCTCCAGCGATGGGTTGAACGAGGTGCCGTACGACACGTAGTAGGACTGCGCCTCGGTAGGCTGCCAGATGCCGCCCAGGCGCACGCTGGTGAAGTTGACCGTCTGCTCGGCATTGGCCAGTGCGGTGTTGCCCAGGGTGTTGGTCGAGTTGACCGAGTTGGTGATGCTGGCCATGTAGCGGTCGTAGCGCACGCCCGCCACCGCCTTCCATTGCTTGCTGAACTCGATCGAGTCGTTCAGGTAGGCCGCCAGCGTATTGGCCGAGCCGCCCTGCAGGTTGCCGGTGCTGGTGGGCACGCTGGCCGGCGACGCGGTGTAGGCCGGATTGACCAGCGGCTCGCAGGCCACGAAACCGGAGGTGCCAGCCGCGGCGGTCGCAGTGGCGGCCGGGTTCAGCGCCACGCCGTTGCAGCTGCCGTTGCGATAGTAGTTCTGGTTGTTGTAGCCGTCGTGGCCCACTTCGGCCCCCACCAGCAGCGTGTGTTTGACCGGGCCCGTGTCGAAGCTGGCGGTCAGTTCGGTCTGGTTGAAGATCGAGTAGTCACGGATCTTGCGGTCATGGCTCTGCAGGCGAACAAAGAGCTGGTCCAGCGGCAGCGTGCTGGTGGTGAGCGGCGTGAAGCCCCTGGCGCCGACCGAGCCAACCGAGTTGGGCGCGGTCTCCCGGGCATCGGTCTCAACGTAGTTGAACTGCGTCTGGTTGCGCAGCCGCAGGTTGGGCGAGAACTTGTGCGTGATGCCGGCGTTGAGCGACGCGATGTCCTGGATGGTGCGGTCGTCGGTGAAGCCGTAGAAGGTATTGCGGTCGACATTGGTCGGATGGCCGTTCAGGTTCGAGAAGCCATAGTCCGGCATGTCGCGGTTATGCTGCAGCAGCGCCGACAGCGTGATCTCGGTCGAGGTGCCGATGCCGGTGCGCCACGACGGCGCGATGCCAAAGTCCCGCACCGTCATCTCGTCGCGCGTGCTCGGCTTGCCGTCCTGCGCCATGGCCGATATGCGGAACGCCGAGGTGTCGCCCGTGGGCGTGTTGTAGTCGGCGGTGGCGCGCACCAGGCCGTTGGTGGTGACCGAGCCGGTCACCTCGGTGGCGGCCTTCAGCGTCGGCTTCTTGCTGACCTGGTTGATCACGCCGCCGGTGGAGCCGCGGCCGAACAGCATCGACGACGGCCCCATCAGCACCTCGACCTGCTCGAGTGCGAAGGTATCGCGATAGTACTGGCCGCGGTCGCGGAAGCCGTCCAGGTAAATGTCGGTCCGCGCCGAGAAGCCGTTCAGGTTGATGTTGTTGCCGATCTGGCCGCCTTCGGCACCGCCGATAGTGATACCCGGCACGTTGCGCAGCGCATCGGCCAGCGAGCTGACGCCCTGCGATTCCATCAGCGCCTTGTTCACCACGGTGACCGACTGCGGCACGTCGCGCAGGTCGGCCGGCAGCTTGCTCAGCGACGCCTTGCCGGCGTTGAAATCGCCGCGGGAGGCCTCGCCGTTGACCACCACTGCCGGCAGCGTGGCGGCCGGCTTTATCTGCGTGGTGGTGGTTGAAGGTGCGGGAGCTTGCTGGGCGAGAGTGGCGGCGGGCGTGGCGCACAGCGCGAGCAGCGCGGTGGCAATGGGGGTGCGGCGATTCATGGTTATGGTCTTGGTCTACCCCTGCGGTCGGGGCCCAGCCGTCCTACGCCGCCACGCACGAATATGCCTGGGCCGGTGTTGCGCGAAAGGGGTCAAAATGGGGTCTTCCTCTGGGCGAGTCGAAATATAAATACGAATGATTGTTGTTGCAATTCGCGTTGTGTTGCCGACACAGACAATTCAGACTCTGGATCAATGTATGTAGTAATAGACATTTGCAATATTAAGTGCGCTATTAGGTATTTTTAAATAGGTCCCGTATGCTGAGAGAGCCTGCGGCGGCGCAAAAACGACCCCGGCGCGAAACAGCGACCATACATTTGCTCGCAAACCGGAAATAACGACTGAAGAAAATAAGCGGTGGCTTCGGGAAACACCCGCTCAGGGCGGATTTCCGGATCGTGGACGATTCTCGGGCTGACTAGCCGGCGGCGCACCGCGCGGCGGCGCAGCAATCAAGGCCGCGAAAACCGGTATGATTCGGCCCGGACAATCCGTTCCATAGCCGATTCAGGAGTGTGTTTTGCAGCAGGATCAACTGGAAGCCGCCGTCGCCTACAAGACCTGGGTGTGCGTGATCTGCGGCTGGGTCTACGACGAAGAACAGGGCTGGCCGGAAGACGGCATCGCCCCCGGCACGCGCTGGGAAGACATCCCCGAGGACTGGCGCTGCCCGGAATGCGACGTCGGCAAGGCCGAATTCGCCATGATCGAGCTGTAACGTCGCAGGCACTTTCCTGTCCGGCTGATCCTTCCAGGCTCAGCCCTGGGCTTGCGCCAGCATGGCAGCAAGCAGCACATTGGCGCCCGCCTCGAGATGCTCGGGCCTGGCGTCCTCGATCTCGTTGTGGCTGATGCCGTCCTTGCACGGCACGAAGATCATTGCCGTCGGCGCCACCCTGGCCAGGTAGACCGCGTCGTGGCCCGCGCCGGTAACGATGTCGCAATGCGTGTAGCCACGCGCCGCGGCCGCCTGCCGGACATGCGCCACAAGCTCGGGCGCGAAGGGCGTCGGCTCGAAGCGCTGGATCGCTTCGACTTCCACCGCCAGCACGGCACCTGTCGTGCTGCCGCTGGCCAGTGCCGCGCACGCCGCGCGCAGCCTTGCTTCCATCCGGTCAAGCTGGCCGCCATCGAGATGGCGAAGGTCGACGCTGAACTGCACTCGCCCCGGGATGACGTTGCGTGAAGACGGGTGGACATTGACCACCCCGACCGTCCCCCGCCCATCGGGGGCAAAGTCGTTCGCGATCTTCGTCACTTCCTGGAACAGGAACGACGCGCCATGCAGGGCGTCCCGGCGCAGCGGCATGGGGGTGGGGCCGGCATGCGCCTCCATGCCAGTCACCGTGACGTCATACCAGCGCAGGCCAAGCGACCCTGTCACCACGCCGATGACCTTGTCCTCGGCCTCGAGGATCGGGCCTTGCTCGATATGCGCCTCGAAGTACGCGCCAACCTTGTGGCCGACCGGGGCGGTGCCCGCATAGCCGATCGCCGCGAGTTCGCCGGCAACGGACTTGCCGGCGTTGTCCGCTGCCGCCAACGCGGTGGCCTCCGGGAAAACGCCGGCGAACACGCCCGATCCCATCATCACCGGCACGAAGCGCGCGCCTTCCTCATTGGTCCAGATCGCCAGTTCCAGCGGCGCCTCGGTGGTCACGCCGTGGTCATTGAGCGTGCGCATGACTTCCAGTCCGGCCATGACGCCATAGCATCCGTCGAACTTGCCGCCGGTGGGCTGGGTGTCGATATGGCTGCCGGTCGTCACCGGGGCAAGCGCGTCGTTGCGGCCCGCCCGGCGCCCGAAGATATTGCCCACGCGGTCGATGCGCACGGTCAGGCCGGCCTCTCGCATCCAGCCGGTGACGAGGTCGCGCGCCTGCCCGTCCAGCGCGGTCAGGGCCAGGCGCGCATTGCCGCCCCTGGGCGTGGCGCCGACCTGCGCCAGGTCCATCAGCGCTTGCCACAGGCGTTCGCCATTGATCGTGATTGCGTTCATGCGCCCGTTCCTGACTGTTGGATGCCGCCGAAGAAGGCCTTTGCATTGGCGGCGAGCGAATCGAGGTGGTAGCCGCCTTCCTGCACGATCAGCGTGGGCAGGCCAAGTGAGGCAACGGCGCGGCCGAGGCGGCCGAAGCCTTCGGTGGACACGTCCACCAGCGACTGCGGATCCTCGCGGTAGATGTCGAAGCCAAGCGACAGCACCAGCGCGTCTGCCTGGAAGCGTTCGATGGCGCCGCGCGCCGTGTCCAGCTTGTCGAAGAAGACTGACTCGGGCGAACGGTGCGGCATCGGCAGGTTGAGGTTGTGGCCGGCGCCTGCGCCGCGGCCGTGCTCATCGTCGAAGCCCGCGACCACCGGATAGGAATTGGTCGGGTCGCCGTGGATCGACACGTAGAGCACATCGGCCCGGTCGTAGAAGATCTCCTGGATGCCCTGGCCGTGGTGCATGTCGGTATCGAGGATGGCCACGCGGCCAAAGCGCGCGCGCAGGGCCTGGGCGGCGATCGCGGCATTGTTCAGGTAGCAGAAGCCGCCCGCCGCGTCGCGCCGGGCATGATGGCCCGGCGGCCGGCACAAGGCGTAGGCGCTGCGTTCGCCGTCCAGCAGCGCCAGGGCGCCGGCCACCGCGCTCTGCGCCGACCAGTAGGCCGAGCGCCAGGTGTTCAGGCCCACCGGGCAGCTGCCGTCGGCGAGATAGCGCGCGGCCTGCGCCAGCACGCCGCGCAGGGCGTTGGGCTCGCGCACGAAGATATTGGACATGACCTCGTCGCCCCAGTCCTCCGGCAGCTCGCGCCAGCTGGCATGGGCGTCCTGCAGGAACTGCAGGTAAGGCTGGTCGTGCACGGCGGCGAGCGGCGCGAGGCCGTGGTCAGCGGGGGCGTGGAGCGCGAAGCCAAGCGCCTCTGCCGCCTGCACCAGCCGCTGTGCCCGCGCGGGCAGCTCCTGCGGCGAGCGCATCTTGCCGCGCGAGTAGTAACTCTGCGGATGGTGCAGCAATTGCTCGGGATGGAAAAACGTCAGCATGGGGTTGGCAATGTCCGTGGAAAGGCGTCAGGCCTGCGCGGCTTGCGCGGCGGGTTGTGGTTGCTGGCGCTGGCGTGCATCGATGCTGGCGATGCACAGCAGCGACACGCCGGCCAGCAAGGTGTAGAACACCGCCAGCGGCCACCATTGGCCCTGGAAGCGCTGCGCGAGGATGGTCCCCACCAGCGGTGTCAGCCCGCCCGCCACCGCGCCGCAGACCTGGTAGGACAACGAGATCGCCGAGTAGCGCACGCGCGTTTCGAAGACACCGCTGACAAAGCCCGCGATCACCGAATAGAAGCTCGCCATGCACACCACCGCCAGCGCGATGCCGAGCACGATGGCCGGCGCCTGGCGCGTCTGCACCAGCAGGAACATCGGATAGGGGGAAGCCATGGCCAGCAGCGCGGCCAGCTTGAGGAAGCGCGCGCCGCCAAGCTTCTCGGCCAGCCAGGCGGCCAGCGGCTGCGCCAGGAACTGGATGATGGCCACGGCGAACAGGCAGTCGAGAATCAGCGTCCTGGACAGCGACAGGTATTGCGTGGTGTACGCAATCATGAAAGTGTTGGTGAAGTACACCCCGGCAATGCCGATGGTATTGGCGCCGATGCACAGCAGCACCGGCACGCGGGCCGTGCGCCAGACTTCGGCAATCGGCAGCCTGGCGGTCTTGCGCTGCGCCTGCACCTGCGCGAACTCGGGCGATTCGTTCACGCCCAGCCGGATCGCCACGCCCACCAGCAGCAGCGCCGCGCTGGCCAGGAATGGCAGGCGCCAGCCCCAGTCCATGAACACGTCGTGCTCCATCGATGTCACCGCGCGGAAAGCCAGCAGCGACAGGATCAGGCCGGCCGGGCTGCCGAGCTGCGCGAACGAGGCGAAGAAGGTGCGGCGGCCCTTGGGGGCATGCTCGCCCGCCATCAGCACCGCGCCGCCCCATTCGCCGCCCACGGCGATGCCCTGCACCACGCGCAGCAGCACCAGCAGCACCGGCGCGATGGCGCCCGCGGTGGCGTAGGTCGGCAGCAGGCCGATGCCGATGGTGGCCACGCCCATCATCATGAGCGTGGTCATCAGCGCCTTCTTGCGGCCGATGCGGTCGCCCCAGTGGCCGAACACGATGCCGCCGAGCGGACGGGCAAAGAACCCGACCGCGAAGGTGCCGAATGACGCCAGCGTGCTCAGGAAGGGGTCGCCGCCGGGGAAGAACAGCGGGCCGAACACCAGCGCGGCGGCGGTAGCGTAGATGTAGAAGTCGTACCACTCGATCATGGTGCCGACAAAGGCGGCCGTGGCGGCGCGCACGGGCTGGCGCGTGCCGGAAGGGGACACTTGCATGGACTGGCTCCTCACTATGTTTGTGCCGCTGCATCAGGGGCAGCTGTGGGAGGAGTTATCGCCCGTTGACAAACATCAGTCAAATTTCTAATATTTATTTTTCATATAATCTGAATTTATACGGTGGCGTGATGGAGCGTTCTGCCCTGGACCGGGCCCTGCTGACCGACCGGCTCGACTGGAACCTGCTGCGCACATTCCTGACCATCGTCCACGAGCGCAGCCTGAGCCGCGCCGCGGTGCGGCTGCATATCACCCAGCCGGCGGTGAGCCTGGCCTTGCGCCGGCTCGAAGAGCATCTGGGACACACGCTGATCGAGCGGCGCGGCAGCAATTTCCGCCTGACCCGGGCCGGCGAAGAGGTGCTGCGCATCGCCACCGATGTCTATGGCAGCGTGGCGCGGCTGGGGGCGGAACTGGCGGAGCAGCAGGATGAAGTCAGCGGCCTGCTGCGGCTGCTGACCGTGAGCCGGATCCATTCCGGCGTCTATGACGAATGCCTGGCCGCGTTCCATCGGCAGCATCCGCGCGTCACGCTGCAGGTGGACGTGATGCGCAGCACCGAGATCGCAGACGCGCTCGCGCAGAAGGCTGCCGGCGTGGGCCTGAGCCTGTACCGGCAGTCGGGCCGGCAGTCGGGCGACGGGCTTGAGCACATGCTGTTCCTGCGCCAGCGCTACGCCATCTTCTGCGGGCGCCATCACCGGCTGTTCGGGCGCACCGGGCTGGCCATTGCCGACCTGCTGGCAGAGAATTTCGTGTCGTTCAGCAGCGACCAGCTTGGCGACGTGCTGGCGCCACTGGCCGTTTTCCGCGACCAGCACGGTTTTTCGGGCCGCATCGTCGCGACCTCGCCCAGCCTCGATGAAATCCGGCGCCTGGTGTTCGCGGGCTATGGCATTGGCTGCCTGCCGGAACATATCGTTGCCGACGATGTCGCCCAGCAACGGCTGTGGCGCCTGCCGCCCGAAGAGGGCGTGGCCGATATCGACATGTACCTGCTGTGGAATCCGGAGCGGCGCCAGACGCCGGCCGAGGCGGCGTTCCTCGAGCACTTCCGGCACTACGTGGCGCGCTATTCGCTGATGGAGCGGCTGGGAGAGTCAGTGAACGCGCCGCTGGCGGCGTTGCGCGCGCCGACGGCGTGACGGGCGATTGCCCGGTTCGCGTACCGGGGAAGGTGCAAGCGGGGTCGTGCTACTGCTAGCCGTGCCGTCGCAGCGTATGCCGGCACAGCCCCGCGCGTTGCCGTTGCGCAGCGCAGCGCCGGTAGCGCATCCGGTACGGATGGCTGCAGCGCCAGATGGCCCGCAGGACGGTAATGAACAGCAGCGCCGCCATGACGGCAGCGAGCAGGCCGATCGACATAACGGCCCTCCTCCCCAAAAACCGTCTGCCCGACCTCTGGGGGTCAGATCAGCAGCGGTAATGCCTCTAGCACCAACACCGCAACCAGCGCGCCGATCAGGGCGCCCATGGTGCGGCAACTGATGCGCAGGAATTTGGCGGTCACCGGGATCGAACCCATGGCGATCACGCCTACCAGCGCCATCGGAATCAGGAATACAAGATCATGCGCGGTGAAGTGCATGGTGGTCTCCTGTCTCTCTTTTGTGATTCCAGTATAGGCAGTGTGTGCCCGATGCACGGCTGCGTGCATCGGTATTGTCCCGAGCCCGGGCGGTGCGGATGCCACCCAGGTACCGATGCGCGCACATAGGCCCGTTCAGGCGTTGCGCTGCGTACGCATGCCCCACGTTTTTCGCCATGCGAACCCCGAAGCGGGAAACACGTGTCCTATGCTGATCAGAGACGCGGGGCCCCGTTCCCATTCCAGTCCAATGCCCCGCAGACCGAGAGAGACGGAGGTGGCTATGGAACTTCACATGCAATCGCACCACTACGTGCGGCGGCAGCCGGACTGGACCGCGGCAGCGGTCTCGGGGCTGGCGGCCGGGGCGTTGCTGCTGGTGCTGGAGCTGTTCTGGTCGTCGATGGTGTCGGGCGTGAACCCGTGGGTAGCCACGCGCATGATCGCCGGGATCCTGATGGGCCAGAGCGTGCTGCAGAGCGCAACGTTCACCGTCGGCACCGTGGCCGCGGCGCTGGTGATCCATTTCGTGCTGGGTGCCGTGCTGGGCATGATCCTGGCGGCCATCATCGCGCCATTCACGCTGGATTCGAGCCTGGGCATGGCAATGCTGGCGGGTGCCGTATTCGGCCTGGTGGTGTATTTCTTCAATTTCTATGTGATGACGCGGGCCTTCCACTGGTTTGTCGAGGTGCGTGGGTGGCATACGTTTATCGGGCACCTGATTTTCGGGATGGCCGCGGCGGCGTGCTACTGGAAGCTGGAGAGCAAGGACGTATCGCACTGACAATCGCATCGGGGCAGGGCGCGGTGAGGCGCCCGCACATGACGGTTGCATTGCGCGCGCCAGCCTCTGGGCGGATACGCGCGCAAGGTCTGCGGCGGCCGGAACCAGGGGTTCCCGCCGCCGCTTTTTCCCGCCCTGCGCGCTTGTGCAGTGCGACACCAATGCATTGGCATGTCGCCTTGCAGTGACCTGACGGCATGCACTAGTCTTATGTCTACCTGCGTGACTTGCACATCCCTCGCCGCGCGCGAGTAGGAGGGTGGATATGGCGTTGGCCATCGCACTCGTAGTCATGGTCGTCGCTTCGGTGCTCTTCCATTTCCTGAGCCCGTGGTGGGCGACTCCGCTGGCGTCCAACTGGAAGCAGATGGACGACACGCTGACCATTACCCTGGTCATCACCGGCATTTTCTTTATTGGCATCAACCTGTTTGTCGGCTACATCGTCTGGCGCTACCGGCATGAGGCGCCGCACCCCAATGGCGGCACCGGCCACCGCGCGTCCTACCACCCGGAGAACAGCAAGCTTGAACTGTGGCTGATCGGGGGCACCACGCTGGGCGTGGTGGCATTGCTGGCGCCGGGCCTGTTCGTCTACGCCGACTACGTGCGCCCGCCGCGCGACGCGATGGTGATGGAAGTGGTGGGGCAGCAGTGGTCCTGGGCCTTCCGCTTTCCGGGCAAGAGCGGCCAGCTGGGTGCTTCCGATCCGCGCTTTGTCACCGGTGCGAATCCGCTCGGCCTGGACCCCGACGATCCGCGCGGCCTGGACAATATCGTGATCGTCGGCCCGGAGGTGCACCTGCCGCTGAACAAGCCGGTCAAGGTGCTGTTGCGCTCCAAGGACGTGCTGCATGATTTCTATGTGCCGCCGTTCCGCGCGCGCATGAACATGGTGCCGGGCATGGTGACGTCGTTCTGGTTCACGCCGACGCAGACGGGCCGCTTCGACGTCCTGTGCGCGCAGCTGTGCGGCGTGGGGCACTACAACATGCGCGGCACGGTGGTGGTGGAAGAACCGGCTGCGTACGAGGCATGGCTGGCGAAGCAGCAGACCTTTGCCATGACGCTGGCGAAGGCCGCGGCACCGCCGGCGGCAATGGCCGCTGCCGCACCGGGCGCAGCGGGCGACGCCGGCACCGTCGAGAAGGGCCGCGCGCTGGCGCAGAGCAAGGGCTGCGTCGGCTGCCACAGCATCGACGGCAATCCGGGTGTGGGGCCGACCTGGAAGGGCCTGTACGGCAAGACCGAGACCTTTGCCGACGGCAGCAGCGCCAAGGTGGACGATGCCTTCCTGCACAAGGAGATCACCGACCCGCATGCGCGCCTGGTCAAAGGCTTCGGGCCGGTGATGCCGAAGTTGCCGATGAGCGAGGACGAGGTCGCGGCGCTGACCGCCTATATCAAGTCGGCCGGCAGCGGCGCGGCCGAGGCGGGAACCGTTGCGCCGGTCGCTCCCGCGGACGTGCCCGCCGGCCCGGCCGCCGCGACCAGCGCCGCTACCACGGCAACCGCTGGCTCCGGGGCACCCGCTGCCACGCCCGGGGCTGCGTCCGGCACCTATACGACTTCGACGGCCGTGGCCGTGCCGCCCTCGGCGGCGCCCGCGCCCGCCAGGAAGTGAGGAGACCCGCATGGCTTACGCCGATGATGCCGCCCATCACGCGCCGCAGAGCTTCTGGACCCGCTATGTCTGGAGCCAGGACCACAAGGTGATCGCCGTGCAGTACACCATCGTGGCGATCATGGTGGGCCTGGTGGGCGTGGCGCTGTCCAACCTGATGCGCATGCAGCTCGGCTTCCCGGGGCGCTTCGAGTTCATCGACGCCAACCGCTACTACCAGTTCGTCACCATGCACGGCATGATCATGGTGATCTACCTGCTGACCGCGCTGTTCCTGGGCGGCTTCGGCAACTACCTGATCCCGCTGATGGTGGGGGCGCGCGACATGGTGTTCCCCTTCCTCAACATGCTCAGCTTCTGGGTCTACCTGCTGTCGGTGATCGTGCTTCTGACCAGCTTCTTCGTGCCCGGCGGGCCCACCGGCGCGGGCTGGACGCTGTATCCGCCGCAGGCCATCCTGGCCGGCACCCCAGGCCATGAATGGGGCATCATCCTGATGCTGGTGTCACTGGCGATCTTTATCGTCGCGGCCACCATGGGCGGCCTCAACTATGTCACCACCGTGCTGCAGGCGCGCACGGAAGGGATGACGCTGCTGCGCATGCCGCTGTCGGTGTGGGGCATCTTCATGGCCACCATCCTGGCGCTGCTGGCGTTCCCGGCGCTGTTCGTGTCGGCGGTGATGATGCTGCTGGACAAGACCCTCGGCACCAGCTTCTTCATGCCGGCGATGGTATCGATGGGGCAGCAGCTGTCATACAAGGGCGGCAGCCCGCTGCTGTTCCAGCACCTGTTCTGGTTCTTCGGCCACCCGGAGGTGTATATCGTCGCGCTGCCTGCCTTCGGCATCGTCTCGGACCTGGTCAGCGTGCATTCGCGCAAGAGCATCTTCGGCTACCGCACCATGGTGTGGGCAATCCTGGCGATCGGCGTGCTGTCGGTGGTGGTGTGGGCCCACCACATGTTCGTCAGCGGCATGAACCCGTACTTCGGCTTCTTCTTTGCCACCACCACGCTGGTCATCGCCATCCCCACCGCGATCAAGGTTTACAACTGGGTCATCACGCTATGGCGCGGCGATATCCATTTCACCGTGCCCATGCTGTTCGCGATCGCCTTCATCAGCACCTTCGTCATCGGCGGCCTGACCGGGCTGTTCCTGGGCAATGTGAGCGTGGATATCCCGCTGTCCAACACCTACTTCGTGGTGGCGCACTTCCACATGGTGATGGGCGTGTCGCCGATCCTGGTGGTGTTCGGCGGCATCTATCACTGGTACCCGAAGGTAACGGGCCGGATGCTGGACGACAACATGGGCCGGATCCATTTCTGGGTCACCTTCGTCGGCACCTATGCCATCTTCTTCCCGATGCACTACCTGGGCGTGCTGGGCATGCCGCGCCGCTACTACGCCTACGAGAACTACGCCTTTATCCCGGAATCTGCGCATGTGATGAACATGTATATCTCGGTGGCCGCGTTCATCGTCGCCACGGCGCAGTTGCTCTTTGTCTTCAACCTGGTGTGGAGCCTGTGGCATGGCCGCAAGGCCGACGCCAACCCGTGGCGCGCCGCCTCGCTGGAATGGCAGACGCCGCAGACCCCGCCCGCGCACGGCAACTGGGGGCCGCACCTGCCGGTGGTGTACCGCTGGGCCTATGCCTACAGCGTGCCGGGCGCGCGTGAGGACTTTATCGCGCAGAACGCGCCGCCGGAAGAGGGCGGGGCCGAGCCTGAACCGCATGCCAGCCGCGGAGCCGTCGCATGAACGCCGAAGCCCTGTACAAGGTCAGCCGCGACGATTTCGGCGGCAACCCGTCCGACGAGAATGCCGCCAACCACCGGCCGCGCGGGCGCGCCCCCGCAAGCATCGGCCTGTGGGTGTTCATGGGCGTGGTGACCTCGCTGTTTGCGCTGTTCCTGACCGCCTATGCGCTGCGCATGGACAGCCCGGACTGGCACCGCATCGGGCTGCCCTGGCAGGTGTGGCTGTCCACCGCGCTGCTGGCCGCGGGCAGCGTGGCGATGGCGGTGGCGTCGCGCGCCGCGGGCCGGGGCGAGATGGCCGTGGCCAGGCTGGCGCTGCGCCTGGGCGGTCTGGGCGCGGCCGGCTTCGTCGCCTCGCAGCTGTGGGCCTGGCAGGCGCTGGGCGCGATGCAGGTGATGCCTGCCGGCAACCCGGCCGGCAGCTTCTTCTACCTGCTGACCGCGATGCACGGCCTGCACGTGCTGGGCGGCCTGGCCGGCTGGGGCTTTGCCATGTCGTCACGCGGCAGCGGCGAGGCCGTGGTGCTGCGCATGCGGCTGTGCGCGCGCTACTGGCATTTCCTGCTGGCGGTGTGGGTGGTACTGCTGGCGGCGCTGGGGTGGCTCACGCCCGAACTGGTGCGCTATATCTGCGGCACGGCCTAGCGGCGGCGGCAGCAAGGAGGACCGGCATGTCAACGCAATTGTCTTCACCATCGGGCACACCCGGCGTGGCGCCTGCGCCCCAGGTGGGCGGCGTGCGCGGCCTGCTGGCCGACTGGTCGTCGGACCAGCAGGCCTTCAAGGTGTCGTGGGGCAAGGCGATGATGTGGATCTTCCTGCTGTCCGACACCTTTATCTTCAGCTGCTTCCTGACCGGCTACATGACCGTGCGCATGTCGACCACGGTGCCGTGGCCCAATCCCAGCGAGGTGTTCGCACTGCACGTGGGCGGCGCCGACATCCCGTTGCTGCTGATCGCCATCATGACCTTCGTGCTGATCAGCAGCAGCGGCACCATGGCGATGGCGGTCAACTTTGCCTACCGGCGCGCGCGCCGCGAGTGCGCGCTGTTGATGTTGGTGACCGCGCTGTTCGGCATGATGTTCGTCGGCATGCAGGCCTTCGAATGGACCAAGCTGATCGTGGACGAGGGCGTGCGCCCGTGGACCAACCCGATGGGGGCGGCGCAGTTCGGCTCGACCTTCTTCATGATCACGGGCTTCCATGGCCTGCATGTGTCGTGCGGCGTGGTGTACCTGCTGATCGTGGCCACGCGCGTGCTGCGCGGGCGCTACGAGGCCACCGGCAACTACCAGATCGTGGAGATCGCGGGCCTGTACTGGCACTTCGTCGACCTGGTCTGGGTGTTTATCTTTGCGTTGTTCTATCTCTGGTGAGGGCGGCCATGGCATCGAATCCGGCAACTCCCGCAACCCCGGTGACGCCAGCGCATGGCTCCGGCCCGGATGCCGGCCATGCCGCCCACTCCGGCCAACAGCATCCCATCGGGCTGTACCTGAAGATCTGGGCGCTGCTGTTCGTGCTGTCGACGCTGTCGTACCTGGTCGATTATTTCCATGTCACCGGCTACCTGCGCTGGACGCTGATCCTGGTGTTCATGGGGCTGAAGGCGGGGCTGATCGTGGCAGTGTTCATGCACATGGCATGGGAGCGCATGGCGCTGATCTGCGCCATCCTGGTACCGCCGCTGTGCCTGCTGGTGCTGGTCTGGCTGATGGCGGAAGAAGCCAATCACACTTTCCTCACGCGCGGCCTGTTCTTTCGCTGACCGGCCGCGCCGCTGCCGGATGTCAACGCGGAACGGAAGCCGAGCCCATGCACGCCGCCACGCAAGCCATCCTCACCTTCAACCATGGCCGCGATCCCGAGCGGCTGACCCGCAAGCTTGCGGCGATCGCCGCGGACCCGTTTGCCTTCTTTCGCGGCACCAACCATCTCTATGCCGCATCGCTGCGCGATGAGGCGGCAATGTGCAATGCGCCCATCACCTACGTCTGCGGCGATCTGCACCTGGAGAACTTCGGCAGCTTCAAGGGCGACAACGGGCTGGTCTATTTCGACCTGAACGACTTTGACGATGCCCTGGTCGCGCCGCTTACGGTGGATGTGGTCCGGATGCTGTCGAGCGTGCTGGTGGCCGCCGGCCAGCTGGGCCTTTCCGAGGCCGGCGCCATGCGCGCCTGCGAGGCCATGCTGTCCACCTATGCCGCCGTGCTGCAGACAGGCAAGCCTCGCTGGCTCGAGCGTGCCACGGCGGTCGGCATGGTGGCCACCCTGCTGCGCCGGGTCAAGGGCCGCAAGCGCGGCGCGCTGCTGGCCGAGCTCACCACGCTGCGCAAGGGCAAACGGCGCCTGGTATGCAACGGCCGCCATGCGCTGCCGGCGGACAAGCCGGCCCGTGAGCGCGCTCGCGCGATCCTTGCGGCCTACTCGAAGCAGGGCCACCATGGCCACCGCCTGGCCCTCGACGATGCCGCGCGGCGCGTGGCGGGCATTGGCAGCCTCGGGCTGGAACGCTATATGGTGCTGGCGCGGGACGAACTGAGCGGCATGCAGCGACTGGTCGACATCAAGCGCGCCGCGCCGAGTCCATGGCAGGACCTGCCCAGCCTGTCCCTGCCACCCTGGGGCAGCGATGCAAGGCGGGTGGCGGCGGTGCAGCAAGTCATGCAGGCGGCTTCGCCGGCGCTGCTGTCGGCTGTCGACATGGGCAAGGCTTCCTATCTGGTCAAGAGCCTGCAGCCAACTGCCGACCGCGTCGACCTGGCGCATTGCAGCAACTTTGCAGCGCTACGCGAGTTGCTGGGCACCATGGCGCATGCCGCGGCATGGGCGCATCTGCGTGGCTGCGGGCACCAGGCCGCGGACCGGATCGAGCAGCTGCAGGCGTTTGCCGGCGGCACCCGCTGGCGCACCGGCGTCCTGCGGCTGGCACGGCATGGCTGCGCGGTGTCGGTGGTGCAGTGGAAGGCGTATGCGGACGATTACCGCGAGGCGCGGGGAGGGTGAGCGGGGGCCGAACGGGGGAAGAAGGGCGCTGGCGCCGCTCACGCAAGCGTGAACGGCGCCAGCGTCAGGATGGTCAGGCTTGGGTGATGAACTTGGTCACCAGGTAGCCATCGAAGGTCTCCTGACCGCCTTCGCTGCCGATGCCCGAATCCTTGATGCCGCCGAACGGGGTCTCGGCCAGCGCCATACCGAAGTGGTTGATATTGACCATGCCGGCTTCCAGGCCGTTGGACACTTCGGTCGCGGTCTTCAGCGAGTTGGTGAACACATACGACGCCAGGCCAAAGGGCAGGCTGTTGGCGCGGCGCAGCACCTCGGCCGTGTCCTTGAAGCGCGTCACCGGCGCCACCGGGCCGAACGGCTCGTCGGTCATCAGGCGCGAGTCGTCGGGCAGGTCGGTGACCACGGTGGGCGCAAAGAAGTAGCCCTTGTCGCCCAGGCGCGAGCCGCCTGCCACGACCTTGCCGCCGCGCTGGCTGGCATCGTCCAGGAACTGCTCCATCGACAGCACGCGGCGCTCATGCGCAAGCGGCCCCATCTGGGTGCCGTCTTCCAGGCCGTTGCCCACCTTGATCGAGCCGATCACCTCGGTAAAGCGCGCCAGGAAGCGGTCATAGGCCTTCTCCTGGACGTAGAAGCGCGTCGGCGACACGCAAACCTGGCCGGCATTGCGCAGCTTGAAGCGGGCCAGCATCTCGGCGGCGGGGTCGATGTCGGCGTCGTCGAACACCAGCACCGGCGAATGGCCGCCCAGCTCCATGGTCACGCGCTTCATATGCGCGCCGGCCAGCGCCGCCAGCTGCTTGCCCACCGGCACCGAGCCAGTGAACGAAATCTTGCGTACGATCGGCGATTCGATCAGGTAGGTCGAGACCTCGCTGGGCACGCCCCAGACGATGTTGAGCACCCCCGGGGGCAGGCCGGCATCATGGAACAGCTGCGCCAGCGCCACCACCGCGCTGGGCGAGTCTTCCGGGCCCTTCAGGATCAGCGTGCAGCCGGCGCCCAGCGCCGACACGATCTTGCGGATGGCCTGGTTGAACGGAAAGTTCCACGGCGTGAAGGCGGCGCAAACGCCGATCGGCTCGCGCACCACGATCTGGCGCACATTGGGCTGGCGCGGCGGGATCACGCGGCCATAGATGCGGCGGCATTCCTCGGCGTGCCAGTCGGCGTGCTCGGCGCAGACCATCACTTCGCCGACGGCCTCGGCCAGCGGCTTGCCCTGGTCCAGCGTGATATTGCGGCCGATCTCCTTGGCGCGCTCGCGGGTGAGCTCGCCCACGCGGCGCAGGATCCTGGCTCGCTCCAGCGGCGAGGTCTTCTTCCAGGTTTCAAAGGCGCGCTGCGCGGCGGCCAGCGCGCGGTCCAGGTCGGCGCGGCTGGCATGCGGCAGCTTGCCCAGCACTTCCTGCGTGGCCGGGTTGATGACATCCTGCTCGCGCCGGTCGCCTCCCTTGATGAATTCCCCGTCGATATAGAGGGCGAGATCCTGGTACATGCGTGTTCTCCTGGTGGGCGGTGAAACCGCAAGCTTAACCCGGCGGCCGCGTTCATGCAGCGCGCCGGGTGCGTTCCCGGGAGGAATGTGCGGGAATGTCCCCGCGACCGGTGCAGCCGATATCAGGCGGTATCGCGCGTCCGTGCCACGGGCAGGACTTCAGCCCCGGTGCGGGTGGCTTCCACCACCAGGATCACGAGCAGCGTGATCAGCGTCAGGGCGAACACCGCATAGCCGATGCTGTCGCCCTCGATGGCGAACAGGCTGGGCGCGTAGGTCGGGCTGGTGCAGATCATCGTGCCCGCCGACATGCCGGTGTAGTGCATGCCGCAGACGGCAATGCCCATGACCACCGCCGCTGCCAGCTGCTTGCCGCGGGTCTTCACCGTGGTCGCCAGCCACAGCGCCACCACCGACACCACCACCGCGATCACCACCGACAGCCCGATGATGGCCAGGTCCCAGTCGAAGCGGGTGTTGGAGCGGATCGCCGCCATGCCGGTGTAGTGCATCGCCACCACGCCCAGCCCGGTCAGCACGCCGCCCTTGACCACGTTGTCGGTACGGCTGCCGCGCGGGCGCGAGGCGATCGCCAGCCCGGCGCCGGCCAGCACCATCACGACCACCAGCGAAGCCAGCGTCATGAACAGCCCGAACTCGCGGTGCGTCGGGGTCTGGTAGGCCACCATGCCGATGAAATGCATCGACCAGACCGCGCCGCCGCCCAGCGCCACGCTGGCGCACAACAGCCGGTCCACATCCAGGCGGCCGTCGGGCATGCGCACGCGCCGCGACCAGCGCAGGCCCACGTAGGCGCCGCAGACAGAGATCAGGAACGACAGGCCCACCATCGGCCAGTCATAGGCAAACGGCACCAGGGCGCCGGAAACAGGCTGGAAACCGACAAACATGACCCCACCTCTTCGTTTTGACTGCGACTGAAGGGCGCACGCGCATGCCGGGCATTCCTTCCGGCAGCCGGCCTGGGACGCGGTGCTCCCGCGCCGAGTATGCAGGGGGCCGCAACTGGAGGGGAATAACTCATTCAGGTAAAAAGCGCGGTACCGTGGCCGGCCGCGTGTCCTTGTAGCCGCCTCCGGGCAGGAATAGACTGGGCGGATTTCCCCATGCGCAACGCCTCATGAAGCCAGACGCCAGACTGACCACCGGCCCGATCGGCCGCACCCTGCTGCTGTTCTCGCTGCCGGTGCTCGGCAGCAACATCCTGCAGTCGCTGAATGCCTCGATCAATTCGGTCTGGGTCGGCCGCTTCCTGGGCGAGGCCGCGCTGACGGCAACCTCCAACGCCAACATCATCCTGTTCTTCCTGCTGGGCGTGGTGTTCGGCATCAGCATGGCCAACACCATCATGATCGGGCAGGCCGTGGGTGCGCGCGACCTGGACGAGGCGCGCCGCGTGGTCGGCACCAGCACCACCTTCTTTGTCGGGCTGTCGGTGCTGGCCTCGGCGCTTGGCTATTTCTATACGCCGGCCATCCTGGCGGCGATGCACACGCCGGAAGACGCCGCGCCGCTGGCGGTGAGCTACCTGCGCATCATCTTCCTGGCGCTGCCGTTCATGTACTTCTACAACTTCGTGATGATGACGCTGCGCGGCGCGGGCGATTCGCGCACGCCGTTCTGGTTCATGCTGTTGTCCGTGGTGCTGGACGTGGCGCTCAACCCGGTGCTGATCTTCGGCATGGGCCCGATCCCCCCGCTGGGCATCGCGGGCTCGGCGCTGGCCACGCTGATCGCGCAGCTAGTGAGCCTGGCGGCGATGATGGTGCTGCTGTACCGGCGCCGCCATTTCCTGCTGCTGCACCGTGGCCAGCTTGCACTGCTGCGGCCCGATCCGGCAATCCTGCGGGCGCTGGTGGTCAAGGGCCTGCCGATGGGCCTGCAGATGGTGGTGATCTCGTCGTCGGCGATCGGGATGATGGCGCTGGTCAATGCCTATGGCTCGCAGACCACCGCCGCCTACGGCGTGGCCTCGCAGTTGTGGACCTATGTGCAGATGCCCGCGCTGGCGGTAGGCGCGAGCGTGTCGTCGATGGTGGCGCAGAACGTCGGCGCCGGGCTGTGGCAGCGGGTGTCGCGCATCACGCGCGTGGGCCTGCTGATCAATGTGGTGATGACCGGTGCGCTGGTCGCGCTGATCTATCTGTTCAACCGGCATTCGCTCGGCCTGTTCCTGGGCACTGACGGCGTGGCCACCGGCATCGCGCAGCATATCAACGTGGTGGTGCTGTGGTCGTTCATCCTGTTTGGCTTCACCATCGTCATCTTCGGCACGGTGCGCGCCACCGGCGCGGTGATGGCGCCGCTGGTGATCCTGTTCCTGTCGATGTGGGTGATCCGGCTGCCGTTCGCGTGGGCGCTGGGCCCGCGCATCGGCGCCGAGGCGGTCTGGTGGAGCTTTCCGCTGGGCTCGGTGGTGTCGCTGGTGCTGGCGGCTGGCTACTACCGCTTCGGCAACTGGCGCCGCAGCCATATCCTGCCCACCGTGCCGCACCCGGCGCAAGCCGTGGGGCAGGCGCCCGATACCAGCATGGGAACGCCCTGCGAAGACGCGGGCGAGGTCGTCGAGGAGGCCGCCCCGGCAACACCCGAGCCCGCAGGCGTGCGCTGACCTGCAGCGGCCCGTGATCGTGTCGCCGGCTTTGAAAGCCATTCGAAAGATCGGTGTGTCATCGTGCCATCGCTGGCACTCCCTCCCAGCGCACGCGTCGCCTGCCTGGCCAGAGCAGGCGTGCGCGTCTTTCCGGCCGCGCCTTGCCTTGACGCAAGTGCGCGTGCCGTCTTGTTCGTCTGACATTCCCGTCGCCTTTACTCCCGGATTCTTCACAAGTAATTCCATCACGTTGTGATGCATCTACTTGTGCGCATCGGCTGGAATTGCCTTGTTTTCAAGGGGTATCGGTGAATACCCCTAAAACAAGACAAATGAAAGGCACCTGAAAGATCACGTCTCTAAGGTTCGGGTCAACCGTCGGGGAGCAGGCAGGGCGCATGCCTTGCCGTCCGAGCCAGTGCGCGCCCCCCGGCACGGCATTTCGTGAACTTTGAGGAGAATCGTTTTGCGCATACGCAGCCAAAAGGACTTTGCCTCCGGCCTGATGTTCGTTCTGGTCGGTCTGGGCTTTTCCTGGGTCGCTCGCGGCTATTCCATGGGAACGGCCGCGAAGATGGGACCCGGATATTTTCCATTCCTGCTGGGACTGGTGTTGGCAGTGCTCGGGGCGTTGGTGCTGCTGTCCTCGCTGTCGTCCAGGGGGGAGGAAGACCATCTCGCCCGCTGGGACCTGAAGACGCTGCTGTGGATCCTCGGTTCGGTGGTGCTGTTCGGCCTGCTGCTCAAGCCGCTGGGCATGGTGCTGTCGGTGTTCGTGCTGGTGATGGTGTCCTCGATGGCCAGCCATGAATTCAGCTGGAAGGGTGCGCTGCTCAACGCCGTGGTGCTGGTGCTGATCAGCCTTGGCGCTTTCGTCTACGGCATCAACCTGCAGATGCCGGTGTGGCCGGCCTTTATCACCGGTTAAGGAGCGCCGACCATGGAATTGATTGATCACCTTGCGCTGGGCTTTTCCACGGCCCTGTCGCTGCAGAACCTGGCCTACGCCTTCCTGGGCTGCGTGCTGGGTACCCTGATCGGTGTGCTGCCGGGCCTGGGGCCGCTGGCCACCATCGCCATGCTGCTGCCGGTGACCTACACGCTGCCGCCGGTGGCCGCGCTGATCATGCTGGCCGGCATCTACTACGGCGCCCAGTACGGTGGTTCGACCACCGCCATCCTGGTGAACCTGCCTGGTGAATCGTCCTCGGTGGTGACCACCATCGATGGCTACCAGATGGCGCGGCGAGGGCGAGCGGGGGTGGCACTTGCCACCGCCGGTCTCGGCTCGTTCTTCGCCGGCTGCGTGGCGACGCTGATCCTGGCCGCCTTTGCCACGCCGCTGTCGGAACTGGCGTTCAAGTTCGGCCCTTCCGAATACTTTTCGCTGATGGTGCTGGGCCTGATCGGCGCCGTGGTGCTGGCTTCCGGCTCGCTGCCGAAAGCCGTGTCCATGATCGTGCTGGGCCTGCTGATGGGGCTGATCGGCACCGACGTGAACTCGGGCGCCGCGCGCTTCTCGTTCGACGTGCCGGAACTGACCGACGGCATCGACTTCGTGGCGCTGGCCATGGGCATGTTCGGCTTCGCGGAAATCATCGCGAACCTGGAGCAGAAGGAAGCCCGTGAGACGTTCACCGATAGCGTGACGAACCTTTGGCCGACAAGGGCAGACTTCAAGCGCATGATCCCGGCCGTGCTGCGCGGGACGTTCCTGGGCTCGGCCCTGGGCATCCTGCCGGGCGGCGGCGCGGCGCTGGCTTCGTTCGCGGCCTACTCGCTGGAAAAGAAGACCTCGAAGTACGCGCATGAATTCGGCAAGGGTGCGATCGAAGGCGTGGCCGGTCCGGAGTCGGCCAACAACGCCGCGGCGCAGACCTCCTTCATCCCGCTGCTGACGCTGGGCATTCCGCCCAACGCGGTGATGGCGCTGATGGTCGGTGCGATGACCATCCACAACATCCAGCCCGGCCCGCAGGTGATGACCAGCAACCCGGCGCTGTTCTGGGGCCTGATCGCCTCGATGTGGATCGGCAACCTGATGCTGATCATCCTGAACCTGCCGATGATCGGCGTGTGGGTGAAGCTGCTGACCGTGCCGTACCGCTTCCTGTACCCGGCGATCCTGGTGTTCTGCGGCATTGGCGTGTACTCGGTCAACAACCAGACCTTCGACGTGTTCATGGCTGCGGGCTTCGGCATCATCGGCTACCTGTTCCTGAAGCTGCGCTGCGAACCGGCACCGCTGCTGCTGGGCTTCGTGCTGGGACCGATGATGGAAGAGAACTTCCGCCGCTCGCTGCTGCTCTCGCGCGGTGACTTCAGCGTGTTCGTGACGCGCCCGCTGTCGCTGGGCCTGCTGATCGCAGCCGCCGCCCTGGTTGCCGTGGTGGCCCTGCCGTCGATCAAGGCCAAGCGCGAAGAAGCGTTCCAGGAAGAATAGCGCCACGCGCGCTCCCCGGAATGGCGCCGGCCTGGCTCATGCCGGACGGCGCACGCAACGCAAGCATTCGGGGTGCCTTCGCGCACCCCGTTTGCTTTCGCGGGCCGATCGCGCTGCGCGTCCGCCCGTCATCCATACCAGAGAGTGCCCGACTGCGGCAGCAGTCATGGGCTGCGCATGATGATCAGGATTCCCGCACCGTCGGGTGCGCCGACAGCGCCCATGAAACCGCCTATCTTTGACCGGTTTTTCTCACGTATCTATGTGCTCAAGCTCGTCCAGTCGAGCCCGTCCACGGTCCTGAGCCTGGTCGACCGGCTGCGCGAGCGGGGTATCGACAAGAATATCCGCTCGTTGCGGCCGATCCTGCGCAGCCTGATGATGGCGCGGGCCATTACTGCCGAGCTGGTTGAAGGTAGTGGCCGCGTTTATTGCATCACCGAGCAGGGGCGGGCGGAGCTGGAGGCCTATATGTCGCACCTGGCGGTGCTGAAGGCGGGGCTGGAGCCGGGGGAGGAAGCGTAGGGCAGTCAGCCGCCACCCGTCAGACAAAAAAGGCCGATCCTTCGGACCGGCCTCTTGCATGCTGCCCGCCTGCCGCAGGCAGCTAGTTGCAAGCACGCTGTTACTGCGTTACGAGCTCAAGACCAGCTTGCGACTCGTCATCACCACGCGCCACCAGCACCTTGATCTTGTTCGGCGTGAGCCCGCCGATGCCGTCGACCGGGATCGTGGTGATCAGCCAGTCGGCATTGTTCGCCAGCGTCAGCGCGCCCGAGTCAAAGATCACCGTCTTGGTGCCCGCCGTAGTGATACGCAGACGATAAGTGCCGCCGTCCAGGTCAAGAGAGTCCTTGCCTGAAGCCGGCGAGGCCTGCTTGTATCCCACCGCGCCGAAAGTCGGCGCCACCGAATTCAGGTCGATCGCCGGGATGGTGATGTAGACATCGACGTTCTGCGCGTTGAACGAGGCGTTCAGGGAGCGCACGCGGGCCTTGTTGGACAGCAGGCCCTTCTCGAACGGATCGTCGATCGTCAGCGTTTCTGCGGCGCTGGCACCCGGCAGCGCCACCACGGTGTATTTGTGGCCGGTGGCGGCGACCAGGGTGGCGCGGGCCAGTTCGGTCTGCGTGCCGGCGGTGTTGAACGATATCAGCTGGTTGCCGGTTTCAACGTTGAAGTAGGTCGAAACGAACTTGTACGGCTTGTTCACGAAGCTGGTCTTCACGCCGTTCTGCAGCACGTCGACATTGGGACCGCCGGTGATGGCGTGGATCACGCGGATGGTCGGCTTGCTCAGCCCGATGCGGTCGCCGAGATCGTCGTCACCGCCGCCGCAGGCCGACAGCACCGCCGTGGCGGCCAGCGCCAGGCCTATCAAAAGTGTCTTGGATCGGAACATGGATCACCTCTTACCGTTCATTGGATTCAGGGACGTGCTGGCCCATGCCCGCGCGGGCGCGCCGGTAGCGAGGCCAGTTCGCTATCTGCTTGCTTGGCGTGCAGGCGCGGCGAAGCGCTTGCCGTGATGCAAAGATAGGCATCAACCCAAGGGCGAGACAGCCGCGGGGTTCCGAATCGCATGTCGGACGATTCCGACATGCGATGACGCGTGCGTGCGCGGCGGGGCGGCCAGGCCCGCAGGCGCGGGGCCTCGGCGGAGGTGGGCGTGGCAGGTGGCGCCGTTGGCCGGGTGGCTGCCAGTGTGTAACTGGTTGTTGCAGCTGTGCTGCTGCCGTGACTCAGCCTTGCGACATCATCACCACCTGGTTGCGGCCATTGCGCTTGGCCTGGTAGAGGCCGGCATCAGCCGTCTCCACCAGCCGGTCCGACGGATCGCCAGGCTGGGGCACCAGCACCGCGCCGCCGATGCTGACAGTGACGCAGTCGCTGGTGGGCGAGCCGCTGTGGGCGATGGCCAGCGCCTGCACCGCGCGCCGCACCTTCTCGGCCAGCAGGCGCACGCCGCCCGGAGAGGTCGCCGGCAGCACCATCGCGAACTCTTCACCGCCGAAGCGCGCGGGCAGGTCGGCGGCACGCGCGCAATTGTCGCGGATCACCGCGGCCACGCGGCGCAGCACCTCGTCGCCGGCCACGTGGCCGTAGGTGTCGTTGTAGGCCTTGAACGCATCGACATCGATCATCAGCATTGCCAGCTGGGTCTGCTCACGCTGTGCGCGACGCCATTCGGCGCCCAGGTACTCATCGAAATAGCGCCGGTTGGACAAGCCGGTCAGGCCGTCTGAATTGGTCAGACGCTGCAGCTCCAGGTTGGTTTCCAGCAGCTGTTGCTGGCTTTGCCGCAGCGCGCGATAGGCCTCGTCGCGCTGCAGCTGGTTCAGGTACGAGCGCGAGTGGTAGCGGATGCGCGCAATCAGCTCGATGCTGTCGGGCAGCTTGACCAGGTAGTCGTTGGCGCCGGCGGCAAACGCCGCGCCCTTGGTCGCGGCTTCTTCCTTGGTCGACAGCACGATGATGGGGATGTCGCGCGTGGCGGGATTCTCGCGATAGCGCTGCACCAGCGTCAGGCCGTCCACGCCCGGCATGACCAGGTCCTGCAGGATCACGGTGGGCTTGGTGCGCTGCGCCACCGCCACGGCCTCGTCGGGCTGCGAGCAGTAGTGGAAGTCGATGTCGGGCTCGGTGGAGAGCGCGCGGCGCACCGCTTCGCCGACCATGGACTGGTCGTCCACCAGCAGCACCATGGCAAGGTAGTCCTTGTCGGATGCAGGCGCTGCGGGTTGGTTGGGTGATTCGGGTTGCATGTTCAGTTCCTGGTGTCACGGTCCCGGTGCCGGCCGGGACGTATTGCATTGGGTCAAAGCAGCGCAGCGCCGCCGCATGCCTGCACCAGCCGCGGCGCGATGCGCGGCAGCGGCAGGATCTCCGCGGCCGCGCCCATGGCTGCGGCGGCCTTGGGCATGCCATACACGGCGCTGGTGGCGCGGTCCTGCGCGATGGTCAGGAAGCCGCGCTCGCGCATGGCCTTCAGCCCCAGCGCGCCGTCGCGGCCCATGCCGGTGAGCAGCACGCCGATCACGTCGCCGCGCCAGTGCTCTACCACGCTTTCGAAGAAGACATCGATGGAGGGGCGGTACAGGTAGTCGCAGGGCTGCTCGGTGTAGGACATGCGCGTGGGGCTGGCCAGGCGCAGGTGGTCGTTGGTGCCGGCCAGCAGCACCGTGCCGGCCTGGGGCGCGTCGCCGGCGCGGGCAATGCGCACCGGCAGCGCGCACTGTCCGTCGAGCCAGTCGGCCATGCCGGCGGCAAAGGCCTCGTCCACATGCTGCACGGTGACCACGGCGGCGCCGAAGTCCGCCGGCAGCGCCCCCAGCAGCGTGGCCAGCGCGGCCGGGCCGCCGGCCGAGGCGCCGATTGCCACCAGCCGCGGCGCAGCCACTGCGCGCGGCGCCGCCGTCAGTGTGTGCTGCGGGGCCACGCGGCCCGCCAGCAGCCGGCCGATATTGCGCAGCTTGCGCAGCAGCGCCCCGGCGGCAAGCTGGGCATCGGGCTCGGCCAGCGTGGGGGTGTCGACGGCGTCGATGGCGCCGTGGCCCATCGCGTCGAACACCTGCGAGGCGTTGCGGCCCAGGTCCATGGTCACTACCACGATCGCGCAGGGGGTGGCGGCCATGATCCGGCGCGTGGCCTCGACCCCGTCCATGACCGGCATCAGCAAGTCCATCAGGATCAGGTCCGGGGTCTGGCGCGCGGCCATCTGCACCGCCTGTTCGCCGTCGCCGGCGACCCAGGCGATCTCGAACGACGGATCCAGCGCAAGCGCGCGGCGCAGCGCGGCTACCGCAAGCGCCGAGTCATTGACGATGCCGATTTTCATGAACGTGCCTCGCCGATCAGGTCCTGGACCGCGTCGAGCAACGCGGCGTCGTGGAAACTGCCCTTGGCCAGATAATAGTCCGCGCCGGCCTCCAGGCCGCGCTGGCGGTCCTGTTCGCGGTCCTTGTACGACACCACCATCACCGGCAGCTGCCGCAGCGCGGCGTCCTGCCGGATCCGGCGCACCAGCTCGATGCCGTCCATGCGCGGCATGTCGATGTCGGTGATGACCAGGTCGAAGGGCTCGGCGCGCAGCACATTCCAGCCGTCCATGCCATCGACCGCCACCGCCACATCGTAGCCGCGCCCGGCCAGCAGCTTGCGCTGCAGCTCGCGCACGGTGAGCGAGTCGTCCACCACCAGCACGCGCCGCGCACGCGCCTGGACGCTGGCCACGGCCGCCTGCCGCACGCCTTCGATGCGGCCCTCGGAGACCAGCTTCTCGACCGAGCGGATCACGTCCTCGACATCGAAGATCAGCACCGGCGTGCCGTCGTCGGTGAGGCTGCCGGCGGCAATGTCGCGAACCTTGCCCAGTGCCGCGGGCAGCGGCTGCACCACCAGCAGGCGCTCGCCCAGCATGCGGTCGACGGCAATGCCATAGATGCGCTCGGCCTCGCCGATGACCACCACCGGCACTTGCTCGCGCACGTTGGCAGCGTCGCCCTCGGGGCGTTGCAGCACCTGCGCCGCGCTGACCAGCCCGATGGCGCGGCCTTCGTGGCGGAAATGCTGGTGCCCTTCGGTCTGCTCGATCTCGCTGCGCGCCACCGAGGTCGCGCGCAGCACGCGGCCCAGCGGGAAGGCATAGGCTTCGCCCGCGACTTCCACCAGCAGCGTGCGCACTACCGACAGCGTCAGCGGCAGCTCCAGCCGGAAGTGCAGGCCCTGGCCCGGCTGCTGCGTCAGGCGCAGGCTGCCGCGCACGCGGCGCACCATCTCCTGCACGGCGTCCAGGCCCACGCCGCGGCCGGAGACCTCGGAGACCGTGTCGCGCATGCTGAAGCCCGGCAGCAGCAGGAAGTCGAGGAGCTCTGCCTGCGACAGCCGCGCCGCGGTCTCTTCGGACGCAAGCCGCCGCCGCACGATGGCGCGGCGCAGGGCATCCAGGTCGACACCTGCGCCGTCGTCGAAGATCTCGATGACCAGGCGGCCCGCATTGTGGCGCGCCTGCAGCGTGACGCTGCCCTCCGCCGGCTTGCCCTGCGCCGCGCGCACCCCGGGCGCTTCGATGCCGTGGTCGACCGCGTTGCGCAGCAGGTGCGCCAGCGGCGCGTCCAGTGCTTCCAGGATGTCGCGGTCCACCTGCGTGCCGGCGCCGATCAGCTCCAGGTGCACCGGCTTGCCCAGCGCGCGCCCGAGGTCGCGCACCATGCGCGCGTAGCCGGTCAGCGCGTCCGCCAGCGGGCGCATGCGCGAGGCCAGCGCGCTGTCATAGAGCCGGCGCGCCAGCCGCGTGGCGCGGTGATCGTATTGTTCGAACTCTTCCAGCCGCGCGGCCAGCTGGTCGTGGCCTTCGTCCAGCAGCTGGCGCAGTTCGGCCAGTGCGGTGTGCGCAGCCGCGCCAGGGTCGCCGTCCGGTGCGTCCCGCAAGGCTTCCTGCAGCGCATCGACGGCGCGCAGTGCGCGTGCCTGTTGCCGCCTTGCTTTCTGCAGCGAGGCGCCGAAGGGGCGCAGCCAGTGCGACTCGACCATGGCCTCGCCGGACAGCGCCAGCAGCTGGTCAAGCGCATCGGCATTCACGCGCAGCATGCGCTCTTGGGTGTCGTCTGCCGATATCGCGGGCGCTGGTTCCGGTAACAGGGCCGGGGCCGGCGCTGGCGGTGCCGGCACGACCAGCGCCCCGGCACCGCCATCGACCATGCCGAGCCGCTGCACCACTGCATCGATCTCGGCGCGGCCCGCATGCTCGGCCCAGCCCGGATCGCCGCCGGGCGGATGGCCGATGCGCAGCAGCAGGTCGGTGCCTTGCAGCAGCGCGTCGATATGCGCGGCGGTCAGCGGCAGGCCGCCCTGTGCGGCGACCAGGCAGTCTTCCATGGCGTGTGCCACCCGCACGCCGCCATCGAGCCCGACGATGCGGGCAGCGCCCTTGAGCGAGTGGGCGGCACGCATGCAGGCTTCGAGCTGCTCGGCCGCTGCCGGGTTGCGCTCCAGCGCCAGCAGGCCGGCATTGAGGACTTCGGCCTGGGCATCGGCCTCGAGCGCGAACAGTTCCAGCAGCGAGGCGTCGCGCAGTTGCTCGGGATTCATGCCAGGCTCCTGGCCAGCGCCTGGCGCACCAGTGCGGCATCGAGCAGCCCGACGCTGCGGCCCTGGTCGAGGAAGAGCGCCTGCGTATAGCGCGCCGACGCCCGCGCTAGGGTGGCGGGCAGCGGCTGCAGCGCGGGCTGCGGAACGCGGGCGATGCCGGACACCTCGGCCACCGGCAGCGCAATCGCGGCGCGGCCCTGCCCGAGGATCAGGAAGCGGCTGCCGCTGGCGCTTTCACCGGCGCCCGCGTCGAACAGCCGCGCCAGCGACAGGCAGGCCAGCAGGTTGCCGCGCACGGCGGCCAGCCCCAGCACGGCGGCATCGCGGCGGTGCGGCAGCGAATGGATCGGGCAGGGGGCGGTGACTTCGCCCAGCGCGGCGGTCGGCAGGGCCAGCCATTCATCGCCGATGCGGAACACCAGGCAGGCCAGCGCGATGCCGCGTTCGGCCGGCAAGGCCCCGTCATCGTCGGTGAGCGTGGCGGCATCGGGCAGTGCGTCCGGCACGACGTCCAGCCGTTGCGCGTCCAGCAGCATGGCCGCGGCCTGGGCGTAGGTCGGGCAGTTGCGGCAGTGCGCGTGCTCGGCCAGCGCGGGGCACGAGCCGTCGCCGCGCACGCCGATGCGCCGCCAGCAGTCGTCGACGTTTTCGGTGCGCAGGGCAATGCCTTGGGGCTCAGCCATGGTGCTTGCGGGTGTGGCGTTGCGCGCGCTGGCGCAGGCGCATGGCGCCATCGTGATCGCCTTCGGTATCGAGCAGCGCGGCCAGGTGGTACAGGCTTTCCTGGTGCGCCGGGTCCAGGTACAGCGCCTTGCGGTAGGCGGCATGGGCCTGCGCGGTGCGGCCGGCGGCGTCGTGCAGCACGCCCAGCATGCAATAGGCGTCGGCGTTGGCATCCGGGGCGCGCTCGAGCAGCGCCAGGCAGGCGGCGGTGGCGGCCTCCAGCTCGCCGCGATCGGCCTGGGCGGCAATGACAGCCAGCGCGGCGCGCTGATCGTTGCCAGGCGCGGGCGCGGCGGGCCGCAGGAGTGGGCGCGTGAGCGGGGCAGGCCGCAGCGAGGCTGGTGGCCTCGGCAGCCGTGGCGGTGCGGCCATGCGGGGCGGCTGGGCCGCGTGCACGGGCACACGCGGCGCCGCCCTGGCGGCTGGCACGGCGGACGGCTTGCGGAAGGCAAAGGTCAGCGGCAAGCCGACCGGCTCCAGGCCCTGCGAGCTCAGCACGCTGGCCTCGGCCGGCCCGACAAAGAGCAGGCCGTCGGCAGCGGCCAGCCGCGCCAGCGTCTGCACCGCATGCCGTTGCCCCGGCGCGTCGAAGTAGATCAGCAGGTTGCGGCAGAACACGAAGTCATAGGGCGGCTCGCCGGCGAGCAGGCCGGGATCGACCAGGTTGCCCTGCAGCAGCCGCACCTGCGCGCGCACGCGTGCATCCAGCACATAGCCGGTGGGCGTGGCCGTGAAATAACGGTCGCGGAAATCCAGCGGCGCGCTGCGAAAGGCGTTTGCGCCGTATTCGCCCAGGCGCGCGCGGGCCAGCGCGCGGGCGCTGATGTCCACTGCATCGATGGCAAAGCGGCCCGCCGGCACGCCCGCATCGAGCATGGCCATGGCGATTGAGTAGGGCTCTTCGCCGGTGGAGCAGGGCAGGCTCAGCACGCGCAGCGTGCGCCTGCCGTCGGCAAAGGCGCGCTCGGCGGCAAGGCGGCCCAGCGCCAGCAGCGCTTCGCGATGCCGGAAGAACCAGGTCTCGGGCACCACGAGGGCCTCGATCAGCGCCTGGAATTCATCGGCGGTGCCGTGCAGCAAGTCCCAGTAGGCCTGGGTGTCCGACGCCTGCCGTGCCTGCTGGCGCTCACGCACGGCACGTGCCACTGCGCCGGTGCCGATGGCGCCCGCGTCCAGGCCGATGCGGGCTTTGAGCAGGGCCTCGATGTGCGTGGCTGTGCTCATGCCGCGGCCTCCCCGGCGGTGTCGGCAAACAGCATGGCATGGACGTCGTCCGGCAGCAGGGCCTCGACCCGCACCCACTGCAGCAGGCCGCGCGCGTCGTGCCGCACCGGCCCCAGGTAGCGCGGGCTGGCCCCGCCGATGCCGCCGTCGACAAACGATTCCGCCGGGCAGCGCAGGGTCTGGGTGGCCGATTCCAGGCGCAGGCCCAGCAGCCGGCTGGCCTCGCCGCCATGGCGGCGGTAGTGGACCAGCACCGTGCGCGTGCTGGTGCGCAGCGCCGCCGGCACGCCGGTGGCCAGCGCCGGCAGGTCGATCACCGGCACCGGCTGGCCGCGGCGCTCCATCAGGCCCGCCACCCAGGCCGGCGCGCCGGGGATCTGCTTGAGCCGCGTGAGCGGCAGCACCTCGGCCACCTCGGCGGCATCGAGCGCATAGTGGTCAGCGCCGAGGCGGAACAGCAGGAAGAGTTTCATGGCGGCGGGGCGCAGGCCCTAGACCTTGAAGCGCGATACGCCGCTGCGCAGGTCGTTGGCCACCAGCGTCAGTTCGTCGATCGCCTGGCTCGACTGGCGCAGCGACTCCACGGTCTGCTGCGCGGCCTCGGACAGCTGCATCAGTGCCTGGTTGATCTGCTCGGCGCCGCCGGCCTGGGCCTGCATGCCTTCATTGACCATCAGCACGCGCGGCGCCAGCGACTGCACCTGCGCGATGATCTGCGACAGCTGGTCGCCCACCTGCGTGACCTCGGACATGCCGCGGCGCACTTCCTCCGAGAACTTGTCCATGCCCATCACGCCCGCCGACACCGCCGACTGGATCTCGCGCACCATCTGCTCGATATCGTAGGTGGCCACCGCGGTCTGGTCGGCCAGGCGGCGGATCTCGGTCGCCACCACGGCAAAGCCGCGGCCGTACTCGCCGGCCTTCTCGGCCTCGATCGCGGCGTTCAGCGACAGCAGGTTGGTCTGGTCGGCCACCTTGGCGATGGTGGTCACCACCTGGTTGATATTGCCGGCCTTTTCGTTGAGCGTGGCGAGCTTGGCATTGACCGAGCCGGCGGCGTCCATCACATGCTGCATGGTGCCTTCCATGCGCGACAGCCCCACCTGGCCGGTGCCGGCCAGCCCGGCCGCCTGCTCGGCGGCGCTCGAGACTTCATGGATGGTGCGCACCAGGTCGCGCGCGGTGGCCGAGATCTCGCGCGAGGTCGCGCCGATCTGCGTCGTGGTGGCGGCGGTCTCGGTGGCGGTGGCCTGCTGCTGGCGCGCCGTCGCGGCGATCTCGTTGACCGAGGTGGTGACCTGGATCGCGGTGCGCTGCGCCTGGCCCACCAGCGAGGTCAGCTCGCCCGTCATCTGGTTGAAACCTTCCTCCACTTCATGGAATTCGTCCTTGCGGCGCAGCGCCATGCGCAGGCGCAGGTCGCCGCCGCGGATGCCGGACAGCAGGTTGACGATCGACTGCATCGGCACCGTGATCGCGCGCAGCAGCAGGTAGCCGCAGACCACGGCGACCACCAGGGCCACGATCAGCGCCGCTTCGATGCCGATCTTGGCGGCACCGACGGCATCGTCGATACCCCGCGCCGCCCGCGAATTGACCGCGCTGTTGTCGTCCACCAGGTGCTGGGCCGCCTTGCGCGCCTCGACCCAGCGATCATGCGCTTCGCCGCGCAGCGCTGCCGCGGCCGCGGCGCCGTTCCACTCGCCCTGGCGGGACAGGATTTCGGAGGCCTGCTCGTAGCGCGCGCGCACGTCCCGATAGGCCTTGAAGGCGACGCGGTCTTCGTCGCGCGTGATCGAGGTCTCGTACTGCTGCTCGAGCTTGTCGAGGCGGCCGGCGGCGTCCTGGCCTTGCTGCTGGAAGCCGCGGCGCTCAGCCGGGTCGGTGGCATTGATGGTCTGCCACGCCAGCACATAGCGCTCGCCCCAGACGCCGCGGATGCCGGTGCTGTAGTTCAGCCCGGGCAGAGCGTCCTGCAGCATCAGCGTGGTTTCGCGTTCGATGGCGCTCAGGCGGGTGTAGGCAACAACGCCCATCAGTGCCATGACAAGCAGGATCAGCGAGAAGCTTGCCAGGATGCGCGTGCGGATGGTCCATTCGTTCACGGTGAGGTCCCGGTGATGTTCTTGTTCAGGAGCGGCCGTTCCCCGCAAAGCCGCCTCAGGGGCGCCGCTCCGGGGCAAGCAGGAGGTCGCGGGGCGGCGGGGGCGGCCTGATGCGCGGTAGGGTACTGTAAGCCGGGAACCGATTCAACGCGCAATGCGGCGCCGTTGCGCGGCCGCATAGCCGTTCCCGCCGCAATCGGAACTGCTTGATTTTTTCCAAGTTTTCGTCACACTTGCTAAATTGCTAGCAGGTAACAATGTCGACAATTACAGATGGGGCAGGGATGGTGGCCAAGTCGGGGGCGAAGGCGGCTGGCGCCTCGCCAGGCTCGGATCTCGATCCGCTGACCGGCGTTGACAATCGCCAGGGATTTCTGAAGCGGCTGGAGGCACGCCTGCAGAGCGAGGCGGTGCCCCGTTGTGCATTGCTGCTGATCGGCATTGACGATTTCCGCGCCTTCAACGACATGCACGGGCATGCCGAAGGCGACCTGATCCTGCAGCGCGTGGCGCGCCGCCTGCGCGACGCCTCGCCGCGCGACGCCGCCATCGGCCGCATTGGCAGCGACGAGTTCGGTGTGCTGCTCCCCTCCATTGCCGATCCCACGCTGGTGCGCCATGTTGGTGCGGCGATCCTCTCGATGCTGTCCTCCCCGCATGAGAGCGCCGGTCGCCGCCACCATGTGCTGGCCAGCATCGGCGCCTGCGTGATCCCCGCCGCCGGCGAACAGGGTTCGGACGTGCTGGCCGCGGCCAGCCTGGCGCTGGCCCGCGCCAAGCACGACGGCGGCCGCACCATCCGCTTCTTCAAGCCGCAGATGCGCTCGGACGTGACCACGCGGCTGTCGCTGGTGCAGGCGCTGCACGAAGCCTATGCCCAGCGCCAGTTCGAGCTGCTGTACCAGCCGCAGGTCGACCTGCGCGACGGCCGCGTGCACGGTGCCGAGGCGCTGATGCGCTGGCGCCATCCGACCCGCGGGCTGCTGCCGCCCGCCGCCTTCATCGACGCGCTGGCCGGCAGCAGCATCGCCAGCGATGTCGGCATGTGGCTGCTGCAGACCGCCTGCGCCCAGGCGCGCGCGTGGTCGCTGGCCTTTCCCCAACCGCCGCGGGTGGCCATCAACCTGTTCGCGGCCCAGCTGTCCGAAAGCCGGCTGCTGACCGAGGTGCGCCACGTGCTGCGCGCGCTGGAACTGGCGCCGGACTGCCTGGAGATCGAGATCACCGAAACCATCGCGCTGCAGCAGGGCGACGAGGTCGCGGACCAGCTGCAGGCGCTGCGCCGCGACGGCGTGACGCTGACCTGCGATGACTTCGGCACCGGCTATGCGTCGCTCAGCTTCCTGAAGTCATTCCCGGTGGACCGGCTCAAGATCGACCAGTCCTTTATCCGCAACGTGACCGAAGACCCGGTCGATGCCGCAATCGTGCGCTCGGTGATCAGCGTGGGCGCAAGCCTGCACATTGGCGTGGTCGCCGAAGGCGTGGAAACGACCGAGCAGCGCGACTTCCTGCTGGCCAACGGCTGCCATGAGGCGCAGGGCTACCTGTACGGCCGCCCGATGCCGGCCGAGCGCCTGACCGAAATGCTGCGCCAGCAGTCCGGCCGCTGAGCCGCCTCTGCCCCCGTTCCGCCCGCCTCCGCTCCCCGCGCTGCCAGGGAAGTTGTTTCCACCTTTGACGGCGAGCCTGCCCGTCCCGGGCACCCGCTGACCCCCCGCCGGCCCGCAGCCTGCCCGGGATAGCGCTGCGGCCTGCGCTGCATTGCCGCATGGCGAAATACGAACTTACAAAGTCTGCCGCGCCGGGCGTGCCGCGGCAGCCGGGGCAATGTATGGTGACATTAGGGTTGCCGCTGACATCGGCCGGCCGCCCCGGTGCGTTATGCGTTTTGTCCCGGCCCTGACTTCCATGTTCGATCCTTCCCAATCTTCCCGCCCTGCTCGTGGCCAACTCCGTGGCAGGCTGGCGCTGACGGCCCTGGCCGCTGCCGCCGGCCTGGCGGTGGCGGCTGCTGCACTGGCCCAGGTGCCCGCCGGCCCCCCCGGCGAGGCCTATCTTGATGCGCCGGCGACTGACGGCCAGTACCAGCAAGCCGATCCTTCCTCGCGCATTGCCACGCTGACCGCCGTCGACGGCAACCTCAGCTTTGCGCCGGCAGGCTCAGACGACTGGGCTGCCGCCGGCCTGAACCGGCCCATCACCACCGGCGACCGGCTCTGGCTGGACCACGGCGGCCGTGCCGAGCTGCACGCCGGCACGGTGGCGGTCCGGCTGGGCGGCGCCACCGCGGCCAGCATCCTGAACCTGGACGACAGCGCCACGCAGGTTAAATTGACCCAGGGCACGCTGCAGCTGCGCGTGCGCGCGCTGCCGCCGGGCCAGACAGTCGAGGTCGACACCCCCAACCTGGCCTTCGTGCCGCGCGAGCCGGGCGACTATCGGCTGGACGTGGCGCCGGACGGCAGCACCACTACCGTGACCATGCGCCACGGCAGCGCCGTGGTCTATGGCGACAGCCGCTCGATCGAGCTGCAGCGAGGCGACCGCATGCGCTTTGCCGGCACCGACCTGGCCGACGCCGGTGGCGGCGGCGCGCCGGAAGATGCCTTCGACCGCTGGACCGCGGCACGCGATGCGCGCGAAGACGCCTCGCCGTCCGCCCGCTACGTGCCGCGCGAGATGCCGGGCTACGCCGCGCTGGACGGCTACGGCGACTGGCAGGAAGACCCCGGCTACGGCGCGGTCTGGTTCCCGCGCGTGGTCAGCGCCGGCTGGGCACCGTACAGCGCCGGGCACTGGGCCTGGATCGCCCCGTGGGGCTGGACCTGGATCGACGACGCGCCCTGGGGCTTCGCGCCTTCGCACTACGGCCGCTGGGCCTATGTGGGCTCGCGCTGGGGCTGGGTGCCGGGCCCGCGCGTGCGCCCGTGCTACGCCCCGGCGGTGGTGGCCTTTGTCGGCGCCAGCGGGCCGAACTGGAGCGTGCGCGTTGGCAGCGGGCCGGGCGTGGCCTGGTATCCGCTGGGGCCGCGCGACGCGTACCGGCCGGTCTATCGTGCCAGCCCGACCTATGTCGCCCGCATCAACCGGGTCACCGTTAACAACATCGTGATGGGCGACCGCCGGCCTCCGCCTTACGCCAACCGCAACGTGCCCGGCGCCATCACCGGCATGCCGGCACGCAATTTCGTCGAAGGCCGCCCGGCGCACGGCATGCATCGCGACGAATGGCGCAACCTGCCGGCAGGCGAGGCCAGGGGGGCGCCGCCGGTGGCGCCGGTCAAGAGCAGTCTGGTGGGATCGGCCCCGATGCGGCCGCTGCCGCCGCAGGCCCGCCCTGGCTTCGAGCGCCAGGCCATCGCCGCCCGTCCGCCGGGCCGGCCCGCCACGGACGACCTGGCCCGCCGCTTCGCGCGTGAGGGCGGGGTTGTGCCCGGCGCCGGCCCAGCCTGGCGCGGTGGCAATGAACGGCGGCCCGGGCGCGATGTGCAGCGGGCACCCGATGTGCGCATGAGCCAGGCAGCCATCGCCGCGCGCGACCACACGCCGCCGCAGCCGCGCGCCGGCCGCGGCGATGCCGATGGCCCCGCACGTGGCGATCGCGGCGATCGCAACTATTCGAACGCCCCGGGCGAACCCTGGCGCGGCAACGGCCGCGGCCAGAGCAGCCGGCCCGACGAAGCGCGCGGCTTTGTTGGCCAGCCGGGCCAGCCGGGCGGACCGGCCGACGCGCAACGGCAGGCGCAGGGCATGCAGCGCGAACAGCAGCAGGCTTTGCAGCGCCAGCAGATGGAACAGCAGCGGGAACAGCAGCGCGCGCTGCGCGAGCAGCAGCGGCAGGGGCCTGATCTGCAGCGGCAACAGCACGAGGCCCAGCAACGCGATGCCCAGCAACGCGACGCCCAGCAACGCCAGTGGCAGGACCAGGCCCGCGACCAGCAGCGCCAGCAGGATCAGCAGCGCATGCAACAGCGCCAGTGGGCGGATGGGCAGGACCGTCCCGATCCGGCGCGGCAATCGCAGGACATGCAGCGGCAGCGCTTTGAGCAGCAACGGCAGATGCAGGATGCCCAGCAACAGCGCCAGATGCAGGAGGCCCAGCAGCAACGGCAGATGCAGGAATCACGGCAGCGCCAGACGCAAGACGTCCAGCGCCAGCAGATGGAGCAACAGCGCCAGTCCGAAGCCCAGCAGCAACGGCAGATGCAGGAATCGCGGCAGCGCCAGGCGCAAGACACCCAGCGCCAGCAGATGGAACAACAGCGCCAGTCCGAAGCCCAGCAGCAACGGCAGATGCAGGAATCGCGGCAACGCCAGGCGCAGGACATCCAGCGCCAGCAGATGGAGCAACAGCGCCAGTCCGAAGCCCAGCAACGCCAGGCCGCCGACCAGCAGCGCCAGCAGGTGGAGCGCCAGCGCCAGATGGCCGAGCAGCAGCGGCAGAGCCAGGAGATGCAGCGCCAGCGTTTCGAGCAGCAGCGGCAAATGCAGGAGGCGCAGCAGCGGCAGGCCGAGGCGGCCCAGCGCCAGCAGATGGCACAACAACGGCAGATGCAGGAGCAGCAACGCCAGGCGCAGGAGCAGCAACGGCAGCAGGCCATGCAGCGCCAGCAGGCGGAACAGCAGCAGCGCCACATGCAGGAGCAGCAGCGTGCCGCGCAGGAGCAGCAGCGTGCGACGCAGGAGCAGCAGCGGCACCAGCAGGACCAGCAACGGCAGATGCAGGAGCGCCAGCGGCAGCAGATGGAGCAGCAGCGCCAGCAGCAGCAACAGCAACAGCGCGCCCAGAACTGACGCGGGCGGATGGAGGCGCGCAACGGGCGCGACGGCGATCGCCGGCAGTAGCACGGCCCGCTTGACGGAGCCCGTAAGGCAGAAACCCCCGCAGGCCTCGCGGCCTGCGGGGGTTTGTTCTTGCGCGGCGCCGCGCGGGCGGCGCCCCAGCCTGGCTTACTTCGCCAGCTCCGACAACCGGACCTGCGAAATCTTGCCGTTCTGCACCCAGCCGACGATGGTGTCGGCCATCGACCCGCCCTTGGCGTCGATGCCATCGACTTCGTTGGGGTTGACCTCCTTGGCCAGCCCCTTGACCGCGTCGGGCATCTTCGCCCGGATCGCTGCCGCGTCGCTGGTGGTGCCGGCCAGCTTCATCGCACCGGCCAGCGCGTACACCATGGTGTAGTTCAGCGACATCTCGGTGGTGGCATCGCGCCCGTCATGCAGCTTCTTGTACCTGGCGTTGAAGTTCTGCGCGGCGGGGCGGCTGTCGTTGACCAGCGGCAGCACGCCGATGGAACCTTCCAGCATGCCCAGGCCGTTGGTGACCTTGGCCATTTCATCCATCTTGGCTTGGTCCATCACGATAAAGCCGCCCTTGAAGCCCAGTTCGCGCGCCTGCTTGACCACCAGTGCGGTCGGCTCCGACGGGCCGCCGACGAACATCACGTCCGGCTTCTCGCTCATCGCGCGCGACACGCCGCTGTAGAAGTCGGTGGCCTTGGTGTATGACATCGGATTGTTGGCCACCACCTTGCCGCCGGCCGATTCCCACGCCGGCACGAAGGCCTGCACCCAGGCCTTGGCGTAGTCGTGGTCGGCCGGGGCCAGCGCCACGTTCTTGCCGTAGCGCTTCATCTGCGCCTTGACGAAGGGCTCGATATAGCCGGTGTACGCGGGCGGGATGCGGATGGTCAGCTTGTTGCCGGCGTCGGTGATGCGCGGCACGCTGGAGTAGGCCATCACCAGGAACTTCTCCTGCTCATTGAAGGCCTGCAGCGCGAAGATGCCGCCCGAATGGGGCACGAACACCGCCGGGGTCTTGTGCTGCTGCACCAGGCGGCGCCCGTTGATGGCGGCCTCGGCGGGCGAGTACTTGTCGTCCAGCGCCACCACCTCCAGCTTGACCTTCTTGCCCTTGACTTCCAGGCCGGATGCATTGATCTCGTCCACCGCCATCTGCACGCCCGACAGCACGTTCTTGCCATACAGCGCGGCGCCGCCGGACAGCGGCCCGGTATAGCCGATCTTGACCACTTCCTGCGCCAGTGCGGTGCCAGAGGCCAGCATGGCGGCCACGGCGGTGGCGGCCAGCGGGAAGATTCGGCGCATGATCTTGCTTTGCATTGTCTTGTCTCCTGAAAGTACTGCGCTTGCTAGGTCTGGTTGTGTCTTGCTGTCGCGGGCCGGCTCCTCTGAACCTACCCCCCGATATACGCCTTCCGAATCCCCTCATCCTTCAGCAACGTATCCCGATCCCCTTCCATCACGATGCGCCCGCTCTCGATCACATAGGCGCGATGCGCGATCCCCAGCGCCGCGTAGGCGTTCTGCTCGGCCAGCAGCACGGTGGTGCCGGCGCGGTTGATTCGCTGGATGATCTCGAACATCTGCTTGACCACCAGCGGCGCCAGACCCAGCGACGGTTCGTCCAGCAACAGCGCGCGCGGGCGGCTCATCAGGGCGCGGCCCAGTGCCACCATCTGCTGCTGCCCGCCGGACAGCGAGCCGGCCGCATCGTCCTTCTTCTGCCGCAGGATCGGGAACAGTTCATAGACCTCTTCCAGCGTCTTGCGGATGCCCGCGCCATCGCGCCGGTGCACGTAGGCGCCCAGCACCAGGTTCTTCTCCACGCTCATCGCCGGGAACAGCTTGCGGCCCTCCGGGCAGTGCACCAGCCCGGCCTGAACGATCTGCGACGGCTTCATGCCCGACAGCTCGCGCCCGTCAAAGCGCATGCTGCCGCCGCTGATGCGGTGGATCGCGCTCATCGCCAGGAAGATCGAGCTCTTGCCGGCGCCGTTGGCACCCAGCAGCACCACCAGCTCGCCGGCGCGGGCGTGCAGGGTGATGTTGTCGAGGGCACGGAAGCTGCCGTACGACAGCGAGACGCGTTCAAGCTGCAACATGGTCGGCTCCCAGGTAGGCCTCGATGACATGCGGATCCTGCTGGATCTGCGCGGGCGTGCCTTCGGCAATCTTCTCGCCGTAGTTCAGCACCATGATCTTGTCTGCCAGGCGCATGATCATGTCCATCTTGTGTTCGATCAGGCATACGGTCTTGCCATGGCGCACCATCTTGCGGATCAGCTCGGCCAGGCCCACGGTCTCTTCCGGGTTCACGCCGCCGGCTGGTTCGTCCAGTAGCAGCAGTTCCGGGTCGGTCGCCAGCCCCAGCGCAAAGGCCACGCGCTTGCGCGCCTCTTGCGTGATGTCGGCGGCGACCTCATGCGCCAGGTGCGACAGGCCGACGAAGTCCAGCGCGGCTTCGGCCTTGTCGCGGCACAGGCGCTCTTCTTCACGCAGGCGGCGCGTGTTGAACAGCACGTCGCGCAGGCCCGAGTGGGTGCGCAGGCGGTGGCCGACGATCAGGTTGTCGAGCACCGTGGCGCGGTCGAACAGCGCCGTGGCCTGGAAGGTGCGGGCCACGCCCAGGCGCGCGATCTGGTCGGCGCGCAGGCCGGCCACGTCCTGGCCCTTGAACAGGATCTGGCCGGAACTGGGCGCATGCGTGCCTGCCACCAGGTTGAAGAAGGTGGTCTTGCCGGCGCCGTTGGGGCCGATGATGGCGTTGATATGGCCTTGCTCGAAGGTCACCGAGACATCGTGCACCGCGGTCAGGCCGCCGAATTTCTTGGTCAGGTTGCGGATTTCAAGCATGGTCGGCTCCGGCGCGGGTGGTCGATACTGCAGGGGCGCTGGCGTTCTGCGCCGGCTTGCCGCGCCGTGCGGCGGCTGCCTTGCGCGCCTGCTTCTTCAGCCAGGAACCCACGATGCCGTCCGGCACGAAAATGATCAGCAGGATCAGCACCGGGCCGAACACCAGCATGCGGTAGTCCTGCATGAACTGCAGCGACTGCGTGATCCACGGCACCAGCACCGCCCCCAGCAGCGGCCCGAAGATGGTGCCGATGCCGCCCACCAGCATCGACATCACCATGTCGAAGGTCAGGTCGGTGCGGGCGATATCCGGCCCCAGGAAGCGCACCTGCCCGGCGTACAGCGCACCGGCAAAGCCGGCGTAGCCCACCGACAGCACGAACGACAGTACCTTGGTGCGCATCAGGTTGATGCCCAGCGCCTCGGCCAGGGCGTCGCTGTTGCGCACCGCCATGAAGCTGCGGCCCAGCAGCGAGGTGACTATGCGGTGCATCAGGAAGGTGCCGACCGCCAGGAAGAACAGCACCAGGTAGTACTGCGCCTGCACGCTGTCAAAGCTGAGCGGCCCGATCGCGGCCGGCACCGGGATGCCGATCAGGCCCACCGTGCCATGCGTCAGGCTTTCCCACTTCTCGATCAGCAGGTAGATGATGTAGCCCACGCACATGGTGAAGATCGAGAAGTAATGGCCCTTCAGGCGCAGCGACACCACGCCGATCACATAGCCCAGCACCATGCAGATCGCGCCGGCCAGCACGAATGCCAGCCAGAACGGCACCTGGTGGTCCACCGTCAGGATGCCCAGTGTATAGGCGCCGATGGCCATGAAGCCGCCATGGGCCAGGTTCAGCTGCCCGGTGTAGCCGGTGATCAGATTCAGCCCGAGCGTGGCGATGGCGTAGATGAAGGCCAGCGTCATCACGGTCAGGTAGTAGCTGTTGGGCGTGATCAGCGGGAAGGCGATGGCCAGCGCCAGCAGCAGCGTCCAGCCGGTTTTTCCTTGCAGTGCTTTCATGTCTGGAGTCTCCTCAGGCTGTCTTGCCGGCAAACAGGCCCTGCGGCCGGATAGACAGGATCACCACCAGCAGCACGAAGGCGATGATGTCCTTGTAGTCGGTGGAAACGTAGAAGCCGCCGAAGCTCTCGGCCATGCCGATGATCAGCCCGCCGACGATGGCGCCGGGGATGCTGCCCATGCCGCCCAGGATGATGATGACGAAGGCCTTGGTGATCACCAGGTTGCCCATGCTGGGGTAGACCAGGTTGATCGGGGCGTAGAGCGTGGCGGCGATTGCGGCCAGCGCGCCGGAGATGGCAAACACCAGCAGCGTCACGCGGGTGGCGTCGATGCCGACCAGCGCGGCGCCTTCGCGGTTCTGCGCCATGGCCATGATGGTGGCGCCGGTCATGGTGCGCGTCAGGAACAGGTGCAGCAGCACCATCAGCGCAAAGGCGGCGCCGATGATGAGCAGGCGCTGCAGCGGCGCGGTCAGCCCGAACACGTCGACGATCTGGCCATAGGGCGTGGGCATGCGGTGGAAGTCCGCGCCCCACAGCGCCTGCGCGCCGGCTTCCAGGAACAGCAGGATGCCGATCGCGGCGATCATGTCGTGCAACTCGGGCGAGTTGCGCAGCGGGTGGAACACCAGCCGGTCGGCAGCCATCGACAATACGGCCACCGCCAGCGCCGCGCCCAGCATCGCCAGCCAGTAGTTCACGCCCAGCGATGTCATCAGGAAGTACGACACATAGGCGCCAGCCATGTAGAAGGCGCCGTGCGCGAAGTTGGGCACGTGCAGGATGCCGTAGACCAGCGTCAGGCCAAGCGCCACCAGGCTGTAGACGCCTCCCAGCGTCAGGCCGTTCAGGAACTGTTGAAGGAACAATGCCACAGGGGTACCTCGTGCGGTTCGTGAAACCAGGCACGCAGCGGCAAGGGCCGTGCGTGTTCCATCGCGGCGGCGCCAGGCGCGGCCACGGTCAGGAAGTCGGGGGCGGAACTCAGGCGGGCGGCGGTGCCGGCTCGCGCGCGGCGATGCGCGGGCGGGATGGCCTGGCCCAGGGCGCGCCGTGGCGGTCACGGTGCGGGTGCGCAGATGCGTGTTGCAGGTACTGCATGGTTGTCTCCTGTGCGATGCGGCGCGATGGCCGCCAGGCAAGCCGGGCACTGGCCGCGTCGACGAGGACGGCGGCGTTGCGACCCGGTGACGAGGTGTCGGGAGTGTTCCCGCACGATCGTTCGTTTTCACCGACTGTTGCATAGGCTTCGCGGCACCGTCAAGGAAAGCGGCGGAGTATTCCGCACCGCGAAATAGCAGGGCACTGGCCTGCGGGTAAGTCCTGAGAGGGTCTGCCCGCCGCCATCGACGGGGCATATGACCCCTATGTTTTCCCTGCATGGACTGCTGTACGTGACGGATGTGCCGACCTACGCCGCTTTCGGCGAGCCACCCGGGGCTGTGCGAAGCTTCCGCGGATCCTTCCATGGCTGCGTACCCGCCGTTGTGCGCCATACGGCGACGCGCTATGCTCGTGCGCGCTGTATGCCGGCCGTTGGGACATTGTCTGCTTTCCCGCCTTTTTCGCTCCGTAACCTGCAACCCAGGAGACCCTACCCATGCCTTGCCGCATTTTTTCTCTGCGCGCTGCCGTCCTGTTCATCGCCGGTGCCACGCTTGCCGGCACCGCCGCAGCCACCGCGGTCGAGCCGGTTCATCAGTTCGCACGACAGGAGAAGCCCGCACTCATCGCGACCTTGAAAGACCTTGTGTCGATCGAGTCCGGCAGCAAGGACATCGAAGGGCTGGACCGCATCGCCACGCTGATCCGGGACCGGCTGGCGGCACTGGGAGCCACCGAAGCCAAGCTGGTCGAGCCAGCCGAAATCTACCGGATGGAAGACACGCCCAAGCAAGTGGGCAAGATGGTGATGGCGCAGTTCAAGGGCAGCGGCAAGCGGAACATCATGCTGATCGCCCATATGGACACCGTGTACCTGCGCGGCATGCTGGCCCAGCAGCCCTTCCGCATCGAGGGTGACCGCGCCTACGGGCTGGGCATCGCCGACGACAAGAACGGCGTGGCCGTGATCCTGCACACCATCGCCATCCTGCAGAAGATGAAGTTCAAGGACTACGGCACGCTGACGGTGCTGATCAACGGCGACGAGGAAATCAGCTCGCCCGGTGCGCGGGCCGTGCTGACCCGGCTGGGCGCACAGCAGGATGCCGTGTTCTCATGCGAGGCCAGCCGCGTCACCGGCGACCGCCTGTCGCTGGCGACCAGTGGCATCGGTTCGATCTATCTCACGGCGCAGGGCAAGGCGTCGCACGCGGGCAGTGCGCCCGAGCAGGGCCGCAATGCGCTCTATGAACTGTCGCACCAGGTCCTGCAGATGCGCGACCTCTCCAATCCCGCCACCGGCCTCAAGGTCAACTGGACAGTCTCCTCGTCCGGCACCAATCGCAACGTGATCCCGGCCACCGCTACCGCGCAGGCAGACGTACGCGTGCTGCGCACCGCTGACTACGATAGCCTCGAGAAAACGCTGCAGGAACGCATCCGCAAGCAGCTCATTCCCGACACCAAGGTTGACGTGAAATTCGAGCGCCGCCGTCCCCCGCTGGAGGTAAGCGACCCAGCACGCAAGCTCGCCGCGCATGCGCAAGGCATCTATGCGGAGATCGGTGAAACGCTCCAGGTCCACGACACCGCGGAAGGCGGAGGCACCGATGCCGCCTTCGCGGCTGCGGACACCAAGGCGCCGGTGATCGAGCGCTTCGGGCTGCGAGGCTTCGGTGCTCACTCCAATGATGCCGAGTATGTCGATCTGAACTCGGTCACGCCGCGGTTGTACCTGCTGACGCGGATGATCATGGACGTCTCGCAGGACAAGGCTGGGCGTTAAGCGAGCGATAGCCCTCAAGGTCATTGAGGGCGATTCGCCGCAGGCACGACTACCGAGTAGGGCGGGCTGTGATGCTCACCAGTGCACCGGCATGCAGCTTCCGCGCATGCCATCTCATTCAGGCAATGCCTGGCACGGCCTTGACGCGCCTCGGTCATTCGGTGGATGCAAGCCGCGTCTTGACCGCCAGTACGGTGAGGTTGGCCATGGTGCGCAACGCGGCCAGTTCGGCGCCAGACCAGACCGACCGATCCGCTAGGTAGTTGAACGTCCCGATCACCCTGCCCGCGTGGCAGAGCGGCACGTTCACAACAGCCCTGCAGCCCAGCGAGCGGATGGTGTCGATATCGTCGAACACCTCGGCGAGCGCCGCGTCACCTTCACCGACGAAGACTTCACCGCGCTCCAGCAGCTGACGCTTCCACGGGCTGTCGCCCTTGGTCTTGCGGCCGCCTACGGGGTAGGCGGTAGTACTCGATGACCAGAGCCGCTCGATCTGCGCGGCATCGGCATACCAGGCATTGATGGTCAGCAACCCCGGGCCAAGCATCTCCATGGTCGCGTGCCCAATGGCGTCGAGCGTTGCAAGCGGACTTGCCGCACGCTGCAAGGCATCACACAGGCGGTTCACCTGCGCGATCAACTGCTGTGGATTGCCGAGAATTGCTTCCACGTCACTCCCCCTGGATGCCAAGTTCGCGGATCAGTTTGCCATAGCGGTCGGCATCGCGGCGCAGGATGGTGCCGAACTGCTGCGGTGTCGATGTGGTCGTTTCGACGCCGATGGCATTCATCTTCGCCTTCACCTCGGGCATCGACATGACGGCATTGATCTCGCGGTTCAGGCGCGCGGTCAGGTCGGCCGGCATCCCCTTCGGGCCGAAGGCGCCGTACCAGACCGCCAGCTCGTAGCCGGGCAGGGTCTCTGCCACCGTAGCCACGTTGGGCAGCAGCGGTGAGCGCCTGGACTCCGTCACGGCGAGCAGGCGCAGCTTGCCAGCCCTCACATGCGGCAGCGTCTGGGTGCCGGCCGAGAAGAGCAGCTGTGTCTGGCCCGCGACCGTGTCGACCACGGCTGGCGCTCCCCCCTTGTACGGGACGTGCAGCAGCTGGACGCCGGCCAGCTTTTCGAACAGCGCGGCGCTCAGGTGGTTGGTGGAACCAGAGCCGGCGCTGGCATAGGCCAGCTTGCCGGGATTGGCCTTTGCGTAGGCGATCAGTTCCTTCACGTTCTGCGCGGGCACCGACGGGTGCACCACCATTGTGTTGGTCACATACGCCAGCAGCCCCAGCGGGGTGAAATCCTCGACGCCCCGAAACGGCATGTTCTGCATCAGCGCAGGGTTCATGGCGTGCGTGCTCATTGAACCGACCAGCAGGGTGTAGCCGTCGGGCTTGGCACGGGCGACCATGGCGGAGCCGATGTTGCCCGAGGCACCCGGCTTGTTGTCGACGATCACCGGCTGGCCGAGCGAGCGGGTCAGGTGCTCGGACAGCACGCGCGCCAGGATATCCGTCGAGCCGCCCGCCGCCCAAGGCACGATCAGCGTAATCGGCTTTTGCGGATAGGCTTCGCTTGCCTGGGCAAGCCCGGCGACGCCAAGCGCCAGCACGACGATGCCGCGCAGCAGGGATTTCACGACGCACTTCATGGGTTTTCTCCTTGATGTCTGGCCTGGCTGTCAGGTACAGCCGGCCTTTAATGGTTGCCGTTCAGCGTCCGACCGCGTAGCCCTGCATGCCGCGCGGGTTCGCCCCGGCACGCAGCACGAGCCGGCCGCGGGGGTCCCGCTCGCGCGAGCAGGCGGACATGCGCCCCTCCGACCAGGGCTCGCCAATACGCACTTCGTGGCCGAGCTCACGCAGTGCAGCCAGGGTCGCCTCGGGAAAGCGCGATTCGACGCTGATGCGGTTGAGCACCGTCTGGCGCGGCCAGAACGATGCCGGGAAATGATCGATGTGCCAGGCCGGCGCGTCGATTGCCTCCTGCAGGTTCATGCCGTGGACGGCATGGCGCAGGAAGAACGCCAGCGACCACTGGTCTTGCTGGTCGCCGCCCGGCGTGCCGAACACCATGTATGGCTCGCCGTCGCGCAGCGCCAGCGATGGCGACAGCGTGGTGCAGGGCCGCTGGCCGGGTGCGAGGGTGTTGGGCAGGCCGGGCTCCAGCCAGGTCATCTGCAGGCGGGTATTGAGGGCAAAGCCCAGCGACGGAATGGTCGGGCTCGACGACAGCCAGCCGCCCGACGGCGTCGCCGCGACCATATTGCCGTGGCGGTCGATCACGTCGATATGGCAGGTATCGCCGACAAAGATTTCTTGCTCGGCCCATTCAGCTACCGGCGGCAGTTCGGCAAAGGTCGGCTCGCCCACGCCGAAGCGCACGTCGGCGCGCTGCAGCGTGCGCTCGGCCGCGGCCAGGTCGGGCAGGCGCGGTGCCATGCCGTTCACCATGCCCGGGTCAAGCGACAACGCCGCACGTGTGCCGATGCGTTGCGCGCGCGCCGCCAGGTAGCCATCGTCGAGCAGCGCCGCCAGCGGGCTCGGCGCAAAATGCGGATCGCCATACCACGCCAGCCGGTCGGCCATGGCCAGCTTGGTGGCCTCGGCAATGCGGTGCACGAATTCCGGCGAGTCTGGCGCGTGCTGCTCCAGAGCGGCGTGGCGCAGCATGCCCAGCTGCTGCAGGAACACCGGCCCCTGGCTCCAGACGCCACACTTGGCCACGGTGTAGCGGCCGAAGTCCAGCGTGACCGGGGCCTCGATCTCCGGCGCCCAGCTGGCCATGTCGTCGTAGCGCAGGAGGCCGGTGTGCTTGTCGCCGGTGGTATCGCGCACCGGCGTATTGCGGCAGTACGCGTCGATCTCCTGCGCGACGAAGCCGCGGTACCAGCAGTCCAGCGCCGCATCGATCTGGCCGGTGCGGGTGTCGCTGTGGCGCTGGGCCTCCTCGATGATGCGGGTGTAGGTGGCGGCCAGCGCCGGCAGCGTATGCAGGCTGCCGGGGCGCGGCACCTTGCCGTCCGGCAGCCACGTCCGTGCCGAGCTTTGCCACTCGTCGCGGAACAGTGCCTGCACCGCCAGGATCGCGCGCGAGATGCGCGGCACCAGCGGGAAGCCGTCGCGGGCATAGCCGATGGCGGGCGCCAGCACGTCGGCCAGCGACCACGTGCCGTGCTCGCGCAGCATCGTCAGCCACGCACCGAAGGCCCCGGGCACGGCGGCAGGTATCAGGCCGATGCCGGGCACCAGGTCCAGGCCCATGGCGCGCAGCGCGCCCGGATCGGCCAGCGCCGGGGCCGGGCCCTGGCCGCAGACAGTGCGCATGGCGCGTTCGCGCTCGTTCCAGTAGACGATCGGCACTTCGCCGCCGGGGCCGTTCAGGTGAGGCTCGACCACCTGCAGCACAAAGCCGGCGGCGACAGCGGCGTCGAAGGCGTTGCCGCCGCGCTCGAGCACGCCCATGGCGGTCTGCGTCGCCAGCCAGTGCGTGGAGGCGGCGACGCCAAAGGTGCCAACGATCTCGGGACGGGTGGTGAACATGGCTTGCAGCTCCTGTGATGCTAGCCAGTATAGGATTGGCGAATAACCAGCAGTGCCTCTTTGGTTATTGTGGTATTACCATCCGGTAATGCGACTTGCTCCTCCATTGCAGGAAGGCCCCGTGTCTATCGCCCCCGACAAGCTGGTCCACAACCTGGTGTCCCGCCTGCGCCTCAGGCACCTGCCGCTGCTGCTGGCGCTGGAGCGCCAGCGCTCGGTGTCGCGGGTGGCTGCCGAGCTCAACCTGTCGCAGCCGGCCGTCACCAAGACTCTGCGCGAGATTGAAGACATCTTCATGGCGCCGCTGTTCACCCGCACCCGGCGCGGACTGGAGCCCACGCCCACCGGCCGTGCGGTGCTGGCGCATGCCAGGCTGACGCTGTCCGATGCCGATGCGCTGGGGCGCGAACTGGCAGCGATCGAGTCCGGGCTGTCGGGCCGGCTGCGCATCGGCGTGATTCCGTACATCAGCCGCAGCGTGCTCGACGCCGCCTGCACCTTCGGCCTGGCCCAGACACCGCGGATCTCGGTGCTGGTACGCGAAGGCACCACCGACGAACTGGTCAGCGCACTGCGCGAGCACGAACTGGACTGCGTGGTGGCGCGCACTTTCTATGCGCCGGGCGCGGACATCGCGCAGCAGCCGCTGTATCGCGAAGAACCGGCGCTGGTTGTGCCCACCGCGGCAGCGGCCCGGCTGGCGCGCGGCCCGCTCGACTGGCGCCAGCTGGCCGAGCGCGACTGGATACTGCCACCGCCCAACACGCCGATCCGGCGCACCATCAACACCATCTTTGCGGTGGCGGGGGTGGCGCAGCCCACGCCGATCGTCGAGACCTATTCGATCAAGACCATGGCTACGCTGATGCGCAAGCATCCGGCGGCAACGACCATCGTGCCGAAGGCGGTGGCCAGCGAACTGGCCGATTCCAAGGGGGCGACTGCGTTGCCGCATGCGCTTAGCTGGGATCTGCCACCGGTGGGGGTGATGTGGCGGCGGCAGGCGGTGGACGATGAAGTGGTGACGGCGCTGGTTGCTTGCCTGGGGGCGTTGCGGTGGGAGGAAGAGTGAGCCGGATGGCCCATCCCACGCATCGCACGCCTCCACATCCGCGAGCCGGCTCCGACACATTCAGGCTGTCGCAGGGCCGTCTGGGGTTTCTCCCGAAATCCCTTCCTATCTACTTGTTTTAATTGCGGTTTAGGTTCGCGCGAGGGTCTCGTCTTCAACCAGCCAGCTCGCGGTGCAACGCCACGTATTCCTGCGCAAGCTTGTGGCGCGGATCCAGATGGATCATGGGGGTGGCATGCTGATGCGATTCGCGGATCTTCACCGATGCAGACAGCCGCGATTCAAGTACCGGCAGGCCCTCGCTTACCAGTTCGTCGACGAGCTTCTGCGGCAGGCTGGCTCGCGGCTGGAACTGGTTGATCACGATCCCCTCGACCTGCAGCCCGTCGTTGTGGTCCTGTTGGATTTCCTTCACGTTATCGAGCAGCGTGTAGAGGGCACGGCGCGAGAAGTCATCGCAATCGAACGGGATCAGGCAGCGCTCCACGGCGATCAGTGCGGAGCGGGTATAGAAATTCAGGGCCGGTGGCGTGTCGATGTAAATGGCGTCATAGACTGCCTCCAGTTCGAGCAAGGCGTCGCGTAGCTTGTAGATCTTGTAGCGGGACTCGAGCTTGCCGTGGAGGGAATCCAGGTCAGGATGCGCCGGCATCACATCTAGGTTCTCGAACGGCGTCGGGTGGACAAAGGACGTAAATTCCACCGGCCTGAAGTTGTAGGTCAGGGAGGTCTCGAAAAAATTGGCCGCGGTCGGACTTGCCTCCGCGGCCTGCGCGCCAAGCAGGTACTGGGTGGAGTTACCTTGTGCATCGAGGTCAATGACCAGGGTGCGCAAGCCCTCGCTGGCGCTGATCGCCGCGAGATTGCATACAATGGTCGATTTTCCGACCCCACCCTTCTGATTGAAGACGACGCGCCGCATTTGCCCCTCTGGAGAGAATCGATCCGAAAGCGGCAGCATACCTTAGCGTGAGGTTTCCGGCAGCACCCGCCCGGCTATGAAACGATATTCCAGGCCCGGGGCTCGCTGTACCATTGGTGCCTTGAGGTGGTCCCGCGCTTGCCCCTCATGGACCAGCCTTGTGCTGCACACTATGCGGCTCACGCCATCGAAAGCATCGACATGGTTGCCGACCTTGCCCGCTCCTGGTTGACCTTCAGTGCGCCTGTGGCCGCTGCACAGGCTGCCGGCCGCCCGCTCGTGGCGCTGGAATCGACCATCATCGCCCACGGCATGCCTTACCCGGAGAACGTTCGCACTGCGCGCGAAGTGGAGGCGCTGATCCGCGACCTGGGAGCCGAGCCTGCGACGATCGCGCTGATTGGCGGACGAATCCGCATCGGGCTTTCGGACGACGAACTGGAACTGCTCGGGCGCTCGGACCGGGTGCACAAGGTGAGCCGCCGCGACCTGCCAGCCGTGCTGGCCGGTGGCGGGCTCGGCGCCACGACAGTGGCCGGCACGATGATATGTGCCGCGCTGGCGGGCATTGAGGTCTTCGTCACCGGCGGGATTGGAGGCGTGCACCTCGGTGCGCAGGAGACCTTTGACATCTCGGCCGACCTGCAGGAACTGGCCAGGACCTCGGTGGTGGTGGTCTGTGCCGGGGCGAAGTCCATCCTGGACATCGGACTCACGCTGGAATACCTGGAAACACACGGCGTGCCGGTGCTCAGCTGTGAGCAAGACAATGTTGCTGCGTTCTACACGCGCGACAGCGGCTTTCGTGCTGACTTCAGGCTGGACAACGCGGCGGAGCAGGCGCGCTTCATCCGCACCAAGTGGGACTTGGGCCTGGCGGGCGGCGTGGTGTTGAGCACACCGGTGCCGCAAGCGGCAGCGATGACGTCCGGGGAGATCGACGCGCTGACTCAGCAGGCGCTCGCCGAGGCCACGGCGCAGGGGATCACCGGCAAGGCCGTGACGCCTTTCCTGCTGGCTCGCATCAAGGCGCTGACGAGCGGACGCAGCCTGGCGACAAACATCGCGCTCGTAAAACACAACGCCGAGGTGGGGGCAAGGCTGGCGCTGGCATTGGCGGCCATCGGGCAGCCGGTCAGGTGAGCAGGTCGGCGTCCGCAGGGTGCGGGCGCGCACCTGGCAAGCTGTGTCTATGCGCCGACGTCGCCTAATCTTGTAATTTAGCGACCGGGGAGTGGAAAACTCGCCTGAAGTCGCAACGCGTACATTTTCGATCCGGGGCTGGCAGAAGGAGTCATCATCATGCGACTCTCACTGATAGTCTGCGGCGCCATGCTGGCGCTTTCGGCATGTACATTGGAGCCGGCCGGAACAGGCGCCTTTACCGTCATGGGGCCGGCCAGCTTCGATCGCACCTTCACCGCAGCCGCCGAGGCAATGCGCGACCAGGGCCTGGCGATCAGCGTCGAGGACCCGGTCAATGGCGTGGTCGTCGGCAGTCTGGATACCAGCACGGTGATGGCCGGAGTTCACCAGCAGGCAGACGGCTTCGTACGGGTGGAATTCGACGGCATGGCTGCACCTGATCCGGCGTTGATGGCGCGCATTTCGCGCAGCTACAACCGCCGCATGGGCCGCTGAAGCGCGTCAGAGGTCAGGCGATTGCTTCACTACCTCAGTTCGCTATGCGATCGAGCGCAGGCGTTCGGATCGCCGACGCGCGCTCGCATGCCATACGCCGCCCGCCGGCATTGATCGCAAAAATGACCGCCGCAAAGCCAGGAGCACAGGTAGCGCACGTTGGCCGTACGAAACAAATGTAATCGTTTGTTAATGCCGCCCGCGCAGCCCCGTATTGACAACAGATGCTTCCTTCCGCTTTGGTACGATCCCGCTCTTTCCGCAAAGCGTCCCGCCACCGTGAATCGCCGCTGTCTATTGTTTTGTCGTGAGTACTGCGCACGGTGGCTCATCCGCATCCAATCGCTGGCCGCTGCCAGCGTCACGATAGCCAGGCGCGTCTTTCCCGGCGCGCTGCGCCGGCTTCGCCACCCGACGCGACGCGGCATCATGCTGACGCTCGCCGCAGTGCCGGCGCTGTTTCTGCTGTACGTGCTGGCGCTCGTGCCGTTTACGCCGGGCATCGGCGACATCCGCAAAGCCCGCATCGACCGCCCAGCGCTGATCGTATCGGCCGACGGCAGAGTGATCGACGAATTCAAACCGGTCAATCGCGAGTGGGTATCGCTCGGGCAGATCTCGCCGTACATGGTGGCTGCATTGGTCGCCACCGAAGATCGCCGCTTTTATGAGCATTACGGGATCGACTGGCTGCGTACCGCGTCGGCCGCGCTGCATACGTTCTCTGGCGACCGGCAGGGAGGCTCGACGATCACGCAGCAGCTCGCGCGCAACCTGTATCCCGACGAAGTCGGCCGCGCGCCGACCCTCGCGCGCAAGATCAGGGAAGCGATCACGGCGCTCAAGATCGAAGCCGTGTACAGCAAGGACCAGATCCTTGAGACGTACCTGAACAATGTGCCGTTCCTGTATAACGCCTACGGCGTGGAAATGGCCGCACGCACCTACTTCGGCAAATCGGCGCATCAGCTCGACATCCTCGAAAGCGCGACACTCGTCGGCATGCTGAAGGCCAACAGCACCTACAACCCGGTCCTGAATCCCGAGCGCGCACTGGAGCGGCGAAACACGGTGCTCGGGCAGATGAACAAGTACGGCAAGCTCAAGCCCGATGCTTACTCCTGGTTGAGCCGGCAACCGCTTAACGTCAATTTCGAACTGCAGACCGCGCCACGAAGCGCGGCGCCGCATTTTTCCGCGCTGCTGCGCAAATGGCTGATCGCATGGGCCAGCCGCAATGGCTACAACATATACGCCGACGGGCTGGTCGTGCGCACGACCATGGATTACCGTCTGCAGGCGATGGCGGTGCAGGCGATGGACTGGCAGGCGAGCCAGCTGCAATGGATCGCGAACGGGGCGTGGAACGAACGCACGGGCTGTTGGCCTGGCAACGACCTGTTCCGGACGTTCATCCGGCAAACGCCCGACTATCGCGCCGCACGCGATGCTGGTCAATCGGATCAGGCGGCGCTCAGGAAACTCGGCACCAACCCGACGTTCGTCCGCGCACTCTGCCGGAGCAAGACTCAGGTCCAGGCGGGTTTTGTCGCGATCGATCCGCGCAACGGCGATATCAAGGCATGGGTCGGTAGTCGCGACTTCAGTGACGCACCGTTCGATCACGTTCAACAGGCCCGGCGCCAGCCGGGTTCGACTTTCAAGCCGTTCGTCTACGGGGCGGCGTTCGCGGACGGCGCGCGGCCAAGCGATACGATCGTAGACCGGAACGTCGCCATTCCACTGGCCGGCCAGGCGACCTGGCGGCCTACCGACGCGGCGCCGCCCACCGACCGGCCGATGACGCTGCGCGACGCGCTAGTGTATTCGCGCAACCGCGTCACCGCTCAGCTCATGCAAAAGGAACGCCCCGAGAAGGTCGCACGGCTTGCGCGCGCGATGGGCGTGCGCGACAGTCCGCTCGAAGCGGTGCCGTCGCTCGCGCTCGGCACGAGCCCGGTCACGCTCAAGGAAATGGTATCGGCGTACAGCACGATCGCGAACCGTGGCGCCTATGTCGAGCCGCGCATGGTTACCCGCATCGAGGATCACGACGGCAAGGTGCTCGCCGAATTTGCGAGCGCAGCGCCGGAGCAGGCACTGCCCGCCGCCGCCGCGCAAACGCTCGTCGATGTGATGCGCGACGTCGTTATCCGGGGCACCGGCGCAGGTATCCGGACGCGCTTCGGGATTCGCGCCGACGTGGCCGGCAAGACGGGCACCACGCAGGACAACGCGGATGGCTGGTTCATCCTGATGCATCCGCAACTGGTCGCGGGCGCGTGGGTGGGTTTTGACGATGGACGTGTGACGCTCGGCAACGACTGGGGCCAGGGCGCGCATAGCGCCCTGCCGATGGTGGGCGCGTTCTACGATATGGCGCTGCGTGCGCGGGTGATCGATCCGGACGCGCGGCTCACCCCTGAGACCAGGGCTCCTCGCAAGGTCCAGGCGCAACAGCATCGGCACTTCCTGTTCTGGAGGTTTTGACGCCGACGCTGGCGGACGCGAAATTCGCCTTCACAGCTTCCGCCGACGCAGCGCGACCCGAGCCGGTCGACCGCAGCGGCGGCCGTCCGGAACCCGGCGCGCGACGCGGTCAAGCGCGCGATGGGACAGATGCCCCAATGACGGGCGCCATCGCGCGTCGCCTCGCTCAGTCGTCGTGACGATGCTTCTTTTGGCCCTTGTGCTTGCCCCGATTGCCGTTCTTGTCGTCGCCATAGCTGTTGCGCGACACATTGCCGTTCCTGTGGTCATCGGCATAGTTGTTGCGCGACACATTGCCGCCCAGCGCCGAACCCGCTGCACCACCGGCCGCGGCACCGACGATGCCGCCGGTCCGGCCGCCCAGGGCATTGCCGGCCGCCGCGCCGGCGCCACCGCCCAGCGCGCCACCCACGACGGCGCCAGTCCGTTCCTTCTTGTTGGCAGTCACCGCGCCGCCCGCACCGCCGCCCACCGCGCCGCCGATCACGGCACCCGTGCTGCCGCCCAGTGCGCCACCGACGGCCGCGCCCGCGGCACCGCCCAGACCGCCTCCCACGGCGTTCTTCAGGTCATCGGCCAGCGCCGGTGTGGTGGCAGCGGCTAGCAGCAGGGTCAGGCACAGCGTACGAAGTGATTGTCGAGTCATGTTCTTCCTCAATAGGGGATGGTTGGCGATCCGCCGATGCAGGAGTTTACACGGGGCGGCAAGCGGCTCCGTTTGAAACTCGCAACGGTGGTCGACTACCTCCGTCGCCATGAGCCCGAGACCTGTCGCGCTGAGCCCGGAATGCTGTTGTCAGTCGATATTGGCGCAGGAAATAGCGATCCCCAGGATGGGGTCGCCACGAGCCGGAAAGCAGAAAAGCCCTTCGCAATTCGTGGAGGGCTTTGTCAATTCAGGCCGTCAGGCGGCGCAGGGCGACTATAGCGGGCGAATCTGTGACGCTTGTGGGCCTTTCTGACCTTGCGTGACTTCAAATTCCACCCTCGCGCCTTCCTCCAGCGATTTGAACCCGGTGCCCTGGATTTCGCTGTGGTGGGCAAACAAGTCCTTGCCGCCATCATCCGGCGTGATGAACCCATAGCCCTTTTCACTGTTAAACCACTTCACGATGCCAGTCGCCATCTCGTCCTCGACATTTAGTGCACACAGGTTGCGTGCTGAGAAGTCCCGCCCCAGAATCGCCCCGTCGCCAGAATATGGTTGAACGCGATACGGCGCGCCGAACCCCTAGCATACCGAAGAGGAGGGCGGGCAGTATCTGCGGGTTAACCTCTGGGTGAGAGCGCTGAAGATGAGGCGGGCGAGTCGCGATACGGGCGGGGTGCGCAAATTTCCGAGCGCCGAATCCGAGGAAATCCCCCCGATCCAGGCTTACTCAGTCCAGACGGCATCGACGTCCCGCAACAGGTGTCCGGCCAGGATGTAGTCGCCAGCCTTCATGGCCTTTGTCTCCAGGGCCACCAACTCGTTGGCTGCCAGCTGGTCCAATGCAAACTGGCAGTAAAGGTTCCGTTGCCGGAAGGACACCTTCGGCCGGCTGAGGCCGGCAATGAGCGCCGCGAGGGACTTCACGGCGATGCTTTCGTGTCCGCGATACTCCACCCGTATCCCTACCTTATTACCCAGGCGCCCGAGCTCAATGGCATCCTGCCAGCCTGACTCATAGTCGAGCTCGACCAGCGCGACCCCCTCTGCCTCCAGGAGCCTGATAGCTTCCCCTTTGGTTCCAGCCCGAGCCGTTGTCATTTCTGCCTCCACTCACACCTTCCCGCGCGGGGGTTGCCGGCCTGCTTCAACGTGCTACTGAACTCAACGCCACGTCGCCCCGCTCATGACTCTTGGCTTCAGATTTGGAGTCAAGATCCTGCTTAATTCTGACGTAAGAAAAATCTAAGTCAATATAGAATCGCCCTGTAGTCCTGCTACCACCACCCGCGCAACCGCTCCGGCGACGCGGGTTTTTTTTGACACAGAGTGGTCCTCATTCGGCCTGAAGCTCAATGCCTTTCCCCAGCAGCGGCATATTGGTAGCGGACCTCGCCGAGTGGTGCTAATGCAAGCCGTCCGGCCGGTCGGCGAATGAATGCTCCTGAACCTGGATGCATAACACGTTGCGATATTCGTCGAGCTTCCCCTGCGCACGTTTTGGCAATGGAGAAAATACTGGGGATTACGTCAGACATGCTTCCAATCATATTGAACACAAGGTGGCGAGCAACTAAGATGAACGTTCCGGGTGCGAGAACAAGCACCCGCCAGCCAGAACCTCGCGTCCGAGGCGAAACAAGCGGCCTGTGCAAACCAGGCCGGCTGTCACGGACGGTAGTGAAGTCCCGTAGCAAAAGTAAACCTACAGCTTGGGAGACGACTGTGCTGAGTCATCATGAATTCGCCACGCTTGTGCTGGTAAGCGGCAGTTCCGACCCAACGGAGCTGGACCGCGCGGATATGGATACGCTGCTCGCGTATCAACTGGTTACGCTTGAGCGCCTTGGGCCAAACCAAAGCCGCCCTCAGGTGACAATCCAGGGCTACGCTTTTCTGAAATCCCTCGGCCGAGTTCGCGCAAGGGAAGGTCAGGCTCGCCAGGCCTGCTTATGAGCGTATTGCTTTAGCTGGTAGTGACTGCGGACGTTGGCGCGCTTTCGGCTGATCGGCGTGGCCTGCCAGGGTCACAATGCAGCCATCGTTTTCCAATCGATTCACGTCCCGTCGGAGCTCTCATCGGATGGCTCAGGTGGCGGGTCGTACTTAGGAGACGCAAGATGACTCAGTGGTCCCCCGAGCAATTCATGAAGGTCCAGTTGGCAGGCATTGAAGCCCTGACCGGGCTGACCGGCAAGGCCTTTGAGGGCTTCGAAAAACTGCTGGAGCTGAATCTGCAAACGATGAAGACGGCGCTGGCTGATTCACGAGAAGGCGCCAGGAAAGCGCTCTCAGCCAAGGACCCGCAAGAACTGGTCGAATTGCAAATCGAGCTATTTCAACCCGCAGCCGACAATGTCTTGGCGTATCGCCGTCAACTGTACGACATCCTCGCCGCCACCCGGGCGGAGTTCGAGAAGGTCGCCGAGGTCCAATACACGGCAGGCAAGCAGGGTCTGCAAGACTTCCTTGGAAGCGTGGTGAGCCAAACGCCAGCCGGCACGGCGGCGGCGCCATTGGCTGCCTGGCAGGAGGCAGTCAACGCGACCACTACGCTCTATGAGTCGATGCAAACGACGGCAAAGCAGGCCGTGCAAGTGGCCGAGAGCAGCTTCAATACTGCTGCGCAGGTGGCCTCGAAAGGCATGCAACGTCGTGCGGCACAGGCCTCAAAGGCGGCTGCAAATTAAGTCGGCTTTGGCTCCTGGAAAGCCAGAAGAGGTGGAGCGCTGGAGGCGGCCATGTGCTTTGCACCGCCGCCGATCTCTCGCCTCCTCTGTGCCGCAGTGGGGCCGCGAAGCGCCGACCTAAACTTCCTTCGTGTCGAATATCAGCATGTCAACGCCGGCCTGGGCAAAATTGGCCAGGTCAGCTGCTGCGGCGGCGCCCTCAGGCGAAGCCATTGCCTGCCGGAGAGCCGCCAGCGAATCGAAGCTCAGCACCGCAACCAGGTGAATCGGCGAATCGCCGGCTGGGCTTGCAACCGGGCCGCTGCTGACCTCGTAGCTTCGCAGGCCGGCGATCTTCTTGGCGATCGGAACATGGGTCGAGAAGTAATAGGAATCAAACGCCGCCGTGTCCGCAGGCTTCTTGTATAGCACCATCAGCTTTGCCATCGTGGTTCCTCCAAGCGTGAGTTAGATAGAGCCCGAGCTTGCCAGTGTAGCTTCCCTGCAGCGTGTGAACCCCATTTCCGTCAGGACACGTATCGTCCGGCGCGCTTGATGCACAGCGCGCACTGCGGGTTGACCGGTGTCTTCATGCTACGATTTTCCTATCTGAATCGGAGGTCGTCATGACAATCGAAAGCTACCAGGGCTACATCGTCCGCGGCTTTGCCAAGCAGCTTGGCGACGGATCCTTCGAGGCATCCGGTGCAGTTGAGAAGGACGGCCGCATCGAGGAAGGATCGGATCCCTTGGGGTACTACCCCTCGTTCGAGCGTGCTGCGGCAGCCGGCATTGCCTGGGCGAAAGCGTGAGTAGATGATCACGGCTGAACCCCTCTGAAATCGACCCCCAGACCTACGGATTGGCAGCCTATGCGCCGCCGCAGTTGATGCCGGATGAGGCGTCTTTTGTCATGCTAGGATTCCTCGAAACGATGGGAGGTCGCCATGTCGAGCCATGCCTGGGTCGAAGAAGGGGAGTACTACTGCCACTGCACGGTCTGGAAGTCCAAATCCGGGACCTGGGATGCATCGGTATTGTTCGAGCGAAGAATCGATCACGCGAACGAGTTTGTCCCAGGCTTGCGGCACAAGATCAAAGCCTCGTTCAATAGCGAGGACGAGGCAATGACCGAAGCAATCGCTTACGCAAAGGCTTGCGTCGAGAACACCAAGACCGGCTTGTAGCCCCATGCGGCTACCCCAAATCGCTTCGATTCCTTCGCCGACTGGCTCGCCATCTCAGGCACGCTGGCGACCGGTGCTGCCGTCATCGGCGCGGGTTGACGACTACAGCTAGCTCCGCCCCCGCGCTGTGGGACACCATTTCTTACAACCAGGGGAGGTGCCCGTCGGTATCCTTGCGGCAAATTCGCCAACTGCAAGCGCAGGTCACCATGAAATCCCTATTTGTGCTCACCGTAGCCACGGCAGCACTTCTCACCGGCTGCGCCATCGCTCCCTATGATGACGGCTACTACCACGGCGGCTACTCGCGTCCCATTTACGGCGGCGGTTACTCCGATTGGGACGGCGCGAGGTACTACGGCGGCAACCGAAAGTGGGGCGGTGACTGGGATCGGGGCTGGGACCGGGACGAGAAGCGAAACAGGGGCCGTGATTGGAGCGATCGTGATAACCGCGGCTGGAACCGTGGCGGAGATCAAGGTGAAAACCGCGGCGAGAAGCGTGGATGGAATCGCGGCGATGTGCGCGCGGAGAATCGCGGCCGGGACCGGCGAGGCGAGCGTGGCGAGGACCGGGGCAATGACCGTGGCGGTAACCGCGGTGATGACCGTGGGCGGAATCGTGATGCCGACGGTGGCAACGGTCGCGGCAGAGACCGTAACAAGGATTGATGCGCCAGTCCCTGACTTCTGCCCGCATCGCAGGGCAGGCCTGCGAGCGCAGCTGCGACGCGCTGACCGATAGCACTACCCGTTGACGGAAGGAGCTCCGCCGCTTGACCAGGTGCGCGGCAAGCCTCGGCCTTTAGGCCGGAGAAGGATAGCGCGGACGCCGTCGGCGTCCTTTCGGCGGCTAATGCGGCGTCTGTTGTTGCTCAATGTATTGGCGGATGATCTCGATGGGCGCACCGCCGCAGCTCCCTGCGAAGTAAGACGGCGACCACAGCGCACCGCCCCATAGCTTCTTGCTGATGCTCGGGTAGTTCTTCTTTCGGATCATACGGCTGGATACCCCTTTCAAGCTGTTTACCAGTGCGGACACCGCGACCTTTGGCGGGTAGTTCACAAGAAGGTGAACGTGATCGTCCTCCCCATCGAACTCCACCAGTTCAGCTTCGAAATCTGCGCAAACGCCGGTAAATATGTCGCGCAGGTCCTCTGCCGAATGTCATTGTCGTCGCTCATAGGCCAAGAGTATGATTGGGCCATGCAGCGTCTTCAAGCCTTCAAATACGAATTGATGCCGAACGGCGAGCAGCAGCGCAACATGCGCCGTTATGCCGGATCGTGCCGGTTCGTCTATAACAAGGCGCTGGCGTTGCAGAAACAGCGTTACGATCAAGGCGAAAAGAAGCTCAGCTATGCCGGTCTGTGTAAGCAACTCACGGAGTGGCGCAACAGCACGGAAACAGCATGGCTGGCTGATGCACCAGTCCATCCTCTTCAACAGACGCTCAAGGACTTGGAGCGGGCCTACACAAATTTCTTCGCAAAACGGGCCGACTTCCCGCGTTTCAAGAAGAAGGGTCTGGGCGACAGTTTCCGCTATCCCGACCAGAAGCAAATCAAGCTTGATCAGACCAACTCGCGTATCTTTTTGCCCAAGCTGGGCTGGCTGCGATACAGGAACAGCCGCGACGTACTCGGTGAGGTACGCAATGCCTGCGTCAGTCTTTCGGGCGGCAAGTGGTTTGTTTCGATCCAGACTGAGCGGAAGGTCGAGCGACCTGTGCCGAAAGCCACCAGCGCCATCGGCATCGACATGGGCATCGCTCGCTTTGCCACCATGAGCGATGGCACTTTCCTCGCGCCGCTCAACAGCTTTAGGAAGCACGAAGCCAGACTGCGCCGTGCGCAGCGGGCGATGAGCCGCAAGATGAAATTCAGCAACAACTGGAAGAAGTCCAAGGCCCGAATCCAGCGTATCCACGCACGCATCGGTAACGCCCGCCTCGACTACCTGCACAAAGCCACGACCACGATCAGCGAAAATCAAGCGATGGTGTGTATCGAGGACCTGAAGGTACGGAACATGTCCAAGTCAGCGGCCGGTTCAAGCGGGCAACCGGGCAAGAACGTCAGGGCCAAGTCCGGCCTGAACAAGGCCATCCTCGATCAGGGTTGGTACGAGTTCGGGCGTCAACTGGAATACAAGCTAGCGTGGAATGGCGGCTGGCTAATAGCTGTGCCGCCACAGCACACCAGTCGCACGTGCCCTTGCTGCGGGCATGTATCTGCCGAGAACCGGCAGAGCCAGGCGAGCTTCGCCTGTGTGGCATGCGGCTATGCGAATCACGCCGACGTGGTCGGCGCGATCAACATTTTGGCGCGGGGGCACCGCGTTGCAGCCTGTGGAGAGTCGGCGTAGTCAAGCCGCTCTACGAAGCAGGAACCCACCGAAGTGACTACGTAGAGCATCACGTAGCGCCGTAGGAATCCTCGTCCTTTCCGCCGTAAGGCGGCAGCCGAAGGCTGAGGACGGGGAGATGGAATGAACACCGCCCGTCAGTAACGCTAGCGGGGGTTCCACGATGAGGGGCTCTCGCTTGACCGACGGCATCGATGTGCCAAAGTGAAGATCCGAACCATCACTTGAGGTAAGGAGAGCCCAAATGAATGCTACGACATATGGGCTGGATCTTGCAAAGTCGATCTTCCAGCTCTACTGGGTCGACCCAGAGACGGGCGAGACGCACAGCCGGCGCCTCAGCAAGACCCAACTGATTTCCTTTCTGAGCAATCGCACCCCCGGCAAGTTCGTACTGGAGGCGTGTGGCGGCGCGCACTGGTGGGCAAGAAAGATTATCAGCCTGGGCCATGAAGCCATCCTACTCCACCCAAAGTACGTGCGACCGTTCGTGCGGACCAACAAGACCGATGCGGCCGACGCGCGCGCGATCTGGACAGCCGCGCAGCAACCTGGGATGCGACCGATACCGGTAAAGACTGAGGCACAGCAAGCCTTACTTGGATTGCACCGAATTCGCTCGGAACTAGTCGACAGCCGCACGCGGCAAGTGAATCAGATTCGCGGCTTGCTGGGCGAATACGGCCTGCACTTCGTGCTTGGTCGCAAGGCTGCCATGGCGCAGTTTGTCACCCGACTGAGCGAGATCGAGCAAACCATCCCGGCTCCCTTGTGGCGACTGTTGTCGCGCCAGTTACAGCGACTCAGGCAGTTGGACGCTGAAATCCTCGCGGCCGAGCAAGAGATCGCTGCATGGCTAAAAACCGAGCCTGCCGCCCAATGTGTGGATGCGATTCCGGGAATTGGCCCGATCACCGCCACGGCCCTGGTTGCCACCATGGGATCTCCCCAGGCTTACCGCTCAGGCAGAGCCTTCGCGGCCAGCCTGGGCCTGGTACCAACCCAGAGTGGCACCGGCGGCAAGGTTCACCTCGGCCATATCAGCAAACGTGGCGATCCCTATTTGCGCAAACTGCTGATCCATGGCGCACGCATCGTGCTGACCCGCTCGAAGCGGCGCCCGTGCTGGGCTGAGGCCCTGCTGGTCAGGCGCCCGACCAATGTTGCCATCGTCGCGCTAGCCAACAAGATGGCGCGCACCGCCTGGGCATTGCTTGCCCATCGCCGCGTCTATGAACCCGGCTATATCAGCGCACGGCCTGCGTAGCGAAAGCACGACCACAGCAGGGCACAAACGAATACCTTCAGGGTTGCACAGGGTAAGGAGATAAGGTGTGATGGCAAACTAGGTCGGACCGCGGGAACGCAAACCCGATGACGTCCAAGCGGCTTACAGCCCGTCGTGGGAGATGGGGACGTTCCCGGCTGATTCCATCAAGGCCCGCAGGCACGTTCCTGCAGCAAGGTCGGATATAAGACAGCAACCCATACCTACAAGCCAAAGCCCTTCAATTTACCTTGGCATCCGGGCGGTGTTCATATAAGGACGTCAATGAAGCGTCAGCCCACGAAGGCGTGGATACAAAGCCTTACAAGACTCTCAAGCGCCGTGGTCAACTGTCACAAGCTGTCGCCGTTACACGAGGTAACCAGCTTTAGGTTCTGCTCATACCAAACATGGCGAGAACCCCCTAAGGTATTGGCAACATTCGACGGAACAGCATCATGCAGAAGATCTTGGCAGTTTGTGCAATTGCAGCCGCATCCGTGCTTGCGTCAGGCACCGCCCAGGCAAGGGTAGACGTCGGAATTGGCATCGGTATTCCAGGTGTCGTAGTTGCAGCGCCTCCACCCCCGGTGTACTACGAGCCGGCCCCAGTTTACGTGGCTCCGCGCCCGGTGGTAGTGGCGCCTGGTTACTACGACGATTGGCAAGCACGCGAATGGCGTGAACAACAGTGGCGTGAACGGCGGTGGAGGGAACGCGAGTGGAGAGAGCGCCATCGCGAGTGGCGCCGTTGGCACGATGACGACTAGGACTGAAGACGGGTTCTACGCTAAGTCTGCCTTCCTGCGGGCCTGACCCCAAGGCGCGGGCTTCCCTGCGGAAGCCCGCATTTCGTCCGCCCGTCTCAGAAGGTGGCCGGCGAATTCACCCACAGCACCCTGGCCACGACGTCGCCCACATTGCGGTAGCCATGCGGCACCTGGCTGGCGAACGTGAAGGCATCGCCCGGGCCGATCAGGTAGACGTCGTCGCCGAGCATCAGTTCGAGCTGTCCTTCGAGCACGTAGCCCACTTCCTCGCCCTGGTGCTCGATCTGCCCGTCGCTGGCCTCGCCGGGCCAGACGATGTGGATGTTGGCCTGCAGCAGGCCGCCACGCTTGGGCAGCACCACGCGTTCGAGCGCCACGCCGCCGGCCCGGATCACCGGGCGTTCACCATGCCGCAGGATCGGCGACTGGTTTGGCTCCTCGTCGCTGGTCAGCGCGCCGATATTGGTGTCCAGCGCTACGGCCAGCCGGTGCAGCGTGGTAAACGACGGGGTGGCCAGCCCGCGCTCAATCTTTGAAATCAGGCTTTCCGAGCACCCCGCCTTCCCGGCGAGCTGTAGCAGCGTGTAGCCGGCCACCAGCCGGGCGTGGCGCAGCTTGACGCCAAGCGTCAGGGTGGCCGACTTGCTGTCGGCCGTTTCAGGTGTGGGGCGCTCGGTCTTTGCCATGCAGGCTCGGAATGGGTTGGACTTGGATCGGCCGCCAGGCGCCGTACGTCGATGTGTTCAGCGGCTGGCCAGTTCGGCGACAGTGTAAGCCAGTGCCTGGGCTCCAAGGAACAGATCGGCGCCTTCCGTATCTTCGGCGGCATTGTGGCTGATGCCCCCTTTGCTTGGCACGAAGATCATCGCCGTGGGGCAATGGTCGGCCAGGTACATGGCGTCGTGGAACGCGCCGGAGGTCAGCCGCATCGGCAGCGCCCGGCCGGCGTTGCCGCTGGCACGCGAGCAGGCGCGCTCGATGGTGCCCAGCATGGCCTCGGGGAAATGCGTCGGCTCGCGATGGAAGAAGCGCGTGACCGTGACCGCTTCGGGCGCATGTGCGTGCCTGACACACGCCGCGCGCAATGCCGCTTCGGCGCGATCAAGCGCGGCGTCGTCCAGGCAGCGCATATCGACCGTGAACGTGACGTGGCCGGGAATGGTGTTGACCGAGTTCGGCGCCACGCTCCAGCGGCCCAGCGTCAGGCGCAGTTCGGGAGTGCCGGGGGCGGCCGCATGGCGCGGCGCCAGCGTGTACAGGTCTTGCGCAATGGCCACGGCCGCGGCCATCGCATCGTGTCGCACCGCCATCGGCGTGGTGCCGGCATGGGCCATCGTACCCGTGCATTCCATGCGGAACCAGCGTACCGCCTGGATGCCGGTGACCACGCCCAGCGGCACATTTGCGCCTTCCAGCACCGGCCCCTGTTCGATGTGCAGTTCGACGCATGCCGCCATGGGCCGCGCCATCGGCACCCTGGGCACGTCATGGCTTTCCGCCAGCGCGGCATCGAGCGCCTCGCCGAACCGAATACCGGCCGCATCAGTCACGTCGCGATAGCCTGCCAGCCGCGCGGGTTCGACGAAGGCGCTCGACCCCATCGCGCCGGGACCGAAGCGGCTGCCTTCCTCGTTGGTCCAGGACACAACCTCGACGGGGCGCAATGTCTCAATGCCGGCCGCGTTGAGCGCGGCAATTACTTCCAGGCCGGCCAGCACGCCGTACGCGCCGTCGTACTTGCCGCCCACCGGCTGCGTATCGGCGTGGCTGCCGGTCAGCACCGGCGGCAGGTCTTCGCGGCCGGGGCGGCGGAAAAACAGGTTGCCGCAATCGTCGATGCCGACTGTGCAGCCCAGCGCGCGTGCCTGGTCGATCAGGTGGCGCCGGGCGGCCAGGTCGATCGCGGTCAGCGTTTCGCGGGAAACGCCGCCGTCGTGGCGCAGGCCAAACCGGGCCAGGGCTGCCAGCGATGCGGCCAGGCGCTCGGCGCCCACATGATCCTGCGCGCGTTCGGCAATGGTTTGTGCGTTGGTGAGGGTGGGCGGGTTCGATACGGTCAATTTGGTCTCCAGATATCAGGCAAGGCTGGCGCCGAGCGCCTGCTCAAGACGATGAGCCATGCCGAGCACGCGGGCATCGGCATGGCGCGGCCCCGTCACGGTCACGCCAACCGGCATGCCGGTGGCGCCGGTCCCCGTTGGCACATGGACGCATGGGGTGCCCAGCAGCGACCACATGCGGCAGAAAATCGGATCGCCGGTGGCGCCAAGGCCAGCAGGCGCTTCGCCTTCGGCGCTCGGGGCCAGTACGACGTCGAATTCGGCCATCGCCATACTGAACGCCGTGCGGGCTGCTTCCGCGTGGGCCAGCGCGACATGGAAGCGCTGGCCGGTGACGGCGCGGCCCGCTTTGAGTTGGCGCGCGAAAGCCGCGCTAAAGCCCTCTGCGTGCTCGCGTGCTTCCGGCGCGAATGCGGCGAGTGCCTCGAATGCCATGATGTCCAGTTGGGCTTCAGTCAGCCCGTGGCAAGCCTGCGGCAGGTTGAAGTCGCGCACCGTGCCACCGATGCGTTCGAGCGCACGGATCGCGGTGTCCAGCGCAGCTTGGGTATCGGCACTGGCGCGTTCCCAATGCGGCGTGCGGCAAATGCCGATGCGCAGCGGCGCGTGGCGTACCGTCGACGCATCCGCTACCGCGGCATCGCGCGCCAAGGTGCCGATGAACAAGGCCGCGTCGTCCACGCGGCGGGCCAGCACGCCCACCGTATCCAGGCTCGGTGCCAGCGGCTTGATACCGGCCAGCGGCAGCGTGCCATGCGTGGGCTTGTAGCCCACCACGCCGCAATAGGCGGCCGGCCGGATGATCGATCCCGCGGTCTGTGTGCCGAAGGCCAGCGGCACCATGCCTGCGGCGACGGCGGCGGCCGATCCGCTCGAGGAGCCGCCGGGGGTGCGGGGCCTGTCCGCCGGCGCGCGCGGGTTGCGGGTCGGCCCAGGCTGAAACGTGGCGAATTCGGTGGTGACGGTCTTGCCGACCACGACCGTGCCCGCCGACCGGGCCAGTGCTACCGCCGCCGCATCCACGCCCGGCCGATGTCCGGCGTATATCGGCGAACCATAAGTGGTCGGCATGTCGGCCGTATCCATCAGGTCCTTGACGCCAAGCGGGACGCCCGGCAAGGCGCCTGACGCGCCGCCGGCATCTAGCCGCCGCGCATGCGCCACGGCGGTGTCGCCACCCACGTGCTGCCAGGCCAGAATGCCTGCGTCTTGCGCTGCAATGCGGGCCAGCGCCGCACGGACCACCGCTTCGGCGCTCAGTTCGCGCCGGGACACCATCGCCGCCAGGGTGCGGACCGGAAGATCGAGGAAATCGTCCATCGCATGTTCTCCGGATCAGCCGAAATAGGCTGCACGAACCTCATCGTTCTCGCGCAGCGCCTGCGCGGTGCCCTGGGCCACGACACGGCCCTGGGTCAGCACATAGCCCTGGTGTGAGATGGCTAGCGTCTGGCGCGCGTTCTGTTCCACCAGCAGCACAGTCATGCCCAGTTCGTTGATCTGCTGGATGACCTTGAAGTTCTCCTTCACGTAGAGCGGCGACAGGCCCAGCGACGGCTCGTCGATGACCAGCAGCCGCGGCTGCGCCATCAGTCCGCGCCCGATCGACACCATCGCCTGTTCGCCGCCGGACATGGTGCCGGCGAGCTGGCCCGCGCGCTCGCGCAGCCGGGGGAAGATCGTGTACACGCGCTCGATGCGCTCGCGCACTTTGGCCGGGTCCGCCTCAAGGAAGGCGCCCAGCGCAAGGTTTTCAGCCACCGTCATGCGCGGGAACACCTTGCGGCCTTCGGGAATGCAGGAGATGCCGCGTGCGATGATGTTGTGGGTCTTCTCGTCCGCGATGTCCGTGCCGTCCCACAGGATGCGTCCCTGGCGCGGCGGTGTCAGGCCCAGGATCGAACGGATCAGCGTGCTCTTGCCGGCGCCGTTGGCGCCAAGGATGCATGTGATCTTGCCCGGCGGCACCTCGATCGAGACATCGTGCAGGACGTTGACCTTGTCATAGCCCGTGGTCAGCCCTTCCACGCGCAGTGTGCTGTCGCTCATGCGGCTTCCTCCCCCAGATAGGCGGTCTGCACGTCGGGATCGGCGGTAATCTCGGCGTAGGTTCCCTCGGCAATCTTCTTGCCGTAGTTCAGCACGATGCAGCGGTCGGTGATTCGCTCGATCACGTTCATCTCGTGCTCGATCAGCACCACCGACAGGTCCTGCAGCTTGCCGCGCACCTGCAGGATGTCGTCCATCAGCTCGTGGGTCTCGTCATGCGTCATGCCAGCCGAAGGCTCGTCGAGCAGCAGCAGCCGAGGGCGGCTCATCAGGGCCCGGCAGACCTCGATGCGGCGGCGGTCGATCATCGTGAACGTTTCCACCGGCTCGAACAGCCGCGCCACCAGCGGCGGGCTGAAGATGCCCAGCAGCTCGCGCACCGACTCCACGTAGCGCTCGTACTCGGCGCGGAACGCCTTGCGCCGGAACAGGTTGAAGACCAGCCCGTGCTGCATGTTCTGGTAATCGCCGATCACGATGTTGTCGAACACCGTCAGCGGCAGCGACAGCCGCGAACGCTGGAACGTCCGCGCCACGCCGCTGCGATAGATCTGCTGTGGCGTCTTGCCGATGACGTTGTCGCTGTCATAAGTGATAGTTCCGGCGCTGGCCTTGTATAGCCCCGTCAGCACGTTGAAGAACGTGGTCTTGCCGGAGCCGTTGGGGCCGAGCAGGCCCAGGATCTCGCCACGGCGGATATCGAGCTGGAGTTTGTCCAGCGCGGTCAGGCCGCCAAAGCGCATGGTCAGGTCGCGCACCTGGATCATCGCGTCGCTCATTGCGCATCCTCCCGGGGAAAGAACAGGCGGGTCTTGCGCGGCATCAGGCCGTCCGGGCGGAACAGCAGGATGGCGATCACCAGCGCCGCGTAGAACAGGAAGCGGTATTCCTGGATGAATTGCAGCTTTTCGGGCAGCACCAGCACGATGATCGCCGCTGGCACCAGGCCCACCACGTTGCCAAGGCCGCCCAGGATCACGATCGACAGCATCAGCAGCGAGTCGGCGAAGGTGAAGTTGTTGGGCGCCACGAACGCAGTGACCATACCGTAGACACTGCCCGCGATGCCGGCAAAGAAGTTGCCGAGCATGAACGCAATCACCTTCCAGCGGGCGATGTGCAGGCCGAACGCGGCGGCGGCGGTCTCGTCGGTGCGCACCACGTCCATCGCCAGGCCTACCCACGAGCGTTCCAGCGCCTTGACTACGACAAACGTGCCTGCGCAGATCAGCAGGCTCAGCAGCGCATAGCTGGCGTAGAACGACACGTCCACGCCGAACAGTGTCACGCCCTCATTGAACGCGAAGCCGAACAGCGTCATCCCGGGCACCTGCAGGCCCTGCGGCCCGCCCAGCACGTCGTTGACCTCAAGGAAGGTCTTGAACAGGATGCCGAACGCGATGGTCACCAGCGCCGCATAGTGGCCGCGCGTGCGCAGCACGGGTGCAACCAGCACCGAGCCGATCACGGCCGCTGCCACGCCAGACAGCACGATCACCAGCACGTGAGGAATGCCCGTGTGCGTGGCCAGCACGGCCGTGGTGTAGGCGCCGATGCCAAAGAACGCCGCGCCCGCGAAGTTGGACACGCCGGAAAACCCGAACTGGACGGTCAACCCCAGGCAGGCGGTGGTGTAAAGCAGCACCGCACACAGCATCAACAGGACGAAATGGCTCTCGTGGAACAGCGCGATCAGCGCCAGCGTGCCGGCCAGCGCCCATAGCCTGGACTGGCCCGGTCGCCGCACTGTCGCCTGCTCCACGGCCTGCGTCAGGCCCAGCCGGCCCGCCGCAAACACCGCGGCCCCGGCCAGTGCCAGCAGCACGGCCACTGCCAGCTGCGATTCCGCATGCAGGAAGCAGTAGAGATAGGCCACCATGGCGATGGCCGCGATGGCCAGCACCATGGCCGGGCGGCGTTGCGAGCCGTCGGTCGTTGCGCCGGGGACCGCAGGCAGCGGCTTCGAGACGTTGTCAGACACGTTCACTGGCTTTCTCCGCGATGAGTCCGGTCGGCTTCCAGGCCATCAGCACGATGACCACGGCAAAGGCGAATACGTCCTTGTAGGCGCTCGGGATGTCTGGCACCAGGGCCGGCAGCATGGCACTGCCCAGTACCTGCAGCGCCGCAAACAGGAAGCCGCCGAGGATGGCGCCGTAGATATTGCCGAGCCCGCCCAGGATGGCAGCGGCAAAGCCGATCACTCCCAGCAGCAGCCCGACGTTGAAGTTGATCTCGTTGTAGTAGAGGCCATTCATCACGCCCGCCAGTGCCGCCATGGCGGACCCCAGCGCAAACGTGACCAGTACCACTACCTCGAAGTTGATGCCCATCAGCCGGGCCGTTTCGCCATCCTGGGCCACGGCACGAATGGCCATGCCAAAGCGCGTGCGGGTGATCAGCAGATGCACGCCGAGGATGATGGCTACGCCGGCGGCCAGCAGGATCAGGTTGTCCGCGCGGATGGAGAGCGCGCCGATGGTGAACTCGCCAGCGGGCAGCAGCGCGGGAAACGGCTTCGGGTTCGAGCCGTCCGGGTAGAACAGCCGGACCGCCTCACGCAGCACCGTGCCCAGCATCAGCGTGGCCAGCAGCGTGTTCAGCGGTGGCGCACGGCGCAGCGGCAGGATCAGGACGCGGGCGATGCCGGCGCCCAGCAGGCCGGTCACCGTCACCGCGCACACCACGATGGCCAGCAGCTGCAGCCACGGGGAATCCACGTGCATCGCCACCACGCCGGCTGATGCCGCCAGCCCGGCAAACGCGCCCACCATCAGCACATCGCCATGAGAAAACTTGATCACGTCGAGCACGCCGAAGAACAGCGTGAACCCGACCGCCACCATGGCGTAGATCATCCCGAGCATCAGCCCGTTAAAGACGTACTGCCCTAATACACTCATCGGTATCCTCCGAATTCCGGATGCCCAGGCGGGCGCGGGGCCGGGCGGGGGGCAGGAGCGCCCCGAACCCGGCCGCCATGCTTACAGGCCGGTCAGCTTCTTCTTGCCCTTGCCGTAGGTGCTGTCTTCCCAGATCACCCACTTGCCGTCTTCCACCACATACTTGGTGATCAGCGGCACCACGTTCTGGCCGTGGTCGTCGAAGGTGACCTTGCCGATGATGGTGTTCACGTCCCTGGTGCCGTTCAGCACATCACGCACCTTCTTGCGGTCCGGGCCCACCTTTTCCACGGCGTCCATGATCAGGTTGGCCGCGGCGAACGCAAACGGGCCGTACGCTTCGGGCGGTTCACCGTATTTCTGCTGCGTGTAGCGTTCCATGAAGAACTGGCCGCCCGCCAGCTTCTCTACCGGCGCGCCTTCGATGAACGCCAGCGAACCCTCCGACAGCGGCTTGCCCACGCCTTCGATATAGGCATCGGACTTGATGCCCGACGTGCCTTCGAACTGGGCCTTGATGCCGAGCTTGTCCATCTGCGTGCGGATGCGCACGCCCAGCGGCGTGAGGCCGCCGAAATACACCACGTCGGGCTTCAGTTCGCGGATCTTGGTCAGCTCCGTGGTGAAGTCCTGCTGATCGGCTGTCACGCCGAACGTGCCTACGATGGTGCCGCCATCCTTCTTAAGGAACTCGCTGAAATACTTGTTGTGGCCCTTGCCGTAGTCGGTGGTGTCATGGATGATCGCCCACTTCTTGTAGCCCAGCCCGGTCATGAATTTGGCTGCCACTTCGCTCTGGTTGATCATCGTGCCGTTGACGCGATGGATCTCCTTGAATTTGTTGCCGTAGGTGACCTCGGGCAGCACGGCGCCCCACACGACGGCGGGCATGCCGAAGCGGTTGTAGACGCCCACTGTACCCATGGCCACGGCAGAGCAGAAGTGCGTCACGCCGGCAACAATGGACTTGTCCGCCGCGATCTTGGTCGCCACCTGCACGCCGACGTTCGGCCGGCATTCGTCGTCCTGCACCACCAGTTCATAGGTGTACCTGGCCTTCGGGTCCGCATTGCGCAAGCGCACGGCCAGGTCCGCGGAATTACGTCCGCCCAGGCCGATCGACGACACGCCACCGGTCAGCGGACCGACAAAGGCAATCTTGACGACATCCTTGGCCTGCGCCGGTGCTGCCGTCAGGACCATTGCGGTCGCTGCGGCTGCCATGGCGGCGGCTACTGCAGTGTGTTTCTTGCGCACTCTCTTTCCCCCTGGGTTGCATGGACAAATTGGACGGGCCACTGGCCCGGCGTCACGGACCCGAACCGATGCGGGCCGCCTGCGGATACCCGGGGCGGCTTCTTGAAAGCCGCCTGCACCAAATTCAAGTTACTTGAATGCTATGCAACAGACATGCCACCCTTCAACGAGCAATAACCCGTAGCTGGAATGGGGGTGTGGGGGAAATGAGGAGCGGATCCGTGGGTCCGATGCTCAACTTGCGCGCATTGGGCGCACGTTTGCGGTGCTAAACGACTCCCGGATGCGAGGCACAGATAAGTATCTTGATATCTATCGAACTATGGTATATCTTTTGATAGCTATCAAAGGAAACATCGTGAGCACCACTGCCAAAATTTTCACCACTGGCCGCAGCCAGGCGGTACGGCTGCCGCAGGAATTCCGCTTCGCCGAGCGCGAGGTATATATACGCCGCGACCCGTCCACCGGCGACGTGATCCTGTCGCGCCGGCCGGAGAGTTGGGACGGCTTCCTGGCAGCCATCAAGGACAGCGCCGTGCCGGCAGACTTCCTGGCCGGCCGCGCGCAGGGCGAACAAGCCAGGGATCCGCTGGCGGGCCTCGAATGACGCGCTACATGCTCGACACCAATATCGTGAGCCACCTGCTGCGGGCACATCCGGCAGTCGTGGCACGCGTGACGGCCGCGCCGATGGCGGCGCTGTGCCTGTCAGCCATCACCGGCGCGGAACTGATGTACGGGCTGGCCAAACGCCCCGGTGCAGCGCGCCTCGCGCGCGCAGTCGACGAACTGCTGCGCAGGGTCGAGGTGTTGCCCTGGACCCCTTCAGTAATGGCCGGCTATGGTGAGACCCGCGCTGCGCTGGAATCCCAAGGACAGCCAATGGGGGCACTGGACTTGCTGATTGCCGCGCACGCGCTGGAGACTGGTGCGGTGCTGGTGACCAATGACCAGGCGTTCCGGCGCGTTCCTGGCCTGGTGGTGGAGGACTGGTCGGTTCCGACCGGAAACTGATCGCGGCAATCTGAAAGATTGGCCAACTGCGCGTCTGGCCGACACCCGGCATCGGCCAGTCCTGCCGCAACCGCAGTGCGCTACTGGTCTGCCTTCGCCCCCGAGTGCCGCACGATTTCCGCCCATTTCCTGCCTTCGGAAGCGTTGTAGCGGGCAAAGTCGCCGGGTGAAGAGCCGACCGGCTCGGCGCCCATGTCGGCGTATTGTTGCCGCACATCGGGCCGCTTCAGCGCGCTGGCCGCATGCGCGGCCAGCTTTTCCACGACCGGGGCCGGCGTGCCGCGCGGCGCCCACAGGCCGTACCAGGTGCTGATGTCGAAGCCGGGCAGGCCGGACTCGGCGACGGTGGGCACGTTTGGCAGCGCGCTCGCGCGGCGCGCGGTGGTCACGGCAACGGCACGCAGCTTGCCGGACTTGATGAAGGGCATCGCCGACGGCATGGAATCAAACATCAGCTGGATCTGGCCTCCCATCAGGTCCGTCAGCGCCGGCGCGCTGCCCTTGTACGGCACATGCTGCATCGGCACCTTTGCTGCCAGCTTGAACGATTCGCCGGCCAGGTGCTGGGCCGAGGCATTGCCAGCCGAGCCGAAGTTGAGCGCACCGCCCTGACTATTTGCGTAGGCGATCAGGTCCTGCACGGTCTTTACCGGCGATGCGTTGTTGACCACCAGCACCAGCGGCACGTCGGCCAGCTGCGTGACGGGCACGAAGTCCTTGAATGAGTCATAGCGCATCTTCGGCTGGATGCTGGGGTTGATTACATGCAGCGAGGCATTGGCCAGGATGGTGTAGCCGTCGGCGGGCGCGCGCGCCACGGCTTCGGCGCCGATCATGCCACTGGCGCCGGGTTTGTTGTCGACCACCACGCTCTGGCCCAGGCTCTCGCCCATCTTGACTGCGACCACGCGAGCGAGCAGGTCGGTCGGTCCGCCGGCGGGGTAGGGCAGCACCATGCGCACGGGATGCAGCGGGAAGTCCTGCGCGACGGCGGCAGCCGGCAACGCAGCCGCGGCTACCGCCAGCATCAGTGCGGCGCGCAGCCGCGGCCACGCAGGAAGTCGTTTCTGGTATCGGGTGTTCACGTCTCTGTCTCCTTGATTTTTATCGCTACCTTGCCCACCACCTGGCGGGATTCCAGCGCGGCCAGGGCGTCGCCCAGGCCGGTGATCGGATAGACCGCGGATACGGTCGGCTCCAGCTTGCCCTGCGCGGCCCAATCGAACAGCGTCGCCATGACCTCCTGCAGCGCCTCCGCATGCTCGGCTCGCTCGTTGGCGGGCGTCCAGCCGATGTAGCGGCCAAAGAAGAACCCGTGCAGCGTGAGGTTCTTGACCAGCAGCAGGTTGACCGGGGCCTGCGGGATGGTGCCGCTGGCAAAGCCGATGCTGAGGATGCGTGCGTTCGCCGCCGCCGCGCGCAGCGCCTGGTTGAACAGGTCGCCGCCGACCGGGTCCACCACCACGTCCGCGCCACGGCCGTCCGTCAGCGCCTTGACCGATGCCGCCAGGTCCGCCGGGGCCAGCGCGTGCGTGGCGCCGCGCCGCAGCGCGTCGGCTCGCTTGGCCTCGGTGCTGGCGCAGGCGATGACCGTGGCGCCGAGCTGGCGCGCAATCTCCACGGCGGCCAGGCCGACACCGGCCCCGGCGCCAAGCACCAGCACCGTGTCGCCTGGGCGCAGCGCACAGCGCCACACCAGCCCGCAATACGCCGTGCCATAGGAAATCGGGATCGGCAGCGCAGCCTTTGGCGGCAGCGCGTCCGGGACGCGGTAGACGGTGTACTCGGGCACGGTGACCTGCTCGGCAAAGCAGCCCCAGTCCGCGATCGCCACCACCCGGTCGCCGGAACGCAGCCGCGTGACCGCGTCACCGCAGGCCACCACGCGGCCGACCGCTTCGGTGCCGGGCACGAAGGGCAACGGGGGGCGCCGCTGGTACTGGCCGGCGATCATCAGGCCGGTGGCATGGCTGACGCTGGCGTACTCGACGGCAATCGTGACCGCATGCGGGTCGGCCAGCGCCGGTTCCGGAATGGTCTGCAGCGCCAAGTCCTGCACGCCGCCGAACTGCTTGCAGACAAGCGCCTTCATTGCACACCTGCCTTGGCCGCCGGGGCCGTCGCCTGTCGCACCACACCCTGCTGCAGCCATGCGTCGATGGCCTGCTGGCCGAAGCCGGCCTCGCGCAGGACCTGCACGGTATGTTCGCCGTTGGCCGGCGCCGGGCCGGCTGGCCGGCGCATGTCGCGCGCCGGGATGCCGGCGAAGGGCAGCGGTCCGAGCCCCGGCTGCGCGATCGTCTGGAAGGTCTGCCGGTGTGCGGCCTGCGGGTGCGCCAGCACGTCGTCATAGCTGCGCACCGGGGCATGCAGCACGTCATGCCGGCTGAGGATGTCTTGCCATTGCGCGGTCGTGCGCGTGGCGATCTGCCCGGCCACCTGCTGGTTCAGCAGCCCGGCGTGGGCCATGCGCGCGGCATTGTCGGCAAAGCGCGGGTCTTCCAGCCAGTCGGTGCGGTCCAGCGCATGGCATAGCTTGGCGAACTGCGCGTTGTTCAGCGCCAGCAGCGTCACGCTGCCGTCGCTGCTGGCATAGACGCCATTGGGCGCGCTCACCGGCCCGGCGGCCGTCGGGCCACCGATCGCGTGCTCGAGCAGGTTGTTGGCCTGCAGCGCACAACACGCATCGAACAGGTTCAGCTCGACATGGCCGCCGCGCCCGCTGCGAAAGCGCCGGCACAGCGCCGCGGCGCAGGCCTGGGCGGCATAGAGGCCGGTGGCGGCGTCGGCCAGCAGCATGCCGATGCGGCGCGCGCCACCGTCGGCGGCACGGTTGGCGAACATCAGCCCGGAGTCGGCCTGCATCACCGAGTCCGACGCTGGATAGTCGGCATAGGGACCGTCCGGGCCATAGCCGCTGATCGACACATAGACCAGCGCGGGCCGTTGTGCGGCCAGTGCCGCATAGCCCACGCCCAGCCGTTCCGCCACTTGAGGGCGGAAGTTCTGCACAACGATGTCCGCTTGCAGCGCAAGGCCGAGCAGCACTTCCTTGCCGGCGTCGGTGGTGGCGTCGATGCAGACGCTGCGCTTGCCGGCGTTATAGGCAATCGTCAGCGCGCTGGTATCGCCGCGCACGACCCCGACCTTGCGGCCCCAGTCGCCCGCGGGCGGCTCGACCTTGACGATTTCCGCGCCTTGCTGCCACAGGATGTGCGCGCAGTACGGGCCGGCAATGCCCTGGCTGATGTCCAGCACGCGCAGGCCGGTGAAGGGCAGGTCGGTGTCGGACAGGTCGGAAGCGGGCAGTGCGGACATGGGATTTGAAGGTGGATAAGCAGGAGGTTTATGCTAGGGTTGGCTTCCTGCCAGGACAATCCCTCGATTTGTGCCTACGGTGTTGACTCATGATTGACAATAATTTCGATCTCAACCTGGTGCGGCTCTTCGTCACCATGGTCGAGTCGCGCACGCTGACCGCCGCCGCCGAGCGCAGCGGCATGACCCGCTCCAACGTATCGCGCCGCCTGAAATTGCTGGAGCAGCACCTGGGCGCTCAATTGATGCGCCGCACCACGCGCCATGTCGAACTGACCGAAGCTGGTCAGTTGCTGTACGCGCATGGGTTGCGCATGCTGGACGAACTGCAGTCGGCCAATACCTCGATCGACAGCCTTGGCCAGGTGGTGCGCGGCGACGTGCGTATCCGCCTGCCCACGGGACTGGGTCATCTCTACCTGACGCCATTGCTGCTGGAATTCGCCCGCAACTACCCGCAGATTTCGCTGCGCGTCGTCATCAACGACAACATTGGCGACCTGATCCCGGCCGAGGTCGACGTGGCGCTGAAGATCACCTCGCAGCCGCCGGATGACCACGTGGCGCGGCGCATCTGCGATGTCGGCTGGTGCCTGTGCGCGTCGGCATCGTTCCTGGACAGTCACGGTCCGATCCGGACCGTGGCCGACCTGGAGCGCTGCGACATGATTGCCCCGGCATCGCTAGGGCGCCGCTTTACGCTGAAGGTATGGCTGGCGGGTACGCCGATGACGTTGCGCGTGTCGCCCCGGATCCAGTCAGGCGACTATCCGTTCCTGTTCGAGTCGGTGATGGGCGGGCTGGGCGTGGCACTGCTGCCGCGCTATGCGGTCTGGCGGCAAATGCAGTCCGGACAAATGCGCGAGGCGCTGGCCGAGTGCGAAGCCGAAGGCGTGGGCGACAGCGTCTACATGCTGACCGCGCCAAACCGCTATCCGACGCTGGCAACGCGAACGCTGATGGACTTTATCCGCCTGCATCTGGAGCGGCAGGCAGAGAACTGGGGGCGCCGCAACCTGCCTGCGGCATCGGCCAATGAAAGCAACGCCGCCCCAGCGTCTTGACCGTTGATGCGGCATGGCGGGCGCAGCGATTACTTCTCCTGCATCCTAGCAGCCCTGACGATCTCGCCCAGCCGCTTGCGCTCCGCATCGACAAACTTCACGAAGTCCGCACGCGTGCCGCCGACCGGCTCGATGCCCACGGCCTTCAGCTTGGCGGCGGCGGCCGGGTCCTTCATGGCCTTGTCCACCGCGGCGGCCACCTTGTCCAGGATCGCATCGGGCGTCCCCTTGGGTGCATGGACGCCGGCCCAATGCGCGATCTGCAACTCCGGGAAACCTTGCTCCACGGCGGTGGAAAGCTGCGGGTAGGCCGAGATGCGTTGCGTCCAGGTGGTGGCCAGCGGCTTGAACTTGCCGTCGTGCAGGATATGCGGAAGGGCGATGATGCTGGCCTCTGAGGTTCCTTCCACCTGGCCGCCCAGCACTGCCGTAGTGCTTTCCGACCCGCTCTTGTAGGGCACCGGCTGCAGTTTCGCGCCGTACTTCACATTCAGGATCTCCGCCACGAAGTGCGGGGTGCTGCCGGTTCCCGCGGTCGCGAAGTTGAAACCGCTCCCCTTCTTTGACGCCTCGACAAAGTCGCGCAGATCCTTGTAGGGCGCGTTCTTCGGCACCACGATGACCGAGGGCGCAAGGCCGATCATGGCGACGGGGACCAGCGCGTCATCCTTGAACGGCATGGACTTCTTGATCATGCCGTTCGAGATGACGCCGGCTGCGCTGATCAGGAAGGTGTAGCCATCCGGCGCGCTCTTGGCCACGATGTCGGCGCCCACGGTGCCGCCCGCGCCGGGCCGGTTCTCGATCAGCACGGTCTGGCCCAGCGCCTTGGTGGCGCCCTCGGCCGCGGCGCGCGCCATCAGGTCATTGGCGCCGCCGGCGGCAAAGGGCACGACAAAGCGGATTGTCTTGCTCGGCCATTGCTCTTGTGCGCAAGCTGGTGTAGCCGCGATAACGCTTACCGTCGCCAACAGGCCCAGGGTGAATCGGCTCTTTATGTTCAAGGCATGTCTCCGTCCGTGTAGTTTGTATGGGCTGGTGAATGCTACGAGAACCAGTCCATGCCGTGCTCGCGAATGAATGCCGGCGACCTGCATTTTACCGGCGCGGCGTCGAGCAGGCGGCCTGCACTGGCAATTGTGGCAACTACAATCAAGCGGGGAACTAGCGCAGATAGGAGCGTGTCATGGCTGCATACCTGATTGCCGACGTTGACGTCACGGACCCCGCCGTTTTTGAAGAGTACAAACGAGACGTACCTGCTACCGAGGTGCGGTATGGTGGGAAGTATCTGGGCCGTGGCGGTCCAACCAAAGTTCTCGAAGGAGACTGGCAGCCGCATCGTCTCGTCATCGTCGAGTTCCCGGACATGGATGCCTTGATGGCCTGGTATGACTCGCCAGAGTACGCCCGCCTCAAGGCGATTCGGGAAAGGTGTGCGACAACAAGGATTATCGCGCTGGAAGGGGTCGCGGCCGTCACCGTCTAGAAAATCGGCGCAAGCGTTGCCGGCGTCTGGCTCCGACCGGGTCGGCCTGGTCAGCGGTTTCCTGTTCGCGCGGCTGCGTGCGGGTGCTGTCTGATTCGGTCCGTGGCGATGCAACCGCGGGCCTGGCGCCCTTCACGCTGCGCCCAGGCGCTTCGCATTTGCCATCGCACGGCCGTGGATCGGCGCGAGGATTTCCTGCATCAGGTTTGTCGCCAGGTCTGCCAGCTTCAGCGGGTTGCCGGGGAACCCGGCGGCCAATTGCAGAAGGTCGGCCTGGCGTTCGAACCATTGCGCGGTGGAACGACTGCATGCCAGCGTGGCCGCGGCCGCGGATGTCGCCCAGAGATGGTCGCTGGTGTCCTTTGCGAGGGTCATGGTCAGGTTGATCCATCCCGAACCCATCGCAAGCAACGATTCCGATGCGGCCTCTCCCTTCTCAATGCTCATCAGGCTGAATTCGCGCTGGTCCTGCTCGTCAGGCGCCGGACCGGCGATCGCCATGCGCGTAGTGCGAATGCTGACGACATGTATTGCCGCCTGGAGCAGTTCGCACATTTCACTGAAGAGGCGGGAGGAGTTTGTTGCAGAAGCGTCGAGGACAGGCTGCGGAATAACGGAGGAGGGCACGCGGGTTTTCCTTCGGCATCCGATGAAAACGGACACCTGGCAAATTCTTGGGAGGCGAGCGGCGTCTGGATCGCTTTTTGAAGGCGTGTCCGGCCGGCATGCCTCCAAGCATAGGTGCATTTATGTTGCATTGCACCAATTCTTTTGGTTTTCTGCGCTGGGTTGGGCACGACACGACACCGCAGGACTCGGCGCCTCAGCTCCCGCAAGCGTGAATCAGGAACTCCCTCAGCGCATCCGCCGGCTTGCCCAGCTTGCGCCCGGGCTGCCACAGCATGCCGACCTCCATGTCCGGCACCGCATTGGCAATCGGCCGGGCCTCGATCTGCTTTCCCTCCAGTGACCACGGGCGATACACCATGTCGGACAGCACGGTGACGCCGAAGCCATGCGCCACCAGCCCGCGCAGGGCCTCCATCGAGCCGGTCCGGAATGCGACCTTGGGTGCGAGCCGGTGGCTGCGCCAGTAACGCAGGGTGGATTCCTCGGCCTCGTCCACGGTGATGAGGATATACGGATAGGCCGCAATATCGCGCAGCGAAGGCCGCTCCACGGCCAGCAGCGGATGGCTGGACGAGGTCCACAGCTGGCGCCGGGAACGCATCAGCGTATGACGCTGGAAGCGCTGGGGCCGCTCCAGGTTCGACAGCAGCGCAATGCCCAGCTCAATCTCCCCCGCCAGCACGGCTCGCTCGATATCCGGCCGGTCCATGTCGAGCAGATCCAGTTCGATGTCCGGATAGTTGGTGCGAAAGCGCGCCAGCAGCCCCGGCAGGAAGTAGCCCAGCACCGTGTAGGAGGCGGCCAGGCGCACGCTGCCCTGCAACCCGTGCACCTGGAAGCGCGGCTCGCGCAGCGCATCCTCGACCGAATCCAGGATCTGGCGGGCGTGCTGGAAGAATAGGTGGCCTTCTGCCGTCAGCGTCACACCGTGGGGCCGGCGATCGAACAGGCGTACGGCCAGGCGCTGCTCAAGCGCCAGCACAGCATTGGTGATGGCCGACTGCGAGACATGCTCGGCGGTCGCGGCCATCGAGAATTGCCCGGTCTCCGCGGCCGCGACGAAATAGCGGAACTGCCTCAGCGTGACTTCCTTGGCCAGTCTTTCCGAGCCTTCGCGCACCTTGAACATGGGGGGTCTCCGAGGTATCCGTTCTGCAGATATCAGGTGTTGGAATTCATGATTTTACGATGACGGCACGGATTTCTAAACTGCTCCAGATACAAGAGAACAAGCACGGAGACTGAGAATCGTGAATGCCCCGCTGAACCCCGCCTTGCTCGAAGCCCTGGCCAGCGCCAGCCTGGACGACAAGTACACCCTGGAGCAGGGCCGCGTCTACATGAGCGGCGTGCAGGCCCTGGTCCGCCTGCCCATGCTGCAGAAGGCGCGCGACCGCGCCGCCGGCCTCAACACCGCCGGGTTTATCTCGGGCTATCGCGGCTCGCCGCTGGGCGGCGTGGACCAGGCGCTGTGGAAGGCCAAGCAGCACCTGGCGGCCAGCGACGTGGTGTTCCAGCCCGGCGTCAACGAAGACCTTGCCGCGACCGCCGTCTGGGGCAGCCAGCAGGTCAACCTGTTCCCCGGCGCCACGCGCGACGGCGTGTTCTCGATGTGGTATGGCAAGGGGCCGGGCGTGGACCGGTCCATCGACGTGCTCAAGCACGCCAATTCGGCCGGCTCGTCGCGCCATGGCGGCGTGCTGCTGCTGGCCGGCGACGACCATGCCGCCAAGTCCTCCACCGTGGCGCACCAGTCGGAACACGTGCTGCAGGCTGCCGGCATCCCGGTGCTGTACCCCGCCAATGTGCAGGAGTACCTCGACTACGGCCTGCATGGCTGGGCCATGAGCCGCTATTCCGGCCTGTGGGTGGCAATGAAGTGCGTCACCGACGTGGTGGAGTCGACCGCCTCGGTCGAGATCGATCCCGAGCGCGTGCAGATCGCGTTGCCGGAGGACTTTGTCGTGCCGCAGGGCGGCCTCAATATCCGCTGGCCCGATTCCCCGCTGGAGCAGGAAGCGCGGCTGCTTGACCACAAGTGGTATGCGGCGCTGGCCTATGTGCGGGCCAACCGGCTCAATCGCGTCGTGCTCGATTCGCCGAACGCGCGCTTCGGCATCATGACCGCCGGCAAGGCATATCTTGACGTGCGCCAGGCGCTCGCAGACCTGGGCCTGGACGACGACACCTGCGCCCGCATCGGCATCCGCGTCTACAAGGTGGGTTGCGTGTGGCCGCTGGAGGCGCACGGCGCCCGTGAGTTCGCCACCGGCCTGGAAGAGATCCTGGTGGTGGAAGAAAAGCGCCAGATCCTCGAATACGCGCTCAAGGAAGAGCTGTACAACTGGCGCGAGGATGTGCGGCCCAAGGTCTTCGGCAAGTTCGACCAGCGTGGCAACGATGGCGGCGAGTGGTCGGTGCCGCGTGGCAACTGGCTGCTGCCGGCGCACTATGAATTGTCGCCGGCGCTGATCGCCAAGGCCATCGCCCGCCGGCTGGAACGCCTTGACCTGCCGGAAGCGGTGCGCGCACGCATTGCAGCGCGCGTGGCGCTGATCGAGGCCAAGGAGCGCGAGGCCGCGCAGCCGCGCATCGCGCTGGAGCGCAAGCCCTGGTTCTGCTCAGGGTGCCCGCACAATACGTCCACGCGCGTGCCGGAAGGCTCGCGTGCGCTGGCCGGCATCGGGTGCCACTACATGACCCTGTGGATGGACCGCAATACCGACACCTTCAGCCAGATGGGCGGCGAGGGCGTGGCCTGGACCGGCCAGATGCATTTCACCGGTGACAAGCACGTGTTTGCCAACCTGGGCGACGGCACGTATTTCCACTCGGGGCTGCTGGCCATCCGCGCATCGATCGCGGCAAAGGCCAATATCACCTACAAGATCCTGTTCAATGACGCCGTGGCAATGACCGGCGGGCAGCCCATCGACGGCGTGCTGACGGTGCCGCAGATTGCGCACCAGGTGCTGGCCGAGGGCGCGAAGAAGCTGGTCGTCGTCACCGACGAGCCGCAGAAGTATGGCGACGGTAACATGCTGCCGTCCGGCGTGACCGTGTTCCACCGCGACCAGCTCGACGCCGTCCAGGTTGAGCTGCGCGATACCGCGGGCGTCACCATCCTGATCTACGACCAGACCTGCGCGACCGAGAAGCGCCGCCGCCGCAAGCGCGGCACCTATCCTGACCCGGCCAAGCGCGCCTTTATCAACGATGCGGTCTGCGAGGGCTGCGGCGATTGCTCGGCCAAGTCCAACTGCCTGTCTGTGGAGCCACTGGAGACCGAACTCGGGACCAAGCGCAAGATCAACCAGTCGTCGTGCAACAAGGATTTCTCCTGCGTCAACGGCTTCTGCCCTAGCTTTGTCACCGCCGAGGGGGCGCAGGTGCGCAAGCCGGCGGCAGCGGGTGGCAAGGGCACCGGCGCCGACTTCGAAGCGCTGCCGCTGCCGCGGCTGCCAGCCCTGGAGCGGCCGTACGGCGTGCTGGTCACCGGCGTGGGCGGCACCGGCGTGGTCACTATCGGCGGCCTGCTGGGCATGGCATCGCACCTTGAACGCAAGGGCGTGACCGTGCTGGACATGGCTGGCCTGGCACAGAAGGGCGGGGCGGTGATCAGCCACGTGCAGATCGCACCGGGCCCGGACGACCTGCATGCGACGCGTATCGCGACGGGCGAGGCGCGCCTGGTGATCGGGGGCGACGCCATTGTCTCGGCCTCGGCCGAGGTGCTGTCGAAGATCCGGCACGGATTGACCGCCGCCGTGGTCAACAGCGCCAACACGCCCACCGCGGAATTCATCAAGAACCCGAAGTGGAAGTTCCCCGGCGCCAGCGCCGAGCAGGACCTGCGCGCCAGCGTGGGCGATGCCTGCGCGTTCTTCGACGCCAGCGCATGGGCGGTGACCCTGCTGGCCGACGCCATCTACTCCAACCCGCTGCTGCTCGGCTTTGCCTGGCAGAAGGGCTGGATCCCGCTGCAGCGTGAAAGCCTGCTGCGCGCGATCGAACTCAATGGGGTGTCGATCGACAAGAACCGGCTGGCATTCGAATGGGGACGGTATCTCGCGCACCATGGCGAGGCGGCGGTAAAGGCGCTCTTGCCGGGTGCTCCGGCGGCCCCGGCCGCACAGGTCGTGGCAATCCCGCAGACGCTCGACACCCTGATCCGCAAGCGCGAGACGATGCTGGCCGATTACCAGAACACCGCATACGCTGCCCGCTACCGCGAGGCCGTCGAGCGCATCCGCGCAGCGGAGCAGCAACTGGGCATCGAGCGCAAGCTGCCGCTGACCGAGGCCGTGGCGCGCAACCTGGCCAAGCTGATGGCCTACAAGGACGAGTACGAGGTGGCGCGCCTCTACGCCGATCCCGCCTTCCTGGACAAGCTGCGCGCCCAGTTCGAAGGGGAGCCCGGCCGCGACTACCAGCTCAACTTCTGGCTAGCGCCCCCGTTGCTGGCCAAGAACGACAAGGGTGACGGCAAGGGCCGCCCGGTCAAGCGCCGCTTCGGTCCGCGCACGATGACGGCATTCCGCTTGCTGGCGCGCCTGAAGGTTTTGCGTGGCACGGCGTTCGATGTGTTTGGCAAGACTGCCGAGCGCCGCGCCGAGCGGGCGCTGGTCAACGACTATCTGGCCATGGTCGACGAGTTCGCAGCGTCCCTGAGCGCGGACAACGTCGACGCCGCGCTGGCGCTTGCCGCGTTGCCTGAGGATATCCGCGGCTACGGCCACGTGAAGGAGGCCAGCATGGATGCGGCGGCAGTACGGCGGGAGGCGTTGCTGGCGCAGTATCGCTGTGCGGCCCGGCGGGCTGCGGCTTGAGAGGCGGGCGGTTCGAGCCCTGCGCCGAACCGCCCCCTGTCTAGGCCTCGCGCCGGGCCAGCGCAAGGAAGGCGCCCAGGCCCAGCATCGTGACACCCGACATCCGGGTCATCAAGCGGGCGCGAGCTTCGCGGGCGGCGCCAGACTTGAGCAGACGATGCGCGGCAAACACGACGACAACGTCGACCAGCGTATTGAGCGCGACGCAAATGCAGCCCAGCAGCACCAACTGCGGCACCAGAGGTTCGCTTGCCGAGACAAACTGCGGCAGGAACGCCAGAAAGAACAGCGCCGTCTTGACATTCAAGACCTCGACCATGATGTCCTCGACCAGAGCGCGGCGCGCACCTTTGGATGACATGGTTTCGAGCGTGACCGGCGCTTGCTTGCGCATCAACATGCGAATCCCCAGGTACACCAGATAAGCCGCACCCAGATACTTGAGCAGGTTGAACGCCACGGCTGACTGGGCAATGACCAGCGACAGGCCCAAGGCCGCCGCGAGCACATGGAGCAAGCCACCAAGGGCGGTGCCGAAGCATGAAGCCAGGCCCTCGGACCGGCCGCCAGCCACCGTTCGTGCAACGACATAGGCGATGCCCGGGCCGGGGGTGATGGCGAGAACGATGGCAGCGATCAGGAAGGGGATGAGTGACATGATGTGGTGTTCGTCAATGGTGAGGCAAAGCTGAGCGCGGGTCCGGGGGCAATTCAACCAGCCTTGCGCATGCACTGTGCAAGTTCGCCATACCCCCGCGCCTCTAGGGTGTCGGCGGCACCGAGGCGATCCCGCAACTCCCTGTTCTGGCTGAGCTTGACCTTGCCCACCAGCGAAGTGACGGCGATCTCGATGCCCACGATGTTGCGCAGCATGCTGTCGATGTACTCCGGCGCGGAGTCCCCCATCTTCCAGGGCCTGGCTTCGGCTGTCTCGTGCCGCCGGGTCAGGCGCGCAACCAGGCGGCGAACGAAACGCTCGTCATCATGCACGGTGATCGTGCCGTGCGCGTGTACCACCTCGTAGTTCCAGGTCGGCACCTGGCGGTGCGCCTCATGCTTGCTCGGGTACCAGTTGGGCGAGATATAGGCCTCGGCGCCGCGGAAGACGACCATGACCGGCGAGCCCGTGGGGCAACGCTGCCAGAGTGGATTCGCGCGGGCCACGTGGGCTGTGAGCACGCCGTGGGTTCCCTCGCCGGGATCGAACTCGAACGGGATGTGGTCGGCATCCAGTCCGGCGCTGCCTTGCGTAACCAGCATCCCCAGCGGGTGCTCGCGGATGATGCGGCTCAGTTCCTCTGGCCGGTTTTCAGCAAAGTGAGCAGGAATGTACATGGTGGGGAATCGGAAGGGATGGAATGCTCGATACTCTCGCCGACAACTGGCACAATCAGAAGGTCCAGTTTTCATGATTCTTTATGGGCCAGTCACGCCAGCCAGCCGGTAACCGTGCCGGAGCCACGGGCGCGGGACGCCGCATCTACGATCTTCTGCGCGCCCAGATCGCGGACGGCTCACTGCCGCCGGGTGCCCGGGCGCCGTCCACGCGAGCGCTGGCGTCCGAGTTGGGTGTATCGCGTACCACCGTCACCGCCGCCTACGAACAACTTGTGGCCGAGGGCTTCCTCGTCACCGCGGTGGGGCGGGTGGCCCGAATCGCCAGCCCGTTGGCGGCACCGGCACCAGCCGGGCTGACCGCAGGCCGGCACTCCAGGTCGGCCCCAACCCTGTCCGAATTCGGGCGTCGCGTGGCGGGACTCGGCATGCCGGCACCGCTGCAAGCTGAACCGGTTCGCTTCGACTTCCTGTATGGGGCGGTGGCTTCCCGGGACTTTCCAACCCTGGCCTGGCGGCGTGCCTACCAGGCCGAACTGCTGCGTCAGCAAAACAGCCTGTCATACGCCCCGCCCGAAGGTGAGGCATCGCTGCGACGCGCCCTCCAGGGCTATTTGCGGCGTGCCCGGGGACTGGCCTGCGAGGCCGAGCAGGTTCTGGTGGTACATGGCTCGCAGCAGGCCATCGATCTGTGCGCACGGTTGCTGCTGGATGCCGGCGATGCCTTCGCCTTCGAAGACCCTGGCTACCTGATGGCAAGGCGCTGCTTCGAAGCCACCGGCGCCAGGTGCCAGGCCACGCCAGTGGACGGGCATGGCCTGGATACCGCCAGCCTTCCCCAGGACGATCGTGTCCGCCTGGTGTACGTGACACCGTCGCACCAGTTCCCACTAGGGGGTGTGCTGCCGATCGGCCGGCGCCTGGAGCTGCTGCAATGGGCGCAGCGCCACGACGCCTGGATCATCGAGGACGACTACGACGGGGAGTTCCGCTACGGCCAGCGCCCGATCGACACCCTGCGCTCGATCGACACCGACGGCCGCGTGATCTACGTCGGCACTTTCTCCAAGGCGCTGTCGCCGCACCTGCGGCTCGGCTACCTGGTGCTGCCGCCTGAACTGGTGCCGGTGTTCCGGCAGGCCAAGCGGCTGGCCGACCGCCATGCGCCCGTGCTGGAGCAGCGCGTGCTGGCAGCGCTGATCGAAAGCGGTGCCTACGAACGCCATGTGCGGCGCATGCGCCGGGAAAACGAGCGTCGGCGAGCAGCCTTGCTGGATGGCGTCGCACGCTACCTGCCAGCGGACGCGGAAGTCTGCGGTACGGCGGCGGGGCTGCATGTGGTGCTGTGGCTGCCGTCGCTGCGGCCCCAGGACGAGACAGCGCTGGTGGCCGCTGCGCGCGGCAAGGATGTGGGGGTCTACCCGGTATCACCGTTGTTTGCAGGGGCCCGGTCGCATGGACAGCGTCGAGCGGCTGGATTGGTGCTGGGTTATGCGAGTTTGACGGTGGAGCAGATTCAGCGGGGGATGCAGATTCTAGGGTCGGTGATTGCGGTGATGGGGCGGCGTTTTTCCCGCCTGGGTTCTCAGGGCCAGGCTGACAACGGGTTTCAGGTAGGCTGACGACTCGATGCTATGGCCGCCGATACGCGATCGGTTCGATTCGAACCACAGCAGCTTGGTGGCCGCCTCACTACTGGTCTGGAGGTTCCAGGTGGGCGCCGTATCAATAGTTCATCGTCACGTTGAGCATGGCCACCCGCGGATTGCCCACTGGTAGCACGTTGTTGTTCAGACCGCCCGCGTAGTACATCTTGTCGAACACGTTCTTGACGTTGAACGCCGCGCGCCAGTGCGATGCTACGTAGCCGACGGCAAGATCGGCCACCGCGTAGCCCGGCACGGTGTAGTTAAAGCTGTAGCCGCGCTTGGCGCTCTCGCCGCGCAGGCCGGCACCGACGTACCAGCCGGCCAGCGCGCCGCGGAAGCGGTACTGGCTCCAGACCGAGAAACTGTGCCGGGGCACGCTGTTGAGCGGTTTGCCGACGTTCGCAGCCGTGGTGTCCCCGGTGACTTCGCTTGCGATGTAGGCATAGGCGCCCGAAACGCTGAGGCCATTGCCGAGATCCTGCGTCAGTTCCATTTCCAGCCCGCGCGACCGCTGTTCGCCGACGGCCACGCTGAAGCCAGTGTTAACCGGATCGGTACTGAGCACATTGGTGCGTGTCAGGTCGAACGCGGCCAGTGTCAGCAGGCCGGTCTTGTCCGGCATGTCGAACTTGATGCCCACTTCGTACTGGCGGCCCTTCTCGGGCTTGAACGTGGCGCCGTTGACGTCGGTGCCGGCGTTCGGCAGGAACGAAGTGGCGAAGCTCACGTACGGACGCGCCCAGTGCGTCAGGTCGTACATCACGCCCGCGCTGCCGGTGACGGCGTTGTTGTCGTTGCCGGTACGCGACCGCGCCAGCCGGTCCGTTGTGCTCGTTTGCGTGGATTCGTAGCGCACGCCGCCGGTCACAGTCCAGCGCTCGGCGATACGGATTTGATCGCGCAGATAGAGGCCAACCGCGTTTAGCGTATCGGTCGCGTCCAGGCTATAGGCGGACGGGCAGTTGATGCTGGCGCCATAGACCGGGTTGTAGACGTTCAGCGCTGCCACGCGGCACGTTTTCTGCAAGCGGTCTTCCTTCGTATGGCGGTAGTCGATGCCGAAGGTCACGCTGTGGGCATGCCCCGTGAACGCGAAAGTCCGCTGCACGTTAGTGTCGACACCGAACGAGTCCCCCGAGAAGCTCTGCTGCGTGCCACTGCGGTTCATCGCCTGGCTGTTGACGGCCATCGTGCCGGCCGACACTAGCGTGCCGGTCAGCGACGACGTCTGGTAGCGCAGGTTCTGGTTCAACGTCCAGCCGGAGTCGAAGCGGTGCGTCAGCGCGTAGCCGATGCGATTCTGCTCGCCGTCATAAGACGGCGCATTCGGCTCGCCGATGAAGCGGTTGCTCGGCACCACGCCATTGCGGTTCGGCACCAGGGTGCCATTCACGGGCAGGCCCTGCTGGCGCACGTAATTGCGTTGGTTGTGGCTGGTCAGGATCGTGAAGTCTGTGTGCGCGCCAAGGTCGAGCGTCAGCGACGGCGCGATCCAGCGGTTGCGATACCAGACGTAGTCGGTCGGATCGTCGCTGTTCATCATCAGCGCGTTCAGGCGGAACGCGGCCTTGCTGTCCTTGGCCAGTGGCGTGCCTACGTCGACCGTCACCTGCCGGAAGCCGTAGTTACCGACGGTCAGGCCCAGTTCACCGAACAGTTCGGCACGCGGGCGCTTGCTGACCATGTTGACCAGGCCGCCCGGCTGTACCGCGCCGAACAGGATCGAGGCCGGTCCCTTGAGCACTTCCACGCGTTCCACGCCGAACAGCTCCTGCGCCACGCGGTTGTTGCTGTCGACGAGCAATCCGTCGGCAAAGATCGATTCCGATGCACGCTGGCCGCGGATGATGAAGTCGTCCCAGCCGCGCCTGCCATAAACGTTGGTGACCACGCCGGCTGAGTTCTGCAGCGCGTCGCTGAGGTTCTGTGCCTGCTGGCTGTCGAGCAGGTCGCGTGTGATGACGGTGATCGACTGCGCGGCGTCGGCCGCTGATTGATCCGACTTGGTCACTCCGGCCGGCCGCCGCGTGGTGAAGCCGAGGTCAGTTTGCCCGTCGGCGGCGGCGCTGACCGTCACAGATGGCAGCGTGGTGAGACCTTCGGCGGCGTGGGAAACAACGGGAGGCAGGAACAGGCAACTGACGGCGGCGGGTATGGCAAGACGGCGGACAAACATGACGGCCCAAGGCGAAAGCAACGAAAGTGGCGCATCATAAATGAGAATGGTTTGTATTTACAAGAATTTCGTGCGGTGCGCTTACAAATTGCGCCTAGTCCGTAGGAGGGCAGGGCGCCATCGTAGTCAATGTAAGGGGCGGCGGCGTGCGCCCCACCTTCCCCTGTTCAAAGCGTTCTACTGTTGTTGATGACAAAAGTCGCACTACCTTACTGATTCGTATCCATCAACGCCGTTTCTAGCGCACATGCTTTCCCTACATAGCGGCCCCTGGGCAGTCCCGTTACTGCTATCAATGTTCTCTTCCCGGCCGCCTGCCCATGAAACGCACCACCACCATTCCAACCCCGCCGCCCGATGCCGCACATATCCTGGTGCCGGCCGACGCGCAGGCGGCCCATGCCTGCGCCGACGACCGCAACTTCGTCACGGCGCTGGCACGCGGCATGGAGCTGTTGCGCGCCTTCGGGCCGCAGGATGATTACCTGGGCAACGCCGAGCTGTCGCGGCGCACTGGCATCCCGCGCCCGACCGTGTCGCGGCTCACCTACACGCTGGCCACGCTCGGCTATCTCACCTACATTGAAGCCACTGAGAAATACCGGCTGGGGCAGGGCGCGATGGTGCTGGGCCACCGCTATGTAGGCGGCGCCGGCATCCGCGAGATCGCGCAGCCGCTGATGCAGTCACTGGCGTTTACCACCGATTGCACGGTGGCACTGGCCATGCCTGATCGGCACGCCATGGTCTACCTGGAAAGCTGCCAGCCGCGCGGGGCGCTGGTGATCCGGCTGGCGCCGGGCGCGCGCCTGCCGATGGCCACCTCGGCGATCGGCCGCGCCTGGCTGGCGGGGCTGGATGTCGATCACCGCGAGGCCGCGCTGGCCGAACTGGCGCGCCACTACGGCACGCGCTGGCCCGCCGTGCGCACCGGCATCGACCGTGCGCTGCGCGACCACGCGCGGCGCGGCTTCTGCGTGGCGCATGCCGAATGGGACCGCACCGTCAGCGGCGCCGCGGCGCCGCTGCGCCTGGCGGGCAGCAGCGAGGTGCTGGCGCTGAATATCGGCGGGGCCGCGACACGGCTGTCGCCCGAGATCCTGGAAAGCAACCTGGGCCCGCGCGTGCGCGACCTTGCAGAGACCTTGCAGGCGCGGCTGTGGCAGCCGGGCGGCGCGCGTGCGACCGCCCGCTTTGCCTCAGCGCAGCCTGAGCCCGGCCCATGCACCCGCGCCGACGCGTCCAACGGCTGACGCAAGCATCCGAATTCAACGAGGAGACAACCCATGGAAGTACGCAACAAGACCGTCGTGGTGACTGGCGCGGCCACCGGCATCGGGCGCGCGCTGGCGCTGGCCTTTGCGCAGGCCGGCGCGCGCGGCGTGGCCGTGGCCGACCTGAACGCGGCGGGCGCCGCCGCAGTTGCCGCCGAAGTCCAGGCCGCGGCGCCTGCGTGCCAGGTGTTCGCCCAGCCGGTCGACGTGGCCGATGCCGCCGCGGTGCAGGGCCTGGCCGACGAGGCCACGCGCCGCTTTGGCCAGGTCGATATCTTCTGTTCCAACGCCGGCATCATCCTGCGCAAGGGGCTGGAGGCGAGCGCCGACGACTGGCAGCGCATCTGGGAAATCAACGTGATGGCGCATATCCACGCGGCCAAGGCGGTGCTGCCGCAGATGCTGGAGCGCGGCGACGGCTACTTCATCAACACGGTCTCGGCCGCGGGACTGCTGTCGCAGATCGGCTCGGCGCCGTATGCGGTGACCAAGCACGCCGCCATCGGCTTTGCCGAGTGGCTGTCGATCACCTACGGCGACCGCGGCATCAAGGTCAGCTGCATCTGCCCGCAGGGCGTGCAGACCAACATGCTGTTCGGCGAGAAGGGTGAGCGCAAGGGCTTCCTGCAGGAAGGCTCGGTCACCGCCGAGCACGTCGCCGCGGTGACGCTGGAAGGGGTGGCCGACGAGCGCTTTCTGATCTTGCCGCACCCGGAGGTGCTTGAGTACTATCGCCGCAAGGGCCAAGACTACGACCGCTGGCTGCGCGGCATGCGCCGCCTGCATGACAAGGTGATGCAGGAGTTCGGCGGCATCGCGGTCTGAAGGCACGAGTAGTCCTGGCAGGTTCCGGCGGCGGCATTGGCCGCCGTCTTCACAATGCGGGCAGCCATGTAGCCGCCGGCAACAGGAGGAGAATCCATGCGTTTCGGTACCGTTGCCGCGGCAATGCTCGCCGCATCCGCCCTGGTGAGCGCGGCCCCCGCGCTGGCACAAGGCTATCCCGCCAAGCCGATCCGGATCGTGGTCGGCTTCCCCAGCGGCGGTGCGCCCGACACGCTGGCGCGCATCGTCTCGGAAAAGATCTCGCCCGCATGGGGCCAGCCGGTGGTGGTGGACAACAAGCCGGGCGCGGGCGGCAATATCGGCGCCGAAGCCGTGGCGCACGCGCCGGCCGACGGCTATACGCTGGCGCTGGGCACGGTCGGCACGCACTCGATCAACGGCGCGCTGTACAGCAAGATGCCGTACGACATGGTCAAGGACTTCGCCCCCGTGATCCTGATCGCCTCGACGCCGAACGTGCTGGTGGTCAATCCCGGGGTGCCGGCAAAGAGCGTGGCCGAGTTGATCGCGCTGGCAAAGTCCAGGCCGGGCGGCCTGACCTTCGGCACTCCCGGCGTCGGCACCTCGCCGCACGTGGCCGGGGAAATGTTCAATTCGATGGCCGGCGTCAAGATCACGCATGTGCCCTACAAAGGCCGCGCCATGGCCATCCCCGACCTGCTCGGCGGCCATATCACCATGATGTTCGACAACCTGCCGTCGGCCTTGCCCGTGGTGCGCGAGGGCAAGCTGCGCGCGCTGGGCATCACCAGCGCGAAGCGCTCGGCCTCGGCACCGGATATCCCGACGCTGGCCGAGCAGGGTTTGCCGGGCTTTGAAGCCGATTCATGGTTCGCCGTGTTCGCGCCGGCCAATACGCCGAAGGACGTGGTGGCCAGGCTCAACACCGAACTCAACCGCATCTTCACGCTGCCGGATGTGCAGGCGAAGCTGAAGACGCTGGGGCTGGATCCGATCCTGGGCACGCCGGAGAAACTGGCTTCCTATCAGCGGCAGGAAATCGCGAAGTGGGCGAGGGTGGTGAAGGAGTCGGGGGCAAAGGCGGAGTAGGCCTTTAAACCCAGAGGGTTTGCTCCCCTCTCCCGCTTGCGCGAGAGGGCGCACGCAATTGCTGATCAGGCGTCCGGCTCCACCGCCCCGCGCGCAGGCTCCGCGCCGCTGGCATCGCGCAACCTGCTCAGGCTAATCAAGGCCCCCAGCGCCGCCACCACTGCCGCCAGATACAGCGCAATGCGCGCCGCGCTGGTCGGCGCCAGGCTGAACAGCAGCGCCACCACCGCGGTACCGGTGGTCTGCCCCAGCAGCCGCGTGGTCGCCTGTGCACCGCTGGCGCCGCCGCTGCGCTCGGGCGGCGTGGCGCCGATCATGGCGCGGTTGTTGGGGGACTGGAAGAAGCCGAAGCCCGTGCCGCACATCGCCATGCGCCAGACGATGTCCAGGCTGCCGGCGTCCGGGCCCAGCGTGGCCAGCCCGACCAGTCCGCACGCCAGCATGGCCAGCCCGATGCCGGCCAGGATGCTGGCCGGATAGCGGTCCGACAGCCGGCCCGACACCGTGGCCATCACGGCCACCATCAGCGGCCAGGGCGTGATCAGCAGGCCGGTTTCCTGCAGGGAGCGGCCGAGCTGGTATTCGAGATAGAACGGCAGCGCGATAAAGGCCAGCATCTGCGTCATGAAGGAGCAGAACGAGGTGCCCACCGCCAGCCTGAAGGCGCGGCTGGCAAACAGATCCACCGGCACCAGCGGCGCGGCGCGGCCGTGCTGGCGCCGCACCAGCAGCCAACCCAGCACCACGGCCACGCCCATGCCCGCAGCGCCTGCGATGCGCCAGCCGGCATGGCCCAGAACATCGACGCTGAGGATGAACATGCCGAACACCAACGCCGACAGCAGCCCGCTGGGGTAGTCGAACTCGCGCGGCTGCGGCGGCGTCGCCGGCAGCGAAGTGCGGCTCAGCACCAGCGCGACGATGGCCACCGGCACGTTGACCGCGAACAGCCATTGCCAGCTGGCGACCGCCAGGATCAGCGCGCCCAGCGACGGACCCACGGCGATGGTAACGCCGACCACCAGCGCGTTCAGCCCGATGCCGCGGCCTAGGCGCGTGGGCGGGTAGATAAAGCGCACCAGTGCCGTATTGACGCTCATGATGCCGGCGCCGCCGATGCCCTGCAGCACCCGCGCGGCCACCAGCATCGGCAGGTTGACCGCCAGCGCGCACAGCAGCGAGCCCAGCAGGAAGGTGGCCAGCCCCGCCCGGTACACGCGCTTGTAGCCAAGAATGTCCCCCAGCGACGAGAGCGGCAGCAGGCACACGGTCACTGTCAGCTGGTAAGCGTTGACCACCCAGATCGTGCTGGACGGATCGGCGTGCAGCTCGCGCGAGATCGACGGCAGGGCGATGTTGGCGATCGAGCCATCGAGCACGGCCATGATCAGGCCGAAGAAAACAGTGAGGATCGCCCAGGTCCGCTGTGGCTGGGGAAGGCCTTGTTCTGGCTGCATGGGGAGAGACATTGAAGACAATGCCGCGCCAGCATCGGTCAGGCATGGCCAGGACGGCCACGGCGCAGCATTGCCATTATCGTCCCGCGTGGCGATGCTCGCAAATCCGCTAATTGTGGTAGAGCGCTGCGCGCGGGGCGCACTATCCCGCGGCTGCGGCGGCCGGGGTCCACGCCTGCGCGGCGTCACACAGTGTTTCCAGTGCCAAGCACGCCTCGACGATGGGCTGGCGGCGCACGATCATGAAGGCGCCGGCCACGGCATGGACCCAGTGTCGCAATGCCGACAGGTCCTGCTGTGCAATGATGTGCGCCAACGCTGGCAAGTCCTGCTGCAGTTGCCGGCGCAGCATGGCTTCATAGCGACGGCGATCGGCGGCTTCGGCGTGTGAGGCCGCAGCCGTATCGTCATGGGTGGCGGGAGGCGGGGCCGCGGCATGCCTGCGGCCGTGCAGGCCATGCAGGCACGCTTGCAGGTCCTGCAACGACGCCGGCTTGGCGACAAAGCCGGAAAAGCCGCGCAGGCGCCAGTCTGCCGACGGCTCGCCGCACGTGAATGCGCTGAAGGCCAGTACCGGCATGCCGGGATGCCGCGCGCACACCGCGTGCAGCAGCGCGAGGCCGTCCATGACTGGCATATGGATGTCGGTCAGCACCGCGTCGATGTGCGTGCTCTCCAGCGCCGCCAATGCCTGCCTGCCGTTGCCTGCAATGATCGGGTGGCAGCCAAGTGCCTGCACCTGTTCGGCGATTAGGGTCTGGTTCAGCGGATTGTCCTCGGCGACAAGGATCGTCAGCGGCGCCGCGGCCGGTGCCGCGAGTGCCTGCACCGCCAGCGTGTTGCCGTCAGCCGGCGCAAGCGCCGGCGTGGCGCCCTCGGCCGCCTGGGCCACGCAGTCGATCAGCGCGCGGTGGCTGTAGGCCGTGACTTCGAGGATGCCGGGGGCGCACTGGCGTGGCCGATGCGGGCCCTCCGGCGTCACCCACACAAGCGGCCCCTTTGCCGCATCGCGCAGGCCGCCCAGTGCCGCCAGGGGGTGCTCTTCCGTGGCGACGATGACGCGTGGCAGCTTGACCTGGAGGGACGCCAGCGCGGCCGCCTGCGATGCCAGCACATCGGCACGCCAGCCTGCCGTAGTGAGCCACGCAGCCAGGGCCTCGCCGGTGCGCATGTCCTGGCACAGCACGACCACGTCGCCGCACTGCGCCGCGGCGGCCGGGACAAGCGGCCGCTGCGTGCCAGCGGCCGGCGGCAGCGGCACCGAGACCGTGAATGCGCTGCCCACGTCCGGCACGCTATCCACGCTGACGCTGCCGCCCATCAGCTCGCACAGCCGGGCGCAGAGCGACAAGCCCAGGCCAGTGCCGCCATAGCGGCTGGCGGTTGCGGCATCACCCTGCACGAACGGCTGGAATACGCGCGCCGCCAGCGACGGCGGCATGCCGATGCCGGAATCGCTGACGCGGCAGACCAGCCGCTGCGTGCCGTGGTGGTCCTGACGCAGCTCGCCGCTTACGGTGATGCGGCCGCTGGCGGTGAACTTGAAGGCGTTGCTCAGCAGGTTGTTGAACACCTGCACCAGGCGCATGCGGTCGCCTGTGACCTCCGCATCCAGCGATGGCGACAGCTGCAGGTGAAAGCGGATGGGACGGCCGGCCACCATCGGCGCATGGGTCAGCGCCACGCTCTCCAGCGCCTCGACGGGGCGGAAGGGCGCGTTGACCAGCCTGAGCTTGCCGGCATCGATCTTGGAAAAGTCCAGCACATCGTTGACGATCCGGCGCAGCGTCTCGGCGGCGGTGTCCAGCGCCCTGAGCCGGGGCGCGTGTGCTGCCAGGCCGCTGCCGCGCGCGAGCAGTTCCAGGTTGCGCCCAGCAATGCGTTCAGCGGCGTACGGATCTCGTGGCTCATCGCGGCGAAGAAGGTCGAGCGTGCGCGCATCATTGCCTCGGTGGCCTGCTGGGCGGAGCGCAGCTGCTCTTGCAGTGCCTGCTGCGCGGTGCAGTCCTGCACGGCACAGAACAGCACCGCTTCCTCGCGGTAGCGCGCCGGTGCGTAGGTGATTTGCAGGAAGCGCTGTCCGGCGGCGCCGGGGCCGGGTGGCTCATTTGCCGGCGCGCACGGCGGTGCCGCGACGGTGAAGCTGGAAATGGAGGCGTGCCCGCTGTCGCCACCGCACGGCTGTCGCTTGAACGCCTCCGCTATTGCATCGGGCAGGCGCCCATGGGGCTGCCACTGCAGCAGCACGCCGGCCAGCGGGTTCGACGTCAGGACGGCGTAGTCGTGCTGGCGCACGATGCACAAGCCGACCGGCGTGGCATTGACCAGCACGTGGTTCATCAGCTCGCTTTCCAGCGCGCGCGAGGCTTCGGCGTGCGTGCGCCGCAGCAGGTGCCGGCTCCAGTAGCGCGCGGCCAGCCCGATGGCGCCGGTCAGCAGCAGCATGGCGCCGGCGATCACGGCCAGCTCCGCTGCCAGCGCCGCACCCAGCATGCGGTACGGCAGGTGGTAGACCAGCCGCCCGAAGCCGGCCGGCAGCGCCTGCACCAGCCGCACACCGGATGGCGTGACATCGAGCGTGCCGTGCGAGAGCAGGCGCGCGCCGGCCGCCACATCGTGGACGCTGGCCGATGCTGCCGGCCAGTCGCGTGGCTATACATCGATGATCTCGCCGGCTGGATTGAGCAGCGCCAGCAGCGCCGGATCATCCGCGCGCTGCAATTCGGCGGGGAACGCCTGGAGGGGCACGCAGGTGGCCACCAGCATGGTGGGCGTGTCGCCGGCATAGGCGGCGCCGGCCAGCACCATGACAGGGGCGTCGTCCACCGGGTGGCGCAGCGGACCCAACCAGACCTGCTGGTCGCGCGCCGGCACGGTGTGGCCGCTGCGCTCCAGCAGCGCCTGGGTCAGCCATGTGCGCAGCCGCGGGATCAACGTCGGGTCGAGCGCGAGCGATGCGCGCGCGCCGGCCTCGGGCTGGCTGATGACCACGGCGCTGTCTTCGTCCAGCGCGACCGCGTAGGCCCCGTGGTCGAGATCGAACGCCTGCTGCGTGGCCACCGCAGCCAGGGCAATCTGCCGCAGCCGCACGAACTGCGCCGGCAGCCCGGCCCCCCAGCCCTGCCGCGTTGCCTCGGTGGCAAGCAGGTGATAGTCCTTGCGCACGGCATCGACGTGGAGACTCGCGGTGCCGGTGCGCCGGAAGGCCCCGAAGGCGGCATCGCGCGACGGCTCCGGTGCGGGCGCATCGAGGTTGTAGCGAATGCTCAGCACGGTGCGCCGCAGGAACGAGGACTCATTATGCAGCAACTGCGAGACCGAACTGGCGTACCGCGAGACGTCGCTGCTGCGGTAGTCCAGGTGCTGTTCCGTTGCCAGGCCGGCAAGCAGCAAGCCGGAGAACAGCACGATGGCGATCAGCACCGCGATGGTCACCGAGTACAGGTGTTGCTGGCGGCGCGCGTTGTGGGCAAGCGCATCGAAGGCGCTGGCCAGGGTCTCACGGGTTCGGTCGACGGTTTGCTGCATCGGCGGGTCCGGCCGTGTCAGATCAGGCGGTTTTCATAGGCGTAGCCGATCAGCCCGGTATTGGTCTGCACCCCCAGCTTGCGCATGGCCACGGTCTTCTGGCTGGAGATGGTGCTGACCGAGCGGCCGAGCTTGCCGGCGATGTCCGTCAGCTGCAGGCCTTGCGCATAGAGCCGGATCACTTCCAGTTCGCGCTGCGTCAGTTCGGTGGCCGGTGCGCCGGCCAGCGTGGCGTGTTGCAGGATGGCGTGCACCGCGGGCGAATAGAAGCAGCTGCCGCCGGATGCGATGTGGATGCAGGCGCGCACGACCTCCTCCAGGTGGTCTTCCTTGCTGACAAAGGCGCGCACCCCAAGCTTCATGGCGCGGCGGATGATGGCGGGATTGGACTGGGCGCTGATCACCACCACGCGCGTCAGCGGATGGCGGCGCGCCAGGCGGCCCAGCAGGTTGAAGCCGTCCAGCGAGGTATCGCCGTGGCCCATGCAGAAATCGGTGATGGCGATATCGGCGGGATGCTTGTCCAGCGCGCCGAGCAACTCGGTGCCGTTGCGGCATTCGCAGCTGATCTGGACACTGCCGCTGCGCTGCAGGCAGTCGCGCAGGGCGGCCACGACCAGCGGGTGGTCGTCCGCCAGGGCGACACGCAAGACTCCGTCGTACATAGCTATCTCCGGATGGGTGGCAACCGGTCCACGCCGGTTGCACTGGGCGATTGCGTCACCACAAATCCGAAATTCTGGCTATGTTCCGCCACCCCTTGAATCGTAATTCTGCTAGTTCAGGGAACTTGCTTGAGGCGGGCATGGACACGGCCAGTTCGGGAAATGCGTGACCTGCCAATTGAACGGCGCCATGCCGCGATGCTTGACCTGGGTTTGCGCAGCATTGCGGCGCTTGTTCCGCGGCGAGCGCGACCAGCTATTTGCCTGATGTCAATGCGCGGCGGAAGACGCATTCATGCAGTGGCGGCAGGAGCGCGGCGAGAGAAAGTGGATTCGCGGTGACATCGCCGCGTGCGCGCAGCGCGCCGGCTCCGGCAGCGCGAACTTTCACGCATCGGGGCGCGGACCGCTGTCCTAGAATGAAGCTGACACGCGCCCCGCGGCGCGTGCACCGCGTTGGGGAACGCCATGCCCGTCTACCAATACCGCTGCGAGAAGTGCGGCCATATGTTCGAGAAAACCGAGCATCTCGCAGAACACGCCTCTGCCCATCCGAACTGCCCGAACTGCGGCAGCCAGTCCGTCCAGCACGCACCGGCCCCGTTCGTGGCAGTGACCCAGCGCAAGAGCTGAGTCCGCCGAGTCCGAACAACTACCTCCCAGGAGGGTTTGCGGCCCGCCGCCCCGTAGTGCCGCGGGCGCGCGGATGTGCCGCCGGCTGACGGCCGCGGCATGTCTTTTCCAGGCGTGGTGCATGGGCACCACGCGCGTTAGCGCTGCGCGCAAGCGGCGATCTCAACCTTGACGGAGGATGCCATGGCAACGAGACCGTTCACCGAATTTCCCGCCGACGAGCAGCAACAGGTCCTGCAGGTATGCAGGCATGTCGGGCTGGCGGCCGAGATGTTCGAGATTCTCGAGGAAAGCCGCGAGGCCGGGGTGCGGCGCGTCAGCGTGCGCCGGGTGGGCACGGACAAGACCAGTGTCTATGAGGCCGGCCCCGATTCGGTCTGGGTCGAGGAATTCGAGAGTGACCTGGAGTGCGGCCTGTTCGGCCAGGTGACGGCCTAGCCCTGGTGACAGAAGCGCGCCGCAGGCCCTGGCGGCGCGGCTCAGTGCCGTCCGCGTTCGCCGGTGCGCGACACGACTGACGCGCCGGCGATCAGCTCCTTGAGCAATGCCAGCGACGCCGCACCGCAGGTGCGGTACGGGTCCAGTTCGGCCCGCGCCGAGAACTTGAGCAGGGTGGCGGTGTTGATGCGCGCCGCATTGACCTGGCCCATCGCCCAGCCGGCAAAGTCGCGCGTGCAGGTTTCCTCGAAATGCAGCAGGGTCACGTCGTGGTGGCGCGGGTCGCGTGCGATCGCCTGGAACAGTTGTGACACGTCCTGGCGGTCGCCTTCCAGCGCCTGCAGGAAGATGCCGTTGCCGTGGCACAGCACCCCGGTGATGCCGTGGCGCGGATTGCGTTCCAGGCTGGCGGCCAGGATGGCGTCGAGCAGGGCGGCGTCGATGGCCTGGCGGGCGCGGCTGGCATAGAGCAGGCGGACTAGCATGGTCGTGGCGCTCGGTTGTGGCGGCTGGTGGGTGGCGGGGCGTGCCGCCTAGCCGCGGTTGTGGTTCAGCAGCGTGAGAAACTCGCGGCGCAGGCTGTCGTCCTTCAGGAACGAGCCGCGCATCACGCTGTTGGTCATCTTGGCATCGGTGTCGCGCACGCCGCGCCAGTGCATGCAGAAGTGCTCGGCCTCCATCACGATGGCCAGGCCGTCGGGATTCATCTTTTCCTGCAGCAGGTCGGCGACCTGTGCCACCGCCTCTTCCTGGATCTGCGGCCGGCACATGATCCATTCGGCCAGCCGCGCGTACTTGGACAGGCCGATCAGGTTGGAATGCTGGTTCGGCATCACCCCTACCCACAGCTTGCCGATGATCGGGCACAGGTGATGCGAGCAGGCACTGCGCACGCGCAGCGGGCCGACGATCATCAGTTCGTTGAGCTGGCCGACGTTGGGGAACTCGGTCACCGGCGGGGCCTTGGCGTAGCGGCCGGCGAAGATCTCTTTCAGGTACATCTTGGCGACGCGGCGCGCGGTTTCCTGGGTGTTGTGGTCGTTGTCGACGTCGATCACCAGCGCGCGCAGCACGTCTTCCAGGCGCGTCTGCACTTCCGCCTGCAGCTGCTCCATCTCGCCCGGCTCGATGTAGTGCGCAATATTGTCGTTGGCGTGGAAGCGCTCCTGGGCGGCCTCCAGCCGTGCGCGGATGCGGGCCGAGACGCTGTGGGTGTGGGGGTGGCCGGCATCGTCGCCGGCGTTGCTGTCCTTCGCGCGGTGCGCCGCGTCCTTGCTGGTCATGGTTATGCGTGGTGGGATGGATGACTGCGCAGCGGGTGTGCCGGATTCACTATATGGCAGATGCCGTGGCCTCACAACCCGCGCGGGGCATGGCAGGATGCGGTGCGGTGGGCCGATTACGCCACAAGCCGGCATTGCTCCGTGAATAGTTCATGACATCGCTAAAGCCCGCGCCGCACAACGCCGACAAGCGCACATAATGTCTGCACAACGCTAGGCAGCCCGCCATAAAGCCGCCGGCACCCGGCCGCTGCAGCGCGCGGCCAGACTCTTTGTCGGGAAAAACGTAATCATGCCGATTGCCTTTCCGTGCAGCAGCCTCATGCTGCTCCATGTGGTCACAGTGCCGCTGCCGGCCACGCCGGTGGAAACGGGCGTGGCGGAACACCACGCCAGTGCCGTGCGCCATGGCGCGACCGGCCTGCGCCGGCCCCTGCTGCAGGCCGCCAGCACCCCCGCGGCCAACGACGCCGCCACCAGCTGAGTCAGCGGCTTAAGAACCCGTTTCAGAATGAAAAAGGGGCCCGGCAGCAGCCTTCCCTTTGGGTTCAAGCCAGGCGCGGCGCATGCGTTGTTACGGGCCTTGACCTTGGAATGACTAAGGCCGGCGGCCCGCGCCTAGCCTGCGCCGCGCCTGGCTTGAACGCGTCCCCATTTTCATTCTGAAACGGGTTCTAAAGCAGCAAAAGCGCCAATGCTGGCAGCATCGCTGCCGGCATGATCACGGCCCCCACGCGCAGGAACTGGCCGGCGCTGACCATATGCCCTTCGCGCCGCAGCGCCGTGAGCCACAGCAACGTGGCCAGCGAGCCGGTGACGGACAGGTTGGGGCCAAGGTCAATGCCGATCAGCACTGCCCCGGTCACGGCGTGCGAGGCATGTCCGCCCGCCAGCGCCGAGGCGGCGATCAGGCCTGCCGGCAGGTTGTTGGCGATATTGCCCGCCAGTGCCACCACCGCGCCCACGCCCAGCAGGGCCAGCGCGCCGCCGTCGCGCGACGCCGCTGCGACGGCATCGGCCAGGTGGCCGATCACCACGGTCTGCTCCAGCGCCGCCACCAGCACGAACAGCCCAGCCACCATCGGCAACACCCCCCATGAAACCTCGCGCAGCGCCGGGACCAGCAGCTCGCGCCGGGTGGCGCAGACCAGCAGCAGCGTGGCCACGCCCGCCGCGCAGGTCGGCCAGCCCAGGTCGTTGCCGCGCAGCGAGGCCACCAGCAGGATCAGGCCGGTCAGCACGATACCCAGCGCGGTCAGCCGGGCCTGCGGCGACAGCGGCGGCACCGGCACGTCATGTTCGATGGGCTCGGCCAGCGCCGCGCGCTGCGTCCACCACAGCGCCGCCAGCGTGGCCAGCACCGCGGCCAGCGACGGCAGCGCGAAGCTCGCCAGCCAGCCCGCCAGCGGCGGCATGCGTGTGCCGAAGATGACCAGGTTGGCCGGGTTGGAGATCGGCAGCACGAAGCTGGCGGCATTGGCGATGAAGGCGCACGCGTACAGGTAGGGCAGCGGATGCCGGACCCGCGCGGCGCGCGTGGCGGCCAGCACTGCGGGCGTCAGCACCACGGCGGTGGCGTCGTTGGACATGAATGCCGTCACCAGTGTGCCGAAGCCGTACACGAGCAGAAACAGCCGCAGCGCCGAGCCGCGCGCCCGGCGCACGGCGAGCGCGGCGACGTGGTCGAACAGCCCGGTCTTGCGGGCCAGCTCGGAGATCAGCATCATGCCCGCGAGAAACAGGTACACGTCGTAGCCGCGCAGCACCGCCGCCAGCGCGTCGGGCAGCGCCATCAGGCCGGTGACGCACAGCAGCAGGGCGCCGGCGGTGGCCCAGAAGGCTTCGGGCAGGCGGAACGGGCGGAACAGGACGCCGGCCGTGGTCAGCGCGGCGACCGACCAGATCAGCAGAGGGGCGTGGCTGGACATCGGGATCGGGACAGTGGAAAGCCCGAAGTCTACAGGCTGGCGTCTGCGGGGACGGCCGGCGTGGCAGCGCCGGGCGCCGACAGTCCAATCGCCTCGCTGGTGACGGGCGTCGGTGCGGAGCCAGCCGGTGCCGCGGCCGCGGGCCCGCCGAGCCTGCTGGCGACCGGATCGACCGCCGGCGCCGCCGCGGGTGCCGGTGGCGGGAAGCCAATGGCAGCGATGCCGTGGCTGCCATCGGCATACTCGGCGTACATCCAGTCGTCGCTCACGCGGACCACGCCGGCGGGCGCTTCGGCTGCAGGCACAGGCACGCCCGCAAGGCGGCCCTCCATATAGGCGGCCCACACCGGCAGCGCGGTGGTGGCGCCGAATTCATGCTCGCCCAGGCTGCGGTTGTCGTCGTAGCCCATCCACGCCACCGTGACGACGCCGCCGGCGTAGCCCGCGAACCAGCCGTCGACCGAATCGTTGGTGGTGCCGGTCTTGCCGGCCACGTCGTCGCGGCGCAGGTAGCGGCGCACGCCGGCGCCGGTGCCGTCGTCGACCACGCTGCGCAGCAGGCTGTCCATGACGAAGGCGTTGCGGGCGCTGATCACGCGCGGCGGGGCCGGGCTGTCCGTGGCGTTGCCCGGCTCGGCAGAGAACAGCACCTTGCCTTCGCTGTCGGTGATGCGCGCGATCAGGTAGGGCTCGGTGCGGTGGCCGCCGTTGGCAAAGACGCCGTAGGCCGCGGCCAGGCGCAGCGGCGAAGTGGTGCCGGTGCCCAGTGCCAGCGGCAGGTAGCGCGGCAGCCGTCTGGGCGCGAAGCCGAAGCGGCTGGCGAACTCCACCGCGTACGGGATGCCGATCGCCTGCAGCGTGCGGATCGCCGGCAGGTTGCGCGATTCGGCCAGCGCCTGGCGCACGGTGATGGGGCCGACAAAGCGCCCGTCGTCATTGGTCGGCTGCCAGCGCGAACCATTGGGCAGCGGCGCGTCATTGATCAGCGTGCGGGGCGACACGCCGCGCTCCAGCGCCGCCGCATAGACGAAGGGCTTGAAGGTCGAGCCCGGCTGGCGCTGCGCCTGGGTGGCATGGTTGAAGCGGCTGGTGGCAAAGTCGGCGCCGCCCACCATCGCCTCGATCGCGCCGGTGGCGCTGTCCAGCGATACCAGCGCGGCCTGCGGACCCTGCGACAGGTCCTTGACGAACTTGCGGTGGCGCCGCGCGTAGCCTTCCAGCCCACCGTGCACCGCATCGTAAGCCAGCGTCTGTCGCACCGACGACACCGTGGTGTAGACGTTCAGGCCGCGCGTGTAGGCCTCGTCGCCAAAGCGCTCGCGCGCCAGCTGGCGCGCGAGTTCGGCCACGTACTCGGCATGCCCGGCAAAGCTGCCGGGGCTGTTGTCGGAGATCGCCAGGCGCGCGGCGCGGGCCTCGCGGTAGTCGTCCTGGCTGATCATGCCCAGCGCCAGCATGCGGCCCAGCACATATTCCTGGCGCCGCTTGGCGCGCGGGAAGTTGACCACCGGGTTGATGGAGGAGGGGGCCTTGGGCAGCCCCGCCAGCATGGCCGTCTCGGCCAGCGACAATGACGCCAGCGGCTTGCCGAAGTACGCATGCGCGGCGCTGCCGAAGCCGTAGGCATGCTCGCCCAGGTAGACCTGGTTCATGTACAGCTCAAGGATGCGGTCCTTGGGCAGGGTCTGGTCGATGCGCCAGGCCAGCAGCATTTCATACCACTTGCGCGCCAGCGTCTTTTCGCGCGACAGGTAGAAATTGCGCGCCACCTGCATGGTGATGGTGGAGGCGCCCTGCGCATAGCCCTGGCCCAGGTTGGCCAGCGCGGCGCGCAGCACGCCGGGGAAGTCGACACCCTCGTGCTGGTAGAACTGGTCGTCCTCGGCTGCCAGCAGCGCCTGGACCATGCGCGACGGCATCTGCCCGAAGGGGATGAACTCGCGGTGCTCGCTGCCGAACTCGCCGATCTGCACGTTGTCGCTGGTGTAGATCCGCAGGGGCACGTCGGGCCGGTAGTCGCGCAGGGCGTCGACTGGGGGAAGCTGCCGCAGGCTTACCACCGCGGCAAAGCCGGCAAGCAAGGCACCGGCTGCAGCCAGCGCCAGTACGGCGCCGCCTGCCTTGACTGCGATTTTTTTCATGCGCGCATTTTACCCGCTGGCTGACTGGTGCTAGCGCCTGGCCGCCAGCGGCAACGGATTGCCGAGCTCGTCATGGTCGACGGGCGGCGTGCCGGCGGCGGCCGGCGGGGCGGGCCGGGCGGGCTGTGCCGTAGCCACGCGCAGCCTGGCCTGGCTGTGATGCCGGGCAAATTCGCACAGCGCCAGCCAGGTCTCCTCGCGTTCGATGATAGTGAAGTGATCCGTGGCTGGCACGGTCTGCAGCGCCACCGGGCCCGGCCAGGCGGCCATGAGCCGTTCAGAGCATTCATGGGGCACGACTTCATCGGTCTCGGCCAGCAGCACCTTGGTGCTCTGCACGACCTTCTTGCAGTGCGAGATCGAATCGAAATGGTGGCGCATCAGCTGGCGCAGCGGCACCAGCGGGAAGCGCTTGCGCACCAGTTCAAGCAGTGAGTCGTAGGGCGTGATCAGCTGCAGGCTCTCGAAGTCCTGCAGGTCCGCCAGCTGGATCGCGACGCCGGTGCCCAGGCTGCGCCCCACCACATGCACACGGGTGTCGGGGAAGACACGCCGCGCATGCAGCAGGAACTGGCTGGCGTCGGCCACTGCGGCGCCCTCGGACGGGAGGCCGTCGGAGTGTCCCAGGCCGCGGTAGTCGTAGGTGGCGAAGGCCATGCCGGCGGGCAGCCAGCGTGCGTACTGCAGCGTTTCGAGCACATCCTCGCCACGCCCGGGCAGGTAGAACAGCAGGTCGCGCACGTTGTCGCCGGGGGTATGGTAGATGTAGCCGCGCACCACGCCGCCGGGGATCAGGTGCGAGTAGCCAATGATGCCGTCGGGCAGGTCGCGCGGCGGACGCCGGCGCGCATCGAACAGCAGCCGCTCCTGGTTGAGCGTCAGGTAGGTCCAGTAGCATGCGAAGCCGCTGGCAGTCATCAGCGCGGCTGCCAGCGTACGGCGGGTGATCAATGGCATGGCTAGTCTTCAGTGTCGCTGCCAGGCGAGGCGCACCAGCGCCGGCCTTGCCGCCCAGCCGCGCAGCCTACCTCATTTTTGTCTGGCGCAAGCGCGCAGCGCAAGCCGGCCGCCGCAGTTCTTGTACGATATACCTCATTCACGCGCGCGCGCCCCCTCCCGAGACGACGCGCATACGGAGCAAACAGGCATGAGCGAGCAGAAACACGAGCAATACCGCGCCGAAGAGGCGCAGGCGATGGAACGCGTGGTCGCGGCGACGCGGCAGGTGCAGGTGGCCTTCACCGCCTTGCAGACCCACTATCCGCCGCAGGGCAGCGGCAAGCCATCCAAGCTTGCGCTGCAGACGTTCGATGCGGCGCTGCAGGCGCTGGAAGATGCCCAGGCCACCTTCGACGAGATCCTGAACGACCTGCTCGACGAAAAACGCTGACCCCGGCCCGGCATGGCGCGGGGGCAATACATGGCCGGGAGCCTGTGATAAGGTTGCCGGAATACAGCCGCCCGGCCTGCCGCCGCACCTGAACTGCACGGCACGCGCCACGGGACGGCAGGGCAGCGGCCGCGACGCGCGCCGCCTGCTGATACAGGAGACCCGCCGTCATGCACCGTGCCGCCCATCCCGCTGCGCCTTCCGATGTTGCCCCCCAGGCTGCCCATGTCGACCCGACCGATGCCGACCGCGCCGGCCTGATCGCCCGCGCGCATGCGCGCTCGGCCGGCTTCGGGCTGGATGCGCGCCATGCGCCCGGCTTCGATGCCGTCAGCCCGCGCGCGCTGGGTGAGCTGGTGGACGCCAGCTGCGACCTGTACCGCCATGCCTTGCCGGTGATGGAGACCCTACACGCGCAGATCGCCAATACCGACAGCATGGTGCTGCTGACCGACAGCAGCGGCGTGATCCTGCACAGCCTGGGCGACGGCGACTTCGTTGCGCGGGCGCGGCGCGTTGCGCTGGCGCCGGGGGTGTCGTGGTCGGAGCCGAGCAAGGGCACCAACGCCATCGGCACCGCACTGGCCGAGGCCCGCCCCACCCTGATCCACGCCAGCGAGCATTTCCTCGAGTCCAACCACCAGCTGACCTGCTCATGCGCGCCGATCGCCAGCCCGACCGGTGCCATCCTGGGCACGCTCGATGTCAGCGGCGATCATCGCGGCTTCCACCGGCACACCATGGCGCTGGTGCGGATGTCGGCGCAGATGATCGAGAACCACCTGTTTGCCAACCACTTCCCGGACGCGCTGCTGGTGCGCTTCCATGCGCGGCCCGAGTTCGTCGGCACGCTGTTCGAGGGCATGGCGGCGTTCTCGCCCGACGGTGCTTTCCTGGCTGCCAACCGCAGCGGCCTGTTCCAGCTGGGGCTGGCCCCGCACGCGCTGGCGGCAGCCGGCTTTGCCGGGCTGTTCGGCCAGCCGGTGCGCGCGGCGATGCAGGCGCGCAGCGGCGCGGCGGGATCACTGCAGACGCTGACGCTGCCCAGCCGGGTACAGGTGTTTGCCCGCATCGAATACCTGGCCACGCCCATCGCGGTGCGCCAGCCCAGCGCCGAAGATCCGCTGCCGCCGGCACTTGCCGCGCTCGATACCGGCGACGCCGCCGTGGCCGCAGTGCTGCGCCGCGTGCGCAAGGTCAGCGGGCGCGATATCACCATCCTGGTCCAGGGCCGCACCGGCACCGGCAAGGAGTGGCTGGCGCGTGCCATCCACGCCGCCTCGCCGCGCGCCGGCGGGCCTTTCGTCGCGGTCAACTGCGCGGCCATCCCCGAATCGCTGATCGAGGCCGAACTGTTCGGCTACGAAGAAGGCGCCTTCACTGGCGCGCGCCGCCGCGGCAGCGAGGGCAAGGTCGTGCAGGCGCACGGCGGCACGCTGTTCCTGGATGAGATCGGCGACATGCCGCTGGCACAGCAGGTGCGGCTGATGCGTGTGCTGCAGGAGCGTGCGGTTACCCCGCTGGGCAGCGCCCGCGCGCTGCCGGTCGATGTGCGCGTGGTCTGCGCCACCCACCGCGACCTGCGCGCGATGATTGCCGATGGCGCCTTCCGCGAAGACCTGTACTACCGCATCAATGCGCTGGCCGTGACCCTGCCGTCGCTATGCGAGCGCAGCGACCTGCCGCTTCTGGTCGATCGCATCCTGCAGCGGCAGGGCGAAGACGCCGGCTTGCCGTCCCCGGTGCATGTCGACGCGCAGGTGCTGGCGCTGCTGCGCCGGCACCCGTGGCCGGGCAATATCCGGCAGCTTGCCAACGTGCTGCGCACGGCGGCGATCCTGGCGGAAGGGGAGGCGGAGATCGGGGTGGAACACCTGCCGGAAGGGTTTGAGCAGGAGTGTGGCGATGAGGTGGAGCGCTGTGATGCAGCGGCTTCTGCGCAGCCGCCGGCGTCCTCAAAGGCCAGCCGGATGCGCGACTGGGAAGCTGGCCTGATCCGGCAGGCGCTCGCCAGGCACGGCGGCAATGTCAGCCACGTGGCGCGTGAGCTGGGGGTGTCGCGCAATACGATCTATCGGAGGTTGAGGGAGGGGTTGGAAGGCGAGCCGGAATCGGAGCGCTGAGGCAGTCCCGCCGACCGCTTGTTTGCTCCCTCTCCCGCAAGCGGGAGAGGGAGCACTCCGTCGGCAAGCAACTACCGACATCAGCAAGCAATCACCCTCACAACCCCGGCTGTGCCGCCAGCCACGCAGCCTCTTCATCGCTGAACAACTCCGACCGGGTCAGGAACCGCTTCCCCGTCCGTCCCTCCAGCGAGAACATCCCGCCTGCCCCTGGCACCACATCGATCACCAGCCGCGTGTGCTGCCAGTACTCGAACTGCGCCCGCGTCATATAGAACTGCGCGCCGCCGATCTCGCCCAGGCAGACATCGGCCTGCCCCACCAGTAGTTCGCCGGCGGGGTAGCACATCGGCGCGCTGCCGTCGCAGCAGCCGCCGGACTGGTGGAACATCAGCGGGCCATGCCGCGCGGCCAGCTCCGCGATCAGCGTGAGCGCGGCCGGGGTTGCCACCACGCGTGCGACCGGCGCGGTGGCGGGAGCGGACGTCGAGCCCGCCATGGTCAGAAGAACCCGAGCGCGTTGGGGCTGTAGCTCACCAGCAGGTTCTTGGTCTGCTGGTAGTGGTCGAGCATCATGCGATGGTTCTCGCGGCCGATGCCGGACTGCTTGTAGCCCCCGAATGCGGCATGCGCGGGGTAGGCGTGGTAGCAGTTGGTCCACACGCGCCCCGCCTGGATGCCGCGGCCCATGCGGAATGCGCGCGCGCCGTCACGTGTCCAGACACCCGCACCGAGCCCGTAGAGCGTGTCGTTGGCGATGGCCAGCGCCTCTTCCTCGTCCTTGAAGGTGGTCACCGACACCACCGGCCCGAAGATCTCTTCCTGGAAGATCCGCATCTTGTTGTGGCCGGCAAACACCGTTGGCTTGACGTAGTAGCCGCCCGCGAGGTCGCCGTCCAGCACGTTGCGCTCGCCGCCGGTGAGGCACTGCGCGCCTTCCTTGCGGCCCAGGTCGATGTACGACAGGATCTTCTCCAGTTGTTCGGCGGACGCCTGCGCGCCGATCATGGTGCCGGTGTCGAGCGGATGGCCCTGGCGGATCGCGGCCACGCGCTTAAGCGCGCGCTCCATGAAGCGGTCGTAGATCGATTCCTGGATCAGCGCGCGCGACGGGCAGGTGCAGACTTCGCCCTGGTTCAGCGCGAACATGGCAAAGCCTTCCAGCGCCTTGTCGAAGAAGGCGTCGTCGGCGGCCAGCACGTCCTCGAAGAAGATGTTGGGCGACTTGCCGCCCAGCTCCAGCGTCACCGGGATCAGGTTCTGCGACGCGTACTGCATGATCAGCCGGCCGGTGGTGGTCTCGCCGGTGAACGCCACCTTGCTGATGCGCGGGCTTGATGCCAGCGGCTTGCCGGCTTCCAGCCCGAAGCCGTTGATCACATTGATCACGCCCGGCGGCAGCAGGTCGCCGATCACTTCCATCAGCACCAGGATCGAGGCCGGCGTCTGTTCCGCCGGCTTGAGCACCACGCAGTTGCCGGCGGCCAGCGCCGGGGCCAGCTTCCAGGTGGCCATCAGCAGCGGGAAGTTCCACGGGATGATCTGGCCGACCACGCCCAGCGGCTCATGGAAATGGTAGGCAATGGTGTCGGCGTCGATCTCGGAGATGCCGCCTTCCTGCGCACGGATGCAGCCGGCAAAGTAGCGGAAGTGGTCGACCGCCAGCGGCAGGTCGGCGGCGGTGGTTTCGCGCACCGGCTTGCCGTTGTCGATGCTCTCGGCCACTGCCAGCAGCTTCAGGTTGGCCTCGATGCGGTCGGCGATGCGGTTCAGGATATTGGCGCGCTCGGTGGTGGAGGTGTGAGCCCACGCGGCCTTGGCGGCATGCGCGGCGTCCAGCGCTGCGTCGACATCCTGCTGGCCGGAGCGCGGCACGCGCGTGAACGGCTTGCCGGTGATCGGGGTGATCGATTCGAAGTACTCGCCGCCGGCGGGCGGCACCCAGGCGCCGCCGATGTAGTTCTCGTACTGCTGCTTGTAGGGGTTGTTGACGCCCAGCTGGGCGATTTCCGCCATGTTCATGTCTCGCTCCGTTCAGTGATTTCTGTGGTGTCGTCACGGCATTCCGGCCATGCGCACAACAGGCAGATCGCAAGAGCTGTGCCGGGGCGGGAATCGAACGAAAGAACGGGGAAAAGCGGGGGGCGCGTGCGCGTGGCACGGGTGGGATATGTCACACGCCGGCACGGCTGTGCCAGCGCGTGACACCGGGTGTTCCAGAATGGAACACCCGGGGCAGGGCTTCAGTGCCCGGGGCCTGCGGCGCGCAGCGCCTTGACCGCGGCGGGCGTCACGTCGGCCGGCTGGCCGCCCCAGGTGGCGCGCAGGTAGTTGGCCAGCAGCGCCAGCTCGTCGTCGCTCATGCGCGCGGCAAAGCCCGGCATGTCCTGCATGGCCTCCGCGCCGGGGAAGCGCTGCGCCTCGATGCCGTCGAGCATCGACACGATCAGGTTGCGCGCATCGGTGTTGCGCACGGTCGAGTTGCCGGCCATCGATACCGCCACGTGCGGCTTGCCTTCGCCCTCGCGGCCGTGGCAGCCGGCGCAGACCGCCACATAGTGGCGGCGGCCCGGTGCCAGTTGCGCGGCATCGGCGTTGACGGGCTTGACTGGCTGCGGTGCGGGCGGCTTGTCCCCGAGCAGGTAGGTCGTCATCGCCGCCAGGTCGCCCTTGTTCAGGTACTGGCTGCTCAGATAGATCGCCGCCAGAATCATTCATATCCCGGCGGCCGGCCGTCCAAAGATCGGCCGGATAGGTGAAGGCGTTTAGCCCTGCGGCTGGCGCCGGCTGTCGGGCACGAAATGCCGGAGCGAACCGTCGCCATAGGCGCGCTGCACTTCGGATATCACCACGTGATAGCCGTCATACCACTTGCGGTACTGGCGCTTGGCGTCCAGGTGCCGCGGGTGGGTGGCGAAGGCCTGCAGGGAGTCCTTGTCGCGCCAGTAGTAGCTGGCGTTGGACAACTGGCCATCTGGCGAGCGCCAGGACTCGGCACCGACAAAGCCGGGTATGCCGGCGGCGATCTCGTCGATCAGGGCGCTAAGGCGGTGGAACTCGTCATCGGCCTGGCCGGGCCGGTAAATAAAGGCTGCGATATACATCAAGGGCTCTGCGTGAGAAACGGTTTCAGGCCGGGCGCGAGGTCAGCGCCAGCCGCAGCGCCAGCAGCACCAGCACGGCCGCAAGGCCGCGCGACTGCAGTGTCGCGGCCTTGGGGTGGCGTGACAGGAAGCGGCGCACGGTACCGCCAGCCGCGCCGAGCAACGCGTGAAACACGGTGGCGATCACTGTCAGGACCAGGCCAAGCATGAGCAGCTGCTGGGCTACGCCGCCCTTGCCGGGATCGACGAACTGCGGCAGGAAGACCATGAAGAACAGCAGCGCCTTGGGATTGAGCAGGCTGTTCAGCATGGCGCGCACAAACACCGAGCGCAAGGACGCTTGCGTCACCACTGCCTCCTTCAGCGCAAGCGGCTGCCGGAGCGCCTTGACCGCCATCCACAGCAGATAGGCCGCGCCGGCATAGCGGATCAGGTCGAACGCCGGCGCCCACGCCATTACCAGGGCGGTGATGCCGGTGGCGGTCAGGACCGTGAGGACCAGGTCGGCCACGGCAATCCCCAGTGCCGTCGCAACGCCGCCCCGAGGGCCATAGGTGATGCCATGTGCCATCACGAATGCCATGTTCGGGCCGGGTGACAGGAGCAGCAGCATCACTGCCGCGGCGAAGATCGACAGGGTGGTCAGGGCAATCATGTGCAGGAAATGGTTAGCGTTGACTAGGCATGCAGGCTATTCTTCTGGCCTGATACACGCAAAGCATTGTTCTAGATACAAAGCATGGCCCACGTGCGCTACAAAACCATTGTTGACGAGATTTCCGCGCGCATTCATTGCGGCGAGCTGCCTCCGGGCACGCAACTGCCGACGGTGCGTGCGCTGATGAAGCAGTACGGCGTGGCGCTGGCGACCGCGGCACGCGTCTATGTCGAGCTGGAGGCCGTCGGGCTGGTGGTCGGCGAGACCGGCAGGGGCACGTTCGTGCGCGATACCTCGCTGCCGCGCGGCCTGGGGCTGGAACAGCATCCGGTGCGCGCCGGCGCGGTGGACCTGACCTTCAACTATCCGTCGCTGCCCGGGCAGGTTGAACTGTTGCGCGATGGCTTGCGCAGCATCGCGGCCTCGGGCGATCTCGACGCGCTGCTGCACTCCGCGCCGCAGGGCGGGCGCCCGCACGAACGGCAGGCCGTCGCCAGGCACCTGCGCAACCGCGGCATCCGGGTGCCGGGCAGCCAGGTGCTGATCGTCAATGGCGCGCAGCAGGGCCTGGCGGTGACGGTGATGGGACTGCTCAATCCCGGCGACGTCTTGGCGGTTGACGCGCTGACGTATCCGGGCATGAAGGCGCTGGCGCAGCTGTACCGGCTCGACCTGGAGCCATTGCCGGCGACCGCCGCGGGCCTGGACCTGGATCGGCTTGCCGCGCTCTGCAAGCGGCGTCCGGTGCGGGCGGTCTACACCATGCCGACCATGCACAATCCGCTGGGCTATGTCATGAGCGAGGCGGACCGTGGCCGTCTTGCGGCCCTGGCGCAACGGCATGATCTGCTGATCATTGAAGACGGTGCCTATGCCTTCCTTGCCGAACCGGCGCCGAAGCCGGTGTTCACCTTCGCGCCAGAGCGGACCGTCTACGTCTCGGGCTTGTCGAAAAGCGTGGCATCGGGCCTGAGGATGGGGTTCGTCGCGGCGCCCGGGCCGCTGGTGCCGGCCCTGGAACGCGCCATTCGCGTGTCAACCTGGAACACGCCGTCGCTGACCGTGGCGTTAGGCTGCCTCTGGATCGAAGCCGGCACCGTCGATGACCTGGAGGAGCGCAAGCGCAAGGACGCCCGGCGCAGGCAGAGCCTGGCGCGGCGCATCCTGCGCGGCTGCCGCGTCACGGCGCACCCGTCTTCATACTACCTGTGGCTTGAACTCGAGGAGGACCTGCGCGCCGACCAGGTCGCGGCTGCCCTGGAGCAAGAGGGTGTGCTGGTGACGACGGCCGAGCCGTTCGCGGTCGGAGCGAGCGTGCGGCATGCGCTGCGGCTGGCGCTCGGGTCGATCTCGATGGATGCGCTGGAGCAGGCGTTGCGCAAGGTTCGGCGGGCGGTGGCAGCCTGAAGCGGCGGCAAAGGCTGCCGCGTCAGCGGAACACCAGCGTCCTGCCGCCGTTGCGCAGGACCCGATGTTCCGCATGCCATTTCACCGCCCGCGCCAGCGCCACGCATTCCACATCGCGTCCGATGGCGGTCAGCTGCGCGGCATCCATGGCATGGTCCACGCGTGCGACTTCCTGTTCGATGATGGGGCCTTCGTCGAGGTCGCCGGTCACGTAGTGCGCTGTGGCGCCGATCAGCTTGACGCCGCGCTCGTAGGCCTGCGCGTAGGGGCGCGCGCCCTTGAAGCTGGGCAGGAAGGAATGATGGATGTTGATGGCGCGGCCCTCCAGGCGGCGGCACAGATCCTCGGACAAGACCTGCATGTAGCGGGCCAGGACGACCAGGTCGATACTGTAGTCGCAGACCAGGTCCCACAGTCTCGCTTCCTGCGCGGCCTTGCCTTGCGGCGTGGCATTGAGCAGGGGCAGGTGATGGAACGGGATGTCGTAGCTCGCCGCAAGCTGGTAGAAGTCCTTGTGGTTGGAGACGATCGCCGGAATCTCGATGGGCAACTGGCCGGTGCGGTAGCGGAACAGCAGGTCGTTCAGGCAGTGGCCGATCTTTGACACCATCAGCATCACGCGCGGCTTGCGCGCGGCGTCGTGGAGGGACCAGTCCATTTCATGCGCGGCCGCCACGCCCGCCAGCGTGCTGCGCAGGGCAGCGAGCGCATCGCCGCCATCCTGGCCTTCTGGCAGCGGCCGCTGGAAGTGCACGCGCATGAAAAACCGCGCGCTGTCGCGATCGCCGAACTGCGCGGAATCTACGATATTGGCGCCGGCTTCCACCAGCAGCGCCGAGACGGCATGGACAATGCCTGGACGGTCGGGGCACGACAGCGTCAGGATGTAGCTGGCGCTTTCGGTCTGGATCACTGGCATGGGCACTCCGGTATCCGCTTGCATCGATGTTCAGGCCTTGGTCCGTTCGCTGGCCGGATCGTACGGCGCGCGCAGATGGATGCGCGCGGGCAGCAGTTGCCCGGCCAGGTCCACGTGATACTTGCCGCCCTCGATCCATGCCGCGTCGGCCGGACCATCGGCGCGTGCCAGAAGCCCCATGCCCACCGGACAGCCAAGGGTGTGGCCGAACGCGGCCGACGTCACGAAGCCGGCCGGGCGCACGGTGCCGTCCTGGGCGGTGCGCAGGATGGCCTCCCCGCCCCAGAGCATGGCCTCGCTGGCGCCGTCCAGCGTGACCACGGCAACGCGGCGCCGCACCTGCGCGGTGCCGCCGGCAGCGCGCAGCTTGAGCAGCGCTTCGCGCCCGCGGAACGGGATGCCCGTGTTCAGCTTGCAGGCAAAAGACAGCCCGGCCTCGAACGGATGAATGTCGGTGGTCAGTTCGCGGCTCCAGGCGCGGTAGCCCTTTTCGATGCGCAGCGATTCGATGGCGTAGTAGCCGGCATTGACCAGTCCGAAGCGTTTCCCGGCCTCGTGCAGGGTGTCATGGACGCCCACGGCGAATTCCACCGGGACATACAGTTCCCAGCCCAGTTCGCCCACATAGGTCAGGCGTGTCGCGCGCACCGTGGCATAGCCGAGATCAATCTCTTTCGAGGTGCCGAACGGGAACGCCTGATTGGAAAAATCGGTGCACGACACGCTCTGCAGCAGCTCGCGCGAGCGCGGGCCCATCACCGCCAGCACGGCGAACTGGCCGGTGACATCGACAATCGCGCAGCGCTTGTCGGCGGGAATCAGGCGCTCGATATAATTGAAGTCGCGCGTGGTCTGCGCCGAGCCGGTCACCAGCAAGTACTGGTCGTGCGCCAGCCGCGTCACGGTCAGGTCGGATTCATAGGTGCCGCGGTCGTTGAGCATGGCGGTGTACACGGTCTGCCCCGGCGGCACGGCCACGTCGTTGCTCATCACGTATTGCAGCACGGCCTCGGCATCGGCACCCTTGACGATGTACTTGGAGAACGAACTCATATCGAACAGCGCCACTGCCTCGCGGCAGGCGCGGTGTTCTGCGCCGCTCCACGGCAGCCAGTTCTGCTGCCCGAACGAGTAGCGGATCTCGGGCGACTGTCCGGCAGGCGCGAAGAAGTTTGGCCGCTCCCAACCCATCTTGCTACCGAAATTGGCGCCGGCAGCGTGCAGGTGGGCATAGAGCGGCGAGCGCCGGAACGGCCGCGCCGTATCCAGTTCCCGGTTGGGCCAGGGCATCGCGTAGTGCAGGCCCAGCGTTTCCTTGACGCGGTCGTGCAGCCAGCTCTCGTTGCCGTTGAAGCCGGCAAAGCGGCGGATATCGACCGGCCACAGGTCCATGGTCGGCTCGCCCGCGACGATCCATTCCGCCAGCGCCATGCCGGCGCCGCCGGCAGACGCAATCCCCATTGAGTTGAAGCCCGCGCCCACGTAGAAATTACGAAGCTCGGGCGCTTCGCCGAGGATGAAGTTGTTGTCCGGCGTGAAGGACTCGGGCCCGTTGTAGAACTGCTTGACCTGCGCCGACTCCAGTGCCGGAACGCGGATCAGCGCGTTCTCCATCAGGATCTCGAACTGGTCCCAGTCATCAGGCAGCAACTGGAACTCGAACGGCTCGGGAATGCCCTGCATGCCCCACGGCTTGGCATTGGGCTCGAAACCGCCCATCACCAGCCCGCCCACTTCTTCCTTGAAGTAGATGAAGCCGTCCGGGTCGCGCATCACCGGCAGGTCAGGGTGCACGCCGGCGATGCGCTCGGTGACGATGTAATAGTGCTCAGCCGAGTGCAGCGGCACGGTCACGCCGCACATCTGGCCGACCTTGCGCGCCCACTGGCCGGCGCAGTTGACGACGATCTCGGCCTCGATGCGGCCTTCGTCGCCGGCCTTGTTGCGCCAGCTCACGCCGGTGGCGCGGCCATCGCGGGTATGGATCGCGGTGATTTTCGTATCCTGCGCGATGACCGCGCCGCGGCTGCGCGCGCCGCGCGCCAGCGCCTGGGTCAGGTCGGTCGGGTTGGCCTTGCCGTCGCCCGGCAGCCAGACCGCCCCAAGCAGGTCGTCGGTGCGCATCACCGGCCACAGTTCGCCGGCCTGCGCGGGCGAGATCACCTCGCAATCCACGCCATAGGCCCGCGCCACTGCCGCGGTGCGGCGCAGTTGCGTCATGCGTTCCGCAGTGCGCGCGACCGACAGCGAGCCGCATTGCTTCCAGCCGGTGCCGAGGCCCGTTTCCGCTTCCAGTTCGCTGTACAGCTGGGTGGAGTAGCGGATCAGTTTCGTCATGCTTTCCTGCGAGCGCAGTTGCCCGACCAGCCCGGCCGCGTGCCAGGTGGTGCCGCAGGACAGCTGTCCCTGTTCCAGCAGGACCACGTCCTTCCAGCCGAGCTTGGTCAGGTGATAGGCGACGCTGCAACCGATGATGCCGCCGCCGATGATGACGACGCGGGAGTGGGATGGGATGACAGGGGACATGGCGGGAAAACCTCGGCAGGAAAGTGGTTGGCGTTGCCTGCCATGTTATGCAAAAAAACGCCAACCAACAACACAAAATGCCACATGCATCGGCGGATCAGCGCGCCAGTTGCAGTGTCAGGATCCCCGCCAGGACCAGCGCGGTTGCAATCAGCCGCCGCCGGTCGAAGGGCTCGCGCAGCAGGAAGTGGCCCAGCAACGCGGCAAAGATCACGCTCGATTCACGCAGCGCCGCCAGCTTGGTCACGGGCGCCATGGTCATCGCCCACAGCATCAGCGCATACGAGCCCACCCGGTTGATGCCGCCGATCCACGCGCGCTTCCATTCCGTGCGCATCAGCGTGACCAGCGCGGTGCCGCGCCGGCTGAAGGCGTAGGTCGGCATGAAGATGTGCGACATCGCCTGCAGCCAGACGATGTAAGTGAAGACCTCGCCGTAGCGCTTGACCGCGGTGCCATCGATTACGGTGCCGCCCGCCAGGCAGGCCCCGGCCAGCAGCGCAAAGCCGAGCAGGTCGGGCGTTTGCCGGCGCCAGCGCACCAGGCTGACCAGCCCGCAGCAGATCAGTGCAATGCCGGCATAGCCGCCAGGCCCCAGCCGTTCGCTGCCGGCCAGCAACAGCAGGATCGCCACCATCATCGGCGCCGAGCCGCGCATCAGCGGATAGGCCTGGCTGAAGTCGCCGCGGTTGTAGGCGGCCACCAGCGACAGCTTGTAGCCGACCTCCAGTGCCACGGTGGCCAGCAGGAAAGGCCAGACCTGGGGCGCGGGCAGCGGCACCAGGAACAGGAAGGGCAGCGCCACCAGCAGGCAGAAGGTGTCAATCAGCGCCATCGACGACAACCGGTCGCCGCCGATCTTGACGATGGCGTTCCACGACGCATGCATCAGCGCGGACAGCATCACGGCGGCAAAGGCGAGGCCGTGAAAGTCTGGGGGGAGGGACATGAAGGAGGGGTCGTTCTTGTGGTCTTCTGATGCGTTCGCAAGTCCGCTGGTTTGCTCCTCTCTCCCGCAAGCGGGAGAGAGGAGCCTGCTGCCGGGTGTTGGAGGAAAACGCCTTAAGCCGCTTCCGCCAGCGGCGCCTGCGCCTTGATCCCCATCTCGCCCAGCACCTCGCCGATTGCCGTCACGACATTGCGCATCTCGTTGTCATCAATTGCACCAATGCACCCGACGCGGAAGGTCTCCATCTGCGTCAGCTTGCCCGGATACAGGATGTAGCCGCGCTCGCGCACCTTGGCATAGAAGGTCTTGAAGTCATAGCGCGCATCGGCCGGCGCATGGAAGGTGACGATGATCGGCGCCTGCACCGCCGCCGGCAGGAAGGCGCGGAAACCGAGTGCGGCCATGCCCTGCACCAGCGCGTCGCAGTTCCTGCGGTAGCGCGCGCCGCGCACCGGCTGGCCGCCTTCTTCCAGGAACTGGTCGAGCGCGGTGCGGAAGGCCGCCACCACGTGCGTGGGCGGCGTGAAGCGCCACTGCGTGGTCTTCTGCATGTAGACGTACTGGTCATACAGGTCCAGCGCCAGCGAGTGGCTGTTGGCCTGGCTGGCTTCCAGCACGTCCTTCTTCACCAGCACGAAGCCCATGCCCGGCACGCCCTCGATGCACTTGCCGGTGGCGGCCACCAGCGCGTCGAACGGCATGGTGCGGGCGTCGATCTCGATCGCGCCGAACGAGCTCATCGCGTCGACGATCAGCCCCTTGCCCAGTCGCTGGCACAGCGCGGCGATGTCCTGCAGCGGGTTGAGCACGCCGGCGCCGGTCTCGCAGTGCACCTGCGCCACGTGGGTAATCGACGGATCGCGCCGGATGGCCTCTTCGATCACCGCGGCGGTGGCGGGCTGGTCTTCGGGGATCGGCAGTTCCACGCTGGCGCGGCCCAGCACCTTGCAGATCTTGAGGATGCGCTGGCAGTAGGCGCCGTTCTGCGGCACCAGCACCTTGCCGTCGCGCGGCACCACGTTGGCAATGGCGGCTTCCACCGAGAAGGTGCCGCTACCCTGCATCGGCACGCACACATGGGTGCCTTCGCCGTGGACGATGCGCACCAGGTCGTCGCACAGGCTGCGCGTGATGGTGTTGAAGGCGGTGTCCCACGAACCCCAGTCGCGCAGCATGGCCTGCTTGGTGGCGAGCGAGGTGGTCAGGGGGCCGGGGGTCAGAAGGATCGGGTCGTTGCCGCGAATCATGGTGAGCTCCTGATTGGGAAGGAGTGGAGATAGGAGAAGGTCAGTCGTTGCCCTGGCGCCAGGCCTGGGTCTTGCAATCGAGCACGCGTTGCAGCAGGTAATAGAGCAGGCAGGCGAAGGCCGAGGTCAGCACCACCAGCGTCGCCATCGCCGCCGCGGGGCCGATGTCGCCGGATTCATCCAGGTTGACGATCTCGACCGAGGCCAGCTTGGTGTCGGCGCCGTACAGGAACACCACTGCCGAGACCGTGGTCATCGCATTGATGAAGAGGTAGCGCGAGATCTCCAGGATGGCGGGCAGGCAGGCCGGCACCGTGACCTTGAAGAAGGTCTTGTAGAACGGCACCTTGAGCGACGCGGACACGGCCTCGAACTCGCTGTCGAGCTGCTTGAGCGCGGTCACGGCGGTCAGGTGGCAGGAGGCGTAATAGTGGACGATGGTCACCAGCACCAGGATCCCCAACGTCTGGTACAGCCCGTGCATCGGGTTGGCCTGCGGCACGAAGAAGAAGATGTAGCCCAGGCCCAGCACCAGCCCCGGCACGCCCATCGGCAGCACCGCCATCAGCCGCACGAAGCTGCGCAGCCAGTCCATGCCGCGGGTCTTCTCCAGCAGGTAGGCGGTGGCGAAGATGAACACCGGCCCGATCACGGCGGCCAGTCCCGCCATGCGCAGGCTGTTCAGGTAGGAATCGACCACGCCGCCCTCGACCAGCCCCACCCGGTAGTGGTTCAGCGACAGCGAGAAGTTGTACGGCCACAGCTTGACGAAGGATGCGTAGATCGCCATGCCCATCACCGCCAGCATCAGCGCCGCCATCAGCCAGCAGAACACCGCCATGATCAGGTCGAAGCGGCGACTGCGGCGCGGCACGTAGGGCACCGAGCGTGCCGACATCAGCGCCATCTGGCGGCGCTGCACGCGCGCATCGACGTAGTAGGTGACGGCCACCGGCACCAGCAGCATCAGCGATACCACCGCGCCCTGCGAGAAGTCCTGCATGCCGATCACCAGCTTGTAGATGTCGGTGGCCAGCATATGGAAATTGCCGCCGATCACCTTGGGGATGCCGAAGTCCGAGATCGCATAGGTGAACACCACCATGGCCGCGCTGACCAGGCCGTAGCGCGCGCCCGGCACGGTGATGGTGAAGAATTTGCGCACGGTCGAGGTGCCCAGCGCATCGGCCGCCTCATACAGCCGCGCGTCGGTCAGCGACAGCGCGGTGATCAGGATCATCAGCGCATGCGGGAAGGTGGCGAACACCAGCGACGCCACGATGCCCAGCGGCCCGTAGATCTGGGTGCTGCCCATCCACGGCTTGAACAGCCCCTGGTTGCCGAACCAGAAGATGAAGGAGATCGCCGCCAGCAGCGATGGCGCCAGCAGCGGGATCAGCGCCAGGTTGCGCAGCAGGCCCTTGCAGGCGATGCGGCTGCGCGTCAGCGCATAGGCAAAGCTGAACGCCAGCGGCACCGTGATGCAGGTGGCCAGGGCAGAGACCCACAGGCTGTTCCACACCGAGCGCAGCAGCGCCGGCGACTCGAAATACGCGCGGAAGTGCGCGATGCCGGCCAGGCTGCCGTCGCGGTTCTGCACGCTCTTGGCCAGGATCATCACGATCGGCGCCAGCACGAAGCATGCAAGCGCCAGCGCGGCCAGCGCCAGCAGCACGTGGGCGAGGCGGTCGGTCCAGTGTGCGCGCACCGCGGTGGCGACCAGGGCCGGCGGCGCGGGCTGCGCGCCAGGGTTGGCAGGCCCGGCCGGCCCGCTGGTGGCGGGGGCGGGGACGGTATCGGTGGCCGGCATGGTGGCAGACGTAGTGGCAGACGTGGTAGCCGGCGCCGCAGTGAGGCTCATGCGCATGCGTGGCGGAAAATGCGGATACGGTCAGCGGGAATGGCCAGGCGCAGCAGGTCGCCGGTGTTCGGGCGCAGCTCGTGCAGGTCATTGAGGGAGAGGTCGGCGTACAGTGCGCCGGACGCTGCGTCAGGCAGGCGCAGCGTCAGCCGCGAGAACGCGCCGAGGAACTCGATCTTGTCGACGGTGGCCTCCAGCACGTTGGGGCCATGCTGTTCGATGCCGCGCACGCAGACGTCTTCGGGGCGGAAGAACACCTGCACGTCCTCGTCGGCGCAACAGCCCTGGGGCGCGGCGCAGCGCATGCGCACGCCGCCCAGGTGCAGCTCGCCGTCGCCGCAGACGCGCGCGCCCAGCATATTGGTCTTGCCGACGAAGTCCGCGGCGAACGGCGTGGCCGGGCGCTGGTAGATCTGCGCCGGCGTGCCTACTTGCTCGATCGCGCCCTGGTTCATCACCACGATGCGGTCGGCCATCGACAATGCCTCTTCCTGGTCGTGCGTGACCAGGATGGTGGTGATGTTCAGCCGCTGCTGCAGCGCGCGGATCTCGCTGCGCAGCCGCACCCGCACGCGGGCATCGAGCGCTGACAGCGGCTCATCCAACAACAGTAGGCCGGGCGAGGTGGCCAGCGCGCGCGCAATTGCCACGCGCTGCTGCTGGCCGCCGGAAAGCTGCGCCGGGTACTGGTTGCCGCGCTCGGGCAGCCCCACCAGCGTCAGCAGCTCATCCACGCGGGCGCGGCGCTGGTCACGCGGCATGCGGCGGTTGACCAGGCCGTAGGCCACGTTGTCCGCCACCGTCAGGTTGGGGAACAGCGCGTAGGACTGGAACACGATGCCGTAGTCGCGCTCCATCGGCGGCAGCGTGGAGATGTCGCGCCCGCCCTGGTGGATGGTGCCGGCGCTCTGCGATTCCAGCCCGGCGATGATGCGCAGCAGCGTGGTCTTGCCGCAGCCCGACGGGCCCAGGAAGCACAGCAGCTCGCCCTGGCGCACGTCCAGGTCGATATGTTGGAGTGCCACGAAGGCGCCGCTGCTGCCGCCGAAGCGCTTGTGGATGCCTTTCAGGCTGAGGTAGGTCTCGGCCGTGGATGGGGAGGTCTGCATGGCGTGTGGGCCCGGTGTGTTCTGTTGGGGGACCCGGCGTCCTCTGCCCCGGGGCGAGGGCGCCGGTACAGGACGGCGCTCAGGCGCTCAGGGCTGCTTCTCCGACTTGCTGGCATAGCGCTTCTGCCACTCTGTCAGCACGCGCTCGCGGTTCTTGGCGATATGGCTGAAGTCGTTCTTGACCAGCATCTGCTCGTAGTTGGCCGGGATGGTCTCGATCTTTCTCGCCACGCCCGGGTAGGCGACGATGGCCCAGTCCCTGGCAAACAGCTGGTTGGCCTCCTTGCTGGCCAGCCAGTCCATATAGCGCTGCGCGGCCTCCATCTTCCTGGTGCCCTTGACGATGCCGGCAGCCTCGATGTCGTAGCCCAGGCCTTCCTTGGGGAAGATCATCTCGATCGGCGCGCCCGAGGCCAGGGTCTTGTGCGCGCGCAGTTCGAACGAGATGCCGATCGGGAACTCACCCGAGCCGGCCTGCTTGCATGGCTTGGATCCCGAATGGGTGTACTGGGCGATGTTCTCGTGCAGAGCATCCATGTACTTCCAGCCATCCTGCTCGCCATAGAGCTGCAGCCAGGCGGTCACGTCCAGGAAGCCGGTACCGGAAGAGGCCGGGTTGGGCATCACGATGGTGCCCTTGTAGACGGGCTTGGCCAGGTCCTTCCAGGTCTCGGGGCGCGGCAGGTTGCGCTTCTTGGCTTCGATGGTGTTGAAGCAGATGGTGGCGCCCCAGACGTCCAGCCCCACCCACGACGGCGGCGTGGCCTTGTCGCTGTAGTCGCGCGTCAGTTTCTCGAAGCCCTTGGGCGCGTAGGGCGCCAGCATCCCTTCCTGCTTGAGCAGTTCCAGGCTCGACGCCGCCAGCCCGGCGATAACGTCGGCCTGCGGGTTGCCTTTTTCGGCCAGCGCCTTGGCGGTGATGACGCCGGTGGAGTCGCGCACGTACTTCAGTTCGATATCGGGCGCTACCTTGGCAAAGCCCTCGGCGTACGGCTTGAGGGTCTCGATCTCCCACGCTGTGTAGACGGTGAGGGTGGTCTTCTGGGCCAGCGCCGTGCCGGAGGCGGCTAGCGCAAGCATGGCGGCGGCGGTGCGCAGGGTGGATGTGAAGGACGGTTGCATGGGGACTCCTTCTGGCATTGTAGGTGGAGATATGTGTCGATTTGGTGAATATGTTGCATTGCCGCGGGGCATGCCGCACAACATTGAATCACCGTGAAACCCTTGTGCTACAACACTTGCAAGACATATACCTGGTTTTCCGCGCTCCGTACGACACCAACTGCGCTACACCGATGTCTTGATTGTTGACAATATACAAACCGCTTGCTTTAATGGCAATAAGGATTTTCGATATCCCGCAATCCGTCACAAACGGGAGTTTTCATGTCACGCCAAGCACCGCTGGCAAGCGAAATCACCATCCTGCAGAGCCAGTCCCTGGCTACCTTGGTGCAGCGCGAACTGGAACTGCGGATCATGTCGGGCGACCTGCCCCCCGGCGCCAAGCTCAATGAGATCGAGGTGGCAGGGCAGCTCAATGTGTCGCGCGGACCGGTGCGGGAAGCCTTCCGGGCGCTGGAGCAGGCCGGCCTGCTGCGCACCGAGAAGAACCGCGGCGTGTTCGTGCGCGCCATCTCGGTGGAAGAAGCCGATGAGATCTATGAGCTGCGCGCCGTGCTGGATGAGTTCATCGGCCGGCAGCTGGCCGCCCGCATCACGCCCGAGAGCCTGCGCGAACTGCGCGCGCTGGTGGAATCACTGGGCGCCGCCAGCCAGGCGCGCGATGTCGATGAGTACACGCGGTTGAACCTGGCGTTCCACGACCGGATGGTGGAACTGGCCGGCAACCGCAAGCTGCTGGATACCTACCGGCGCCTGGTCAAGGAGCTGACGCTGTTCCGGCGCGAAGCGCTGTCCGGCAGCCACGCCGCCATGCCCGACTCCACCCGCGAGCACCGCGCCATCGTCTCGGCGATTGCCGCGCGTGACGGCGAACTGGCCGCGCGCCTGATGCGCGAGCACGTCGAGCGTGGCCGCGCCCGCATGCATGCCGCGGTGGACCCGGCCAGCGCCGACAAAGGCGCTGCCGCCTGAATCCGACCGCATCCACGGAAAGTACCGACCCCGATCGCGCCCACGCACAGGAACCCCAACATGCCTGACACCAATGCCCGCACCATTACCGTCAACCAGCGTACCTATCGTTGGATGCAGCAGCCCGTCGTGGTGGTCTGCGTCGACGGCTGCGAGTTCGACTACCTGGAAGCCGCCGCCGCCAGCGGCCGCGCGCCCTACCTGAAGCAGCTGCTGGAAGCCGGCTCCGCCTTCCGCGGCGCCTGCGTGGTGCCCACCTTCACCAACCCCAACAACCTGTCCATCGTCTGCGGCGCGCCGCCCGCGGTGCACGGCATCTGCGGCAACTACTTCTTTGACCGCAGCGCCAACGGCGGGCGCGGCGAGGAAGTGATGATGAACGACCCCAAGTACCTGCGCGCCGGCACCATCCTGGCCGCGTTTGCCGACGCCGGGGCCAGCGTCGCCGTGGTGACCGCCAAGGACAAGCTGCGCCGCTTGCTGGGCCACGGCATGCAGGGCATCTGCTTCTCGTCGGAGAAGGCCGACCAGGCCACGGTGGAAGAGAACGGCATCGACGGCGTGGTCGAACTGGTCGGCATGCCGGTGCCTGACGTGTACAGCGCGGAGTTGTCGGAGTTCGTCTTCGCCGCCGGCGTGCGCCTGATGGAAACGCGCCGCCCGGACCTGATGTACCTGTCCACCACCGACTATATCCAGCACAAGTTCGCACCCGGCTCGGACGGTGCCAACGCCTTCTACGCCATGATGGACAAATACCTGGCGCAACTGGACGCGCAGGGCTGCGTGGTCGCGCTGACCGCCGACCACGGCATGAACGCCAAGCACGACGACGCCACCAAGGCGCCCAACGTGATCTACCTGCAGGACCAGCTGGACGCATGGCTGGGCCGCGGCGTGGAAGACGGCGGCGCGCGCGTGATCCTGCCGATCACCGATCCCTACGTGGTCCACCACGGCGCGCTCGGGTCCTACGCCACCATCTATCTGCCCGACGATGCGGACCCGGCCGCGATCCAGGCCCGGCTGTCCGACCTGCAGGGCGTGGAAAGCGTGCTGACCAATGCCGAGGCCTGCGCGCGCTTCGAGCTGCCGCCTGACCGCGTCGGCGACCTGGTGGTGACCAGCGACAAGCATGTGGTGCTGGGCACCAGCCGCAGCCGCCACGACCTTTCCGGGCTGGACGCGCCGCTGCGCTCGCACGGCGGCGTGTCGGAGCAGACCGTGCCGCTGGTATTCAACCGTGCCACGGCCGGCATTCCCGGCAAGGCCCTGCTGCGCAACTTCGACATCTTCGATGTCGCGCTGAACCATCTGCACTGAGTGCATTGAGCCGTACCGAACTGTATTGACCGGAGGAGACACATGAACGCCCCCCAATTCCCCGCTGGTGCCGTCAACCCCCATTTCCGCGCCGAGGCCCTGCGCATCGACGGCCAGAAGATCGTGCGCGAGCGCGTGATCGAAGTGCGCAATCCGTATGACGGCACGCTGGTCGGTACCGTGCCCAAGGCCACGCTGGACGATGTGCGCCGTGCCTTCGAAGTGGTCCAGGCCTACCGCTCCACGCTGACCCGCTATGAGCGCGCCGCCATCCTGAACCGCGCCGCCGCGCTGCTGCGCGAGCGCACTGAGGAAGCGTCGGACCTGATCACGCTGGAATCCGGCCTGTCCAAGAAGGATTCGCTGTATGAGATCGGCCGTGTCGCCGACGTACTGGGCTTTGCCGCCACCGAGGCGCTGCGCGACGATGGCCAGTTGTTCTCGTGCGACCTGACTCCGCACGGCAAGAAGCGCCGCGTGATGACCCAGCGCGAGCCGCTGCTGGGCGTGATCTGTGCCATCACGCCGTTCAACCACCCGATGAACCAGGTGGCGCACAAGGTGGCGCCGTCGATCGCCACCAACAACCGCATGGTGCTCAAGCCGTCGGAAAAGGTGCCATTGTCGGCGTTCTACCTGGCCGACCTGCTGTATGAAGCCGGCCTGCCGCCGCAGATGCTGCAGGTGATCACCGGCGACCCGCGCGAGATCGCCGACGAGCTGATCACGCACCCCGCCGTGGACCTGGTGACCTTTACCGGCGGCGTGGCGATCGGCAAGTACATTGCCAGCAAGGCCGGCTACAAGCGCGTGGTGCTGGAACTGGGCGGCAACGACCCGCTGATCGTGCTGGACGACGCCGACCTGGACCGCGCCTCGGACCTGGCGGTGCAGGGCTCGTACAAGAACTCCGGCCAGCGCTGCACTGCGGTCAAGCGCATGCTGGTGCATGAAGCCGTGGCCGCGCGCTTTACCGAACTGGTGGTGGAGAAGACCCGCGCGTGGAAATACGGCGACCCGATGGACCGCGGCGTCGACATGGGCACCGTGATCGACGAGCAGGCCGCGCAGCTGTTCGAGGCCCGCGTCAATGAGGCAGTGGCGCAGGGCGCGCGGCTGCTGGTGGGCAACCAGCGCAACGGCGCCAGCTATTCGCCGACGGTGCTGGACCGCGTGGACCCGTCGATGACCGTGGTGCGCGAGGAAACCTTCGGGCCGGTTTCGCCGATCATCACCTTCCGCGACGTGGGCGATGCCATCCGGATTTCCAACGGCACCGCGTTCGGGCTGTCCTCTGGCGTCTGTACCAACCGCATCGAGGATTTCACCAGGATCGCCAATTCTCTGCATGTGGGTACGGTCAACCTGTGGGAGGTGCCCGGCTACCGTATTGAACTGACGCCGTTCGGGGGGATCAAGGATTCGGGGCTGGGCTACAAGGAAGGCGTGCAGGAGGCGGCAAAGAGCTTTACCAACCTGAAGACGATTACGTTGCCGTGGGGGTGAGGAAAGGCGGCGCATCCCTGGCAAGCCGGCCACTGCGCCGGCTTTTGCCTGCATTGCGCTAGAATCGGCGCCCAACAGGTATTTTCCCGCCCATCGCGCCCCAATCCGGAGTCACCGTGCTCGCCGAACAACGGCAGAAATACATCCTCGACCAGCTGTCCGCCACCGGCGCGCTGGCCATCAGCGAACTGGTGACCGAGCTCGACGTCTCGCGCGAGACCATTCGGCGCGACCTCAACGCGCTGGCCGCGCGCGGCCTGCTGGTGCTGACCCACGGCGGCGCGCTGGCCTCGGACCGCACCGAGCCCGATACCCAGACCCGCGCCGCGGTCAATGCCGAAGGCAAGCGCGCTATTGGCGTGCGTGCGGCGGAGCTGGTGCGCGACGGCGCCTCCCTGATCCTCGACTACGGCACCACCACCCACGCGGTGGCGCAGGCGCTGCATGGCCACCACAACCTGCTGGTCTACACCAACGACCTTGCCATCGCCCAGCTGCTGGGCCGGCGCAACGGCAACCGGGTGATCGTGCTGGGCGGGGAGCTGCAGGACAACGAAGACGCCACGCACGGCTGGGACACCATCGAACAGCTGTCGCGCTACCACACCGACTTTGCCTTTGTCGGCATCGGCGGCGTCACGCCGCGCGGCGAGATCTGCGACTTCTCCCGCGCCGCGGCGGAGCTGCGCAGCCGCATGCTGCTGGCCGCCGACGTGGCCTGCGTGGTGGCTGACCATACCAAGTTCGGGCGCAATACCGGCGTGACCATCAAGCATTTCGACCTGGCTGCCTGGCTGATTACGGATATGGCGCCGGAGCCGGAACTGGCGGCGGCGCTGAAGGAGCGCGGGACGAAGCTGCTGATTGCTTGAGCCGCAGGTGCCTTGGCGCTCTGGAGATATCCACGCCTCACCGCTTGTGCGAAGGCGAGTTGGGCTTCTCATGTTTCATGCAATTCCCGCGATTTCCTCTCGCCTGCACGCCATGCGATAGACAGATGGCGGTACGCCGCAGATCTGTACGTAGCCTGCCGTCGATGCGGCGCTCCGCGATCGAGAGCGGATTGAGCTTGACCATCAGGTAGTGCCCGTCAATGGCGTGCTCGCCGGTCTGGAACAGTACATCGGTAGCCGAAGGCAGAACGCCGTTGCAGCTGGCGCGCAGCGCCTGGGCCAGCCGCGCGGCGCCCATTTCGGCGGATGTGGCGTCGACGGTCGAGTAGGACAGGCGCAGCGTATTGTGTTCGGGGTTATCGGCAAAGAATGCCGCGCCTGGCACAAAGGTCACGCCGGCCTTGATCGCGGCCGGCAGCACCTGCGCGGCATCCACCTGCGGCGCGAAGCGCGCCCACAGGGGATTGCCGTTGCGCAGTTCCCGGTCGAGCGCCTCGAAGGCGTTGAGCACGAAGTTGTCCGGCGCCTGGGCAAAGGACTGAAGTGCAGCGTCGCGGCTCCACCGCTTATGTGCCAAACGGATGCGGCCACAGCGTGCGCTATGTGCGTCCGCTCGGCAGCCTGTGCCTCATGACGCTGGATGACTGCACGCTGCGGGAAGTCGCCGACGAGCTCGGCGTTACACGCTTTGCCGGTGTGCCAACCTTCCTGAACTGCTTGGAGAACTGCGCGCTGTCGCTGAAGCCGCAGGCCAGCGCCACACTTTCAATCGAAAGCTCGTCGCGGCGCAAGGCGGCGCAGGCAAATTCGATGCGCTTATGCAGGACGTATCGAGAGGGCGGCAGGCCAGTGGCGTCCTTGAACACGCGAGTGAAATAGTAGGGGCTGAGACCCGCCTGCCGCGCCAACGGTCCCCAGCGTGATCCGATGCGTGAGGTGCGTTTCTATGTACTCATCCAGCCATTTCATGCGCACGGCAGTCAACGCCGGCATTCGGCCGCCACCGCGAGGCCCTTTGCCGTAGCAGGTCACGATATGCGCCGCTACCAGGCGTGCATACGTCTCACCGATCAGCGCGCCGTGTGGAGAACGACGACAAGTAGAGGACGCGGGACTGCGCGGCACTGCCGGTGGCGAGCCCCAGGATGCTGGCTACTGGGTTGCCGCAGAGGCGCAGCTCTCCATAGGGATCGTCCTCGATGATGTAGGTGCCGGCGCGACCGGCAAGGTCGACGAGCTGCCGGCGTCGCGTCAGGGAGAGCGTGCGACCGCTCGGGTTGCCAAAGTTCGGGACGACGTAGATAGCCCTGACCGGATGACGCGAAGCGTAGGACTCGATCCAGTCCACATCGATGCCTGCTTCGTCGGATGGCACGGAGATAATACTGGCCTCGGCGAGGCCGAAGGTCTGCAGCGCTGCGAGGTAGGACGGCCGTTCCACGAGCACCGTGTCACCGGGGTTGAGCAAAGCGCGCGCGGCCAGATCCAGGCCCTGTTGTGAACCCGACGTGACCAGGATGCTGGTCGGATCCGCTACGATGCCGCGCAGCCGGAGCAATTGCGCGATCTGATCGCGCAGCGCCGGCTCGCCTTCGGTCAGTCCGTACTGGAACGCAGCGGTATCGCCGCTGTCAAGCACTGCAGCCAGCGCTTCGCGAAGACCTGCGGAATCGAACAGATCCGGTGCGGGGATGCCACCGGCAAGCGAGATGACGCCTGGTGCCTTGCTGTACTTCAGCAGGTCCCGTATTGCAGAGCTCTGCACGCGGCCTACGCGAGTAGCAAATGCCTCTTTCCCGCCTTGCAGTGCGGTCGTTGTCTGGTTCATCTATCCCCTGGTTCGGTGTTGCCGTCCGGCAAGACGAGTGTAGGGAGCAGCGACTAATGCCATGCGTGCAGAAATACCACCTTTGTGCTTTATTGCCCTGATTATTTCTGAGAGCAGAATTAAGAATGGCTTTAGGGCTGTCCGCTGATCGCACGGAAATCCCCGCCTCACGCACAAAAATGCGGCTTTCACGCCGCTGTCACAGGTGTTTTGACTGTTGTGTGCCCCACGCTGGTGCTAAAGTGCTGCGTTGTCGGACATTCACGGCCCGCCGTGAATGTCTGACAACCGGAGGCCACCCACCTTCCATCGGCGCAACGCCAGACGGCACCACAGACCGGTACCAAGCCGGCAAGGCTGCCGGATCCAGCCACTCCAGCACAGCAGAGACATCCGTGAATTCTCCCTCCCTTGACGCATTCCTGGCGGGGGTTGCCCGCCGCGACCCCAATCAACCTGAATTCCTCCAGGCCGTGAAGGAAGTGATGATGACGCTCTGGCCCTTTGTCGAGCGCAATCCGCGCTACGCCGACCAGGCCCTGCTTGAGCGGCTGGTGGAGCCTGAGCGCGTGATCCAGTTCCGCGTGGCCTGGACCGACGACCAGAACCGCGTGCAGGTCAACCGCGCCTTCCGCGTGCAGCACAGCTCGGCCATCGGCCCGTTCAAAGGCGGCATGCGCTTCCACCCGACCGTGAACCTGTCGGTGTTGAAGTTCCTGGGCTTCGAGCAGACCTTCAAGAACGCGCTGACCACGCTGCCCATGGGCGGCGGCAAGGGCGGCTCGGACTTTGATCCCAAGGGCAAGTCCGACGCCGAAGTGATGCGCTTCTGCCAGGCGCTGGTGACCGAGTTGTTCCGCCACCTGGGCCCGGATACCGACATCCCGGCCGGCGACATCGGCGTGGGCGCACGTGAAGTCGGCTTTATGGCCGGCATGATGAAGAAGCTGTCGAACCAGTCCGCCTGTGTCTTTACCGGCAAGGGCCTGGCCTACGGCGGCAGCCTGATGCGCCCGGAAGCGACCGGCTACGGCACGGTCTACTTTGCGCAGGAGATGCTGCACCGTCGCGGGCGCGCCTTCGACGGCCTGCGCGTGCTGATCTCCGGCTCGGGCAACGTGGCCCAGTACGCAGCAGAGAAGGCGATCGAGCTCGGCGCCACGGTGCTGACGCTGTCCGATTCCGGCGGCGTGCTGCACTACCCGCAAGGCATGACCACCGGGCAGCTGGCCGAAGTGATGGCCTTCAAGAATGAAGAGCGCGGCCGCCTGTCCGACTTTGCCGCCCGCCACGGCATGACCTTCGAAGCCGGCCGCACCCCGTGGCACGTGCCCGCCGACGTGGCGCTGCCGTGCGCCACCCAGAACGAGCTGGACGGCAACGACGCCGAGACCCTGCTCGGCAATGGCGTGATCTGCGTGGCCGAAGGCGCCAACATGCCGTCGACGCTGGAAGCCGTGGACCGCTTTGTCGACGCGAAGATCCTCTACGCCCCGGGCAAGGCCAGCAATGCCGGCGGCGTTGCCACTTCCGGACTTGAAATGTCGCAGAACGCCATGCGCCTGTCCTGGCACCATGCCGAGGTCGACGAGAAGCTGCACGCGATCATGAAGGACATCCACCAGAACTGCATCCACCACGGCCAGAAGGCGGGTGGCTATATCAACTACGTGGAAGGCGCGAACATCGCCGGCTTCGTCAAGGTGGCCGACGCCATGCTGGCGCAAGGCGTGATCTGACCTGAAGTTCCGGCCGGCGCAATGCCGGCCGCTGCCGGGCGGGTGCAGGCACGCACCCGTCTGGCGCATCTCCCCCCGATTCCCCCAGGCAGTATCCATCCCGCAGCGCCGGGCAGCGCCCCCCATGCCGTCATCCGCCGCCACGGCCTGCCGCCCGGCTGCATCTCCCGATTATTCGCAAACCGCGAACACTGTCCTCGGAGTTTGGCCCGTAGTCAGTGTATGGCGCCTTGCCTACTATGCACACACACCAAGCGAACGCCACTGGTGAATGAATGCAGCGGTAGCAATTACTAACTTGCAAGCCAGCCTACCTAACGCCCCCTGACCGGAGATCATCATGACGAACCCCAAGCTCGAAGTCCTGACCCCGCAAAACAGCCAGCTGATCTTCATCGACCACCAACCGCAGATGGCGTTCGGCGTCCAGTCGATGGACCGCCAGGCGATGAAGAACAACGTCGTCGGCCTGGCCAAGGCGGCAAAGATCTTCAATATCCCGACGACGATCACCACCGTCGAGAGCGAGTCGTTCTCGGGCTTCACCTATCCGGAACTGCTCGACGTGTTCCCGGACCAGAAGACGCTGGAGCGCACCTCGATGAACTCGTGGGACGACCAGAAGGTGCGCGATGCGCTCAAGGCCAACGGCCGCAACAAGGTGGTCGTGGCCGGCCTGTGGACCGAGGTCTGCAACACCACCTTCGCGCTGTGCGCGATGCTCGAAGGCAACTATGAGATCTACATGGTGGCCGATGCCTCCGGCGGCACCTCGAAGGAAGCCCACGACTACGCCATGCAGCGCATGGTCCAGGCGGGCGTGGTGCCAGTGACCTGGCAGCAGGTGCTGCTGGAATGGCAGCGCGACTGGGCCCACCGCGACACGTACGACGCGGTGATGAAACTGGTCAAGGAGCACTCGGGCGCCTACGGTATGGGAGTGGACTACGCCTACACCATGGTCCACAAGGCTGCGCAGCGCACCGCCACGCCGCATGAGGCACTGGCCGCCGTGCCTGCCCGCTGAGCCGGCACTGAACCCGCCGCAAGTTCACCCGATCCCTTGATTGCATCCAGGAGCCCCATCATGAGCATCATCACGACGCAGGACGGCACGCAGATCTTCTACAAGGACTGGGGCAGTGGCCAGCCCGTGGTCTTCTCGCACGGCTGGCCCCTCAATGCCGATGCGTGGGATGCGCAGATGCTGTTCCTGGTGCGGCAGGGGTTCCGGGTGATCGCCCATGACCGCCGCGGCCATGGCCGCTCGGACCAGCCGGCGCAGGGCAACGACATGGACACCTATGCCGATGACCTGGCGGCGCTGCTGGACGCGCTGGACCTGCGCGATGCCACGCTGGTGGGCCATTCCACCGGTGGCGGCGAGGTGGCGCACTACATCGGCCGCCATGGCACCGGCCGTGTCGCCAGGGCCGTGCTGATCGGCGCGGTGCCGCCGATCATGCTCAAGACCGCGGCCAACCCCGGCGGGCTGCCGATCGATGTGTTCGACGGCATCCGCAAGGGCGTGGCCGACAACCGCTCGCAGTTCTACCAGGACCTGGCGACGCCGTTCTTCGGCTTCAACCGCCCCGGCGCCAAGGTCTTGCAAGGCACCATCGACGCCTTCTGGGCGCAGGGCATGGCCGGCGGCATCGTGGGCCAGTACGCATGTATCAGGGAATTCTCGGAAGTCGACTACACCGAGGACCTGAAGAAGTTCGACGTGCCCACGCTGATCCTGCATGGCGATGACGACCAGATCGTGCCCATCGACGCTTCGGCGAAGCGGTCGGCGGAACTGGTCAAGGGCGCGACCCTCAAGGTGTATCCGGGCGCTTCGCACGGCATGTGCGTGGTCAATGCCGACCAGGTCAACGCCGACCTGCTGGCCTTCCTGAAGGCCTGAGCCAGATGTCAGTCACCCGCCGGCAATTTATCGCTTCGGCCGCCGCGCTCGGCGCGGCGCCTTTTTCGGAGACCTTCGCCATGTCGCCTGGCAGTCAACCCAGCCTCATCCTCGTCAATGGCAAGTTCACTACGCTCGACAAGTCCAAGCCGCAGGCGGACGCCGTCGCGATCCGTGACGGACGCTTCGTCGCCGTCGGCACGCGCCAGGACATCATGAAGCTGGCCGGCGCGCAGACCAAGGTGGTCGACCTGAATGGCCGGCGGGCCATTCCCGGGCTGATCGACAGCCATATGCATATCATCCGCGGTGGCCTGAACTACAACATGGAATTGCGCTGGGACGGCGTGCGCTCGCTCGCCGATGCCATGCGCATGCTGAAGGACCAGGTCGCGCGCACGCCAGCGCCGCAATGGGTGCGGGTGGTGGGCGGCTTCACCGAGCACCAGTTCGCCGAGAAGCGGCTGCCCACCATCGACGAACTGAATGCCGTGGCGCCCGATACCCCGGTATTCATCCTGCACCTCTATGACCGCGCCATTCTGAACGGCGCCGCGCTGCGCGCAGTGGGCTACAACAAGGACACGCCGAACCCTCCGGGTGGCGAGATCGTGCGCGATGCACGCGGCAATCCCACCGGGCTGCTGCTGGCCAAGCCCAATGCGACCATCCTCTACGCCACGCTGGCCAAAGGCCCGAAGCTACCGCCCGAGTACCAGAAGAACTCGACGTGTCACTTCATGCGCGAGGTGAACCGCCTGGGCGTGACCGGCGTGATCGATGCGGGCGGCGGCTACCAGAACTATCCCGAGGACTACAGCATCATCGAGGAACTGCACAAGGAAGGTCAGCTCACGGTGCGCCTGGCCTACAACCTGTTCACGCAGAAGCCCAAGGAAGAGCTCAGCGATTTCAAGACCTGGACGTCGACCGTGAAGCCAGGCCAGGGCGATGACCTCTATCGCCACAATGGCGCCGGCGAAATGCTGGTGTACACCGCGGCCGACTTCGAGGACTTCCGTGTCGAGCGCCCCGACATGGCGCCGTCGATGGAAGCCGACCTGGAGCCAGTGATTCGCCTGCTGGCCGAAAAGCGCTGGCCGTGGCGCCTGCATGCGACCTATGACCAGACCATCACGCGCGCGCTCGACGTCTATGAAAAGGTCGCCAAGGACATCCCGTTCAACGGCCTGAACTGGTTCTTCGATCACGCCGAGACCATCTCCGACCGCAACATCGACCGCATCGCGGCGCTTGGCGGCGGCATCGCCGTGCAGCACCGCATGGCCTACCAAGGCGAGTACTTTGTCGAGCGCTACGGTGCCAAGGCCGCTGAAGCCACGCCGCCGATCAAGAAGATGCTGGAGAAGGGCGTGAAGGTCGGCGCCGGCACCGATGCCACGCGCGTAGCCTCGTACAACCCGTGGGTCTCGCTGTACTGGCTGACCACGGGCAAGACCGTGGGCGGCATGTCGATGTATCCACAGGCCAACCTGCTCGATCGCGAAACGGCGCTGCGCCTGTGGACCGAGGCCAACACGTGGTTCTCGTCCGAAACCGGCAAGAAGGGGCAGATCAAGGCGGGCCAGCTGGCCGACCTGGCCGTGTTGTCCGCCGACTACTTCGCGGTGCCGGGCGACGACATCCAGGACATCACGTCGGTGCTGACCGTGCTCGGCGGCAAGATCGTCTATGGAGACAGGGAATTCGGCAAGCATTCGCCACAGATCCCACCCGCGATGCCGGACTGGTCGCCCGCCCGCCACGGCAGCCAGTACCAGCCGCGCCCGCAAGCCCAAAAGCTGGCCTTGAACACGGCCTGCGGCTGTGCCAGTTCGTGCGGCGTGCACGGCCATGCGCATGCCAGGGCCTGGACGGCCGGCGTGCCCGCCTCGGACGAGAGTACGTTCTGGGGCGCGCTGGGTTGCTCATGCTGGGCGTTCTGATGCCGCTGCGTTGCCGATGCGAGGAGACCCGACCATGACTGCCCATCCCCTCCCCCCCGCGGCGGGCGCAGCGACCACGCCCTCGGCCTGGCTGCGCTGGCTGGCGCTGCTGGCACTGTCCGCGCCCTACCTGCAGGGTGGACTGGTCAAGGCGGCTGACTTTGGTGCCGCCATCGCCGAGATGCAGCACTTCGGCCTGGCGCCGGCCGCACTCCTGGCGGCGGCCGTGATCGTGCTGGAACTGGGCGCGGCCGCGCTGATGCTGAGCGGGCGGCTGCGGTGGCTGGGCGCGCTGGCGCTGGCCGTGTTCACCGTGCTGGCAACTTTTGTCGCCAACTGCTTCTGGCAGGCGCCGCCGGATGCGCGCTTCGGGCAGGCCAACGCTTTTTTCGAGCATATCGCGCTGGCCGGCGGCCTTTGCCTGGTGGCCTGGGAAGACCTGCGGCAACGCCGCGCGGCCATGGGCCAGGCATGAGCCAGGCCGCCAAGCCCGCGCCGATCCCCGGCGCCGCCGCCCCCGCCGGCGGCAGCTTCGCGCCGCTGGCGCATGGCACCTTCGCCGTGCTACGCATTCCCCGTCCCCAAGGACCCCCATGCACAACCAGCTGTTTATCGACGGCCGCTTCGTCGATGCCCTCGACGGGGACACCCTCGACATCGTCAATCCGCACGACGGCAGCCTGATCACGCGCGTGGCCGCGGGCGCGCAGCTCGATATCGACCGCGCCGTGGCCGCGGCGCGCCGCGCCTTTCCAGCATGGTCGCGCCTCGCCGCCGGCGAACGGGGCAGGCTGCTGGCGCGGCTGGCCGACGCCATTGACGCCGACACGGGGCTGGCCGAACTTGAAAGCGCCGACACCGGCCACCCCATCCGCGATGCGCGCGGCCTTGACGTGCCGCGCACCGCGGCGTGCTTCCGCTATTTCGCGGGCATGGCCGACAAGATCGAAGGCACTGTGGTGCCGGTCGAACCCGGTTTTCTCAACTACGTGCAACGGGCCCCGGTCGGCGTGGTGGGGCAGATCGTGCCGTGGAACTTCCCGCTGATGTTCACCGGCTGGAAGCTGGGGCCGGCACTGGCGGCGGGCAACACGGTGGTGCTCAAGCCGTCGGAGCTGACGCCGCTGTCCGCGCTGCGCGTGGCGGCGCTGGCGGCTGACGTTGGCTTCCCGCCGGGCGTGATCAACGTCGTGCCCGGCTTCGGCAACGTGGCCGGCCAGCGGCTGGCCAACCATCCCGACGTGGACAAGATCGCCTTCACGGGCTCCACCGCCACCGGGCGGCGCATCGTCGAGGCCTCGCGCGGCAACCTCAAGCGCATCCAGCTTGAGCTGGGCGGCAAGGGCGCCAATATGGTCTTCGCCGATGCCGACCTGGATGCCGCCGTGGCGGGCGCAGCCTGGGCCAGCTTCCACAACCAGGGCCAGGCCTGCATTGCCGGCTCACGCCTGCTGCTGCATGAGGACATCGCCGATGCCTTCCTCGCGCGCTTCGTGGCGCTGGCGCAATCGATCCGCGTGGGCGATCCGGCCGACCCCGCCACCGAGATGGGGCCGCTGACCTCGGCCGCCCATCGCGACCGCGTGCTGGAGTCTGTGGAGATGGCACGGGCCCAGGGCGGCACCGTGCTGGCCGGCGGCAAGGCGCCCGCCGACCCCCGCCTGCGCCAGGGCTTCTATGTCGATCCCACCGTGGTCGCTGCGCGCCCGCAGGACCGCATCGCCAAGGAAGAGGTCTTCGGCCCGGTCGTCACGGTACTGCGCTTTGCCAGCGACGAGCAGGCGCTGGCCATCGCCAACGCCACGCAATACGGGCTGGGCAACGGGCTATGGACGCGCGACCTGGCCCGCGCGCACCGCCTCGCACGCGATATCCGCGGCGGCATGTGCTGGGTCAACTGCTACAAGCGCGTCCATCCGGGCAGCCCCTTCGGCGGCGTGGGCGAATCCGGCTACGGGCGCGACATGGGGTTCGAGGCGATGCACGGCTACACCGAGTCGCGCTCGGTGTGGATCAACGTGGATGCCGGCATTGCGCCGCACTTTGCGCGCTGACGCCCGCGCGGCACCACCAACCATTTCAGGGAAAAAGCAATGAAGCTCTATCTGGTATCACTGGCCGCCGGCATCCTGGTCGGCATCATCTATGCACTGTTGCAGGTGCGCTCGCCGGCGCCGCCGGTGGTGGCGCTGATCGGCTTGCTGGGCATGCTGATCGGCGAGCAAGTGGTGCCGCCCGTCAAGCGCCTGCTGGCGGGCGAGCCGGTCACGGTGGCCTGGTTCCGTGGCGAGTGCGTGCCGAAGATCACCGGCGCACCGGCGGCGCCGACGGCGGCACGCCCGGCAGCGCAGGACGCCGGGGACCAGCCGCAGGCGCACTAGGCATTGCGCTAGCCCAGCGCCAGCGTGCGTTGCCGCGCCAGCTCCGCCCAGCGCGCCGCTTCGGAAGCGACTAGCGCATTCATCGCTTCACGTCCGCTGGCCACGACTTCGAAGCCATTGTCGTAAAGGCGCTGCGTTACGGCCGTTTCGCGCAGCGTCTGGCTGACTGCGGCGGCCCGGCGGTCGAGTTGCGCGGCCGGCGTACCGGCCGGCGCGATCATGCCGACCCAGGAGTAGCTGACCAGGCCCGGCCAGGTGTCGGCCAGCGTGGGCACCGTCGGCAGATGCGGATTGCGCGCAGAAGCGCTGACCGCCAGCGCCCGCAGCTTGCCGGCCTGCAGTTGCGCCAGCAGCAGCGGCAGGCTGGCAAACATCGAGTCGACATGGCCGCCCAGCAGGTCTTTCAGTGCCGGGGCGCCGCCGCGGAACGGCACGTGCAGGCCATGGGTGCCGGCGGCCTGGTGGAACCATTCGGCGGTCAGGTGGTTGGAACTGCCGACACCCACGGAGGCATAAGACACCTCGCGCGACTGCCGGCACGCCCGTACATAGTCCTGCAGCGTGCGCCACGGCGACGCGGCCGGCACCACCAGCGCCATCGGCGCGCGCACCATGTAAGACACGCCGGTGAGATCGCGCCCGGCGCGGTAAGGCAGGTTCGGGTAGGCCAGCGGCTCGGTTGCATACGAGTCATAGACCAGGCCGATGGTGTGGCCATCGGCCTTGCTGCGCGCCACGATGCTGGTGCCGATGGTGCCGCCGGCGCCGTCGTGGTTCTCGATCACCACGTTCTGGCCGAGCCGCCGTCCGAGGCCCGCATGGACTTCGCGCGCGGTCTTGTCGACCACGCCGCCTGGCGCAAACGGCACGACCAGCACCAGCGAGCCGTTGCTGCGCGCCTGTGCGCCGGCGCGGCCGGCCAGCAGCACGGCCGCGGCGCCGCCCAGCACCAGCCGGCGGCGATGCAATGCACGGATCTGCATGACGGATCTGCCCCTCGTTCGCTATGATTGCCGTCGAACTGCCTTCTGATCGCGGCTGGAATGGCGCCGCGCGTCAACGTTGTGCAACCAAGCGCGGCAAGTTGCCGGGCGCTCTCATCGGCCCGGCGAGCGCCAGATGGTAGCACTGCCGCGTGTCAACATCGATCCCTTCGCCGCCGGGTTTGCCATGGACCGTTTTCTAAGTATCGAAGCCTTTGTCAGGGTCGCGGACACGCTTAGCTTTGCCGAGGCCGCGCGCCAGCTCGGCGTGACCAATTCCGTGGTCAGCCACCGCGTGCAGCAGCTCGAGAAGTACATCAACGCGCCGCTGTTCCATCGCAGCACGCGGCACGTGCGCCTGTCGGAAGTGGGCGAGACCTACTATCGTCAATGCGCCGACGTGGTCGCCAACCTGACCGACCTGACCGACCAGATGCGCGACCTGCGCGCCACCCCGGCCGGGCGCCTGCGCATCCAGGTGCTGCCCGGGTTTGCCATCCGGCACTTCGCCGACATCCTGGCCGGCTTCAGCCAGCAGTATCCGGATATCGAGCTGGACATCGTCGTCAACGACCGCGTCATCGACCCGATCGAAGAAGGCTTCGACGTGGCCTTCCAGATCTTTGCGCCCCAGAACGATTCGCTGATCGCGCGGCGCTTGTTCACGCTGCGCCGCATCTTCTGCGTGGCCCCGGCGTTCATCGAACGCTGGGGCAAGCCGGAGCGGCCGGCGGACCTGATCTGCAGCAAGGTGGCGCTGTATTCCGCCTACCCGACCCGCAACAAGTGGACCTTCTCGCGCGATGCCGAATCGGTCGAGATCGACCTGGCCCCGCGCATGCGCACCAACTCCGTCCACCTGTTGCGTGACTACGCCGTCAGCGGCGCCGCCGTGGTCTGCCTGCCCACGCTGGTCGCCAGCGAAGACCTGCTGGCCGGCCGGCTGGTGCCGGTGCTGCACGACTATTCGCTGTCATCGTTCGAGTTCGCCGCCGTGTATCCGGCCACGCAGCGGCAGGCGCTGAAGGTGCGGGTGCTGGTGGACTACCTGGCGGAAAGCCTGCAGGGCGAGCCGCCGTGGGATGTGCCGTTGATGGAGCGGGGATGGGTGCGGTGAGGCCGCCTTCAGGGAGCCGGGACCCGCGGCGGTAGTGCCAGGGTCGTCGCCTGCCGCGGCGGTGGCACGGCTTGCGGCTACGATAGCGTAGGTCCCCAATCGTTCCTCCACACAGGAAGCAACTACCTCGGCAACGACCCGGCCAGTACCAGGGTGAAGCATCGGCCGGCGGACCTCGAGGCGCACGCCCGCTTTGCCGGGGCGATTGCCCCAGCCCGCCCGAGCAGCGCTAGCGGTGGTCTGCGCTAGCCTTTGGTTTTCGGCTTGAGCAACTCGCCAGCCTCCTTCACATTCTGCTCGGCGCGCTTGCTGATCACCGCAAGCGCCTCGGCCTGCGCCTTCTGCGCGGTTTCGGCCAGCGCGCGCATGTTCTCCAATGCCTGGTGCAGCTGCTGCTGCACGAATTCACTGTGCTTGGCCATGGCCTCGGCAGGATTGCCCGCGGTGCTGTACTGCTGAGCGGCCGCCTGCAGCTGCTGCATGGTCTGGGCGAAGATCTCCTGCTGCTTCTGCACGACGGCCTGGATACCCTCATAGGCCAGCTTGTTGGCCTCGGTCAGGGCCTCGATGTCCTTGCGGCGCGCTTCGATTACCGCGCTCATGTCCACGCCCGGCAGGCGGAACTGTTCCATCATCTTGGTGAAGTCTGCAAAGGGATTGGGAGGCGTGGCCATGCTGGGTCTCCTTCTGGAAGGACTGGCAGGGTGGCCGGCGGCGGGGTTGGCATGCTCCCTTCGGCCGGATTCCTGTCCACTATAGCCGGTATCCGCACACTTCTGGCCGTCAATCGAGGAAGACCCTAAAGATTCCGGACCCCATGCCGTTGGCATCCATAGCCCGCAAGTGCGTCGGCCCGACCGGGCCCGTCCGCGGACGATGAGAGCGAAGAACGCCGCGCCGGTCCCAGGCGCGGACCGGCACTTCGCCGTAACCAGTGCTAATCAGGTAGAAGACATGAAGAATCTAGGCATCGGGGTCCGCCTCGGCATCGGCTTTGGGGTGGTATTGCTGCTTTCTGCGCTCATGACGGTATTCGGCATGATGCGCCTGCAACAGGTGGCTGAGCGCACGCACGCAATGATGCAGCAGCCGCTGACCAAGGAGCGGCTGGTCAGCGACTGGTACCGCCTCATGCACACCAGCGTGCGCCGCACCACGGCGGTGGCGCGCAGTGCCGACCCGTCGCTCGGGGCATTCTTCGCGGCCGAGACCAAGGCGTCGATCGAAGGCATCGCCGCGCTGCGCGACAAGCTCCAGCCGATGCTCAGCTCGGCCGAGGAGAAGGCCGCATTCCAGAAGATCCTGAGTGTGCGCGACCCGTACAACAACGGCCGCGACAAGATCACCAAACTCAAGCAAGAGGGGCTGACCGAAGAGGCCAACCAGGTGCTGGAGAAAGACTTCGTTCCCGCCGGCGACGCCTACCTGGGCGAGATCCAGAAGCTGCTCGACATCCAGCGCGCCAGCATCGACGCCACCGCGCGCGATATCAACGGCATCTACGTCAACGCCCGCAATAGCCTGATCGGGCTGGGCGTGGTGGTGCTGGCGATCGGCATCGCGTTCTCGGTATGGCTGACGGCGGGCATCACGCGGCCGCTGCATCGCGCCGTGGCGGTGGCGCGCACCGTGGCGTCGGGCGACCTGACCAGCCGCATCGACGTCGACAGCCGCGATGAAACCGGACAGCTGCTGCAGGCGCTGGCGGACATGAACGCCAATATCCTGCGCATCGTGCGCCAGGTGCGCGCGGGCACGGAGTCGATCGTGTCCGGCACCAGCCAGATCGCGGCCGGCAACACCGACCTGTCGCAGCGCACGGAAGAACAGGCCTCGTCGCTGCAGCAGACCGCGGCCAGCATGGAAGAGCTGACCAGCATCGTGCGCCAGAACGCGGACAACGCGCGACAGGCCAGCACGCTGGCGGTCAATGCCTCGGACATCGCCGAGAAGGGCGGCGACGCGGCGGGCAAGGTTGCCGAGACCATGGAAGAGATCAACGGCGCGTCGAGGAAGGTGGTCGACATCATCGCCGTGATTGAAGGCATCGCTTTCCAGACCAATATCCTGGCGCTCAATGCCGCGGTGGAAGCGGCGCGTGCCGGCGAACAGGGCCGCGGCTTCGCCGTGGTCGCGGGCGAGGTGCGCACGCTCGCGCAGCGCAGCGCCTCTGCCGCCAAGGAAATCAAGGCGCTGATCGGGGATTCGGTCGATCGCGTCGAGAAGGGTTCGATGCAGGTGACGCAGGCCGGCCAGACCATGGTGGAGATCGTTGCCGCGGTCAAGCGCGTGACCGACATCATGGGCGAGATCAGCGCGGCCTCTGCCGAGCAGAGCGCGGGGATCGAGCAGGTCAACCAGGCGGTGACGCAAATGGATACCGTGACGCAGCAGAACGCGGCGCTGGTGGAAGAGGCCGCCGCTGCAGCGGGCTCGCTGGAGGAGCAGGCACAGCGGCTGAAAGAGGCAGTGTCGACGTTCAGGCTGGCGGCGTAAGCGCACCCTGTTTGTTTTCTCCCCTCTCCCGCAAGCGGGAGAGGGGAGAATCCCCCATCACAGCAGACGCTCACCGCGCCTTCAAGAAATCCGCCACCTCCAGCAACACCAGCTCATTGTCATCCGCCTGGTTCGGCTCGCGGCTGCTGCTGAAGGGCAGGTTGTTGTCGTTGCCCACCACGATATGCGTGGCGTCGACCACGTCGACGTTCTCGATGGTGAAAAACGGGAACGCCAGCACGCCATCCGTCAACGGCTTGCGCGCAAGCTTGCCCGGATCGGCAATGCGCAGCAGGTCGATATAGCCGATCTTGCGCAGCGGCCCGCCGGCGTTGGCATCGCTCAGTTCGACCTTGTACACGCGCTTGAACTTGGCCACGTCGTCAAAGCAGTCCGGGCGCTTCTGCCCGGCCGGGCAGGCCTTGTCCGGCGTGCCTTCGCCGTTGTCGCGCTCGATGATAAGGCCGGTGGTGGCATCGATCATGTTGAAGTCGCCGATGGCATGGCTGGCGCCTTCCAGCACGTATTTCCAGTGGCGGCCGGTCCAGGCCTGCTGCCTGACATCAAACTCCAGCACGCGCAGGTAGGGCTTGCCGCCTTCGTTCTCGTAACCCTTGGCGGCCTCGTCCCACAGCGCGCCTTCCAGCAGCGCGTACAGCTTGCTGCCGTCGGGCGAGGACGCCATGCCCTCGAAACCCTTGGAGCGCCGCACCTGGAACTTCACGCTGCCGTCCGGCGCGCCGGGCGCGGTGACGGCGGGATGGTCGGGCGAGCGCACCACCTTGCCGTCGACCATGGTGTCGAACACGGCCAGTACCTTGCCGTCCAGGTCAGCCTTGATCAGGAACGGGCCGAATTCATCGCCGATCCACAGCGCGCCGCCGGCGAACTGGAAGCTCTCCGTATCGAAATCCGACCCCGTCAGGTAGCGCTGCCTGGTGCCCTCGTGGACGATGCGGAACGGCACCTTCTTGTCGGGGTCGTGCAGGAAGATGGTCTTCAGGCGCTGCAGGCGGCCGCTGCCAAAGTCCACCTTGTAGTGGTTCAGGTACAGCATGAAGTCCGGCGAGTTGGCCTTGGCGCCGGCGCCGTTGTCGGTCAGCACCCAGAAACTGCCGTCGGCCATGCGCTTGATGCCGGAATGCCCCTGTGCCGGCTGGCCGCGGAACGGCAGCGACACGCCGGTGGGGCGGCCATTGGACTTGCCTTCGACCGTGCCCGGCGTGTCCACACGCTGCGCGGTGGTGAACTTGCCGCTGACCTGCAGGTCAGCGGGCGCGTCCTTCGGCACGGCAAGCAGGGTCTGGGCCGGCAGCACCGCGTGGCCGGCCAGCGTGGCGGGGTAGGCAGCAGGGGCCTGCGCCCAGGCCTGCGCCACCCCCAGGCAGCCCAGTGCGATGGCCGCCTGGGCCAGCAGCAAATGACGAGACATTGTGGTTTTCCTTGGCGTTGAAGAGGACAAAACCCTGCATTGTCGACGCCAAGTTTGACAGGACTGTGATCCGCGGGGCGCACGGCCCGGTCATGTTGCGCCGCAGCGTAGGCGCCATGCGGGCACCGTGCCGGTGCAATCTGCGAACAATCATGCTGCGCGGGCGGCCCAATGCGGCACCGGCGTCCGGATTTTTGCCGATAGCCGCGCAAAAAGCAGTGGGATTTCAGGCCCCTGAAAGCAAACTGAGGCAAAATTCTATTTTTCGCCTAGTTTGCCGCCGGCTGTGACCCAGCAGGCGGATGTCCCACCACCCGTTCGAGGATCTGAGAGAAGCAATGAGTAACCAGCAACCCACCATCATCTACACGCTGACCGACGAAGCTCCGCTGCTGGCGACCAGTGCGTTCCTCCCGATCATCCAGACCTTCACCAAGCCGGCCGGCATCAACGTGACCACCAGCGATATCTCGGTGGCCGGCCGTATCCTGGGCGAATTCCCCGAATTCCTGACCGAAGCACAGCGCGTGCCGGACAACCTGGCCGAGCTGGGCAAGCTGACGCAGCTGCCGGACACCAACATCATCAAGCTGCCCAACATCAGCGCCTCGGTGCACCAGCTGGTGAGCGCCATCCGTGAACTGCAGGGCAAGGGCTACAAGGTGCCGGACTATCCGGAAGACCCGAAGACCGACGAAGAAAAGGCCATCCAGAAGCGCTACTCCAAGTGCCTGGGCAGCGCCGTGAACCCGGTCCTGCGCGAGGGCAACTCCGACCGCCGCGCACCGGCAGCGGTCAAGAACTTCGCGCGCAAGCACCCGCACAGCATGGGCGAGTGGAGCATGGCTTCGCGCACGCACGTGGCGCACATGAAGCATGGTGACTTCTACCACGGCGAAAAGTCCATGACCCTGGACAAGGCGCGTGACGTCAAGATGGAACTGGTCACCAAGAGCGGCAAGACCATCGTGCTCAAGCCCAAGGTCTCGCTGCTGGATGGCGAGATCATCGACAGCATGTTCATGAGCAAGAAGGCGCTGTGCGACTTCTATGAAGAGCAGTTCGAAGACGCGCGCAAGACCGGCGTGATGCTGTCGCTGCACGTCAAGGCGACCATGATGAAGGTGTCGCACCCGATCGTGTTCGGCCACGCCGTCAAGATCTTCTACAAGGAAGCCTTTGCCAAGCACGGCGCGCTGTTCGATGAACTGGGCGTGAACGTCAACAACGGCCTGGTCAACCTGTACGAGAAGATCGAGGCGCTGCCCAGCTCCAAGCGCGAAGAGATCATCCGCGACCTGCACGCCTGCCACGAGCATCGCCCGGAACTGGCCATGGTGGATTCGGCCAAGGGCATCTCCAACCTGCACGCGCCCAACGACGTGATCGTCGATGCCTCGATGCCGGCCATGATCCGCATCGGCGGCAAGATGTGGGGTGCCGACGGCCGTCCGAAGGACACCAAGGCCGTGATCCCGGAAAGCACCTTTGCCCGCATCTACCAGGAGATCATCAACTTCTGCAAGACCAACGGCAACTTCGACCCGACCACCATGGGCACTGTGCCCAACGTGGGCCTGATGGCGCAGAAGGCCGAAGAATACGGCTCGCACGACAAGACCTTCGAGATCGCCGAAGACGGCGTCGCCAACATCGTCGACCTGGCCACCGGTGAAGTGCTGCTGACGCAGGACGTTGAGCAGGGCGACATCTGGCGCATGTGCCAAGTCAAGGATGCGCCGATCCGCGACTGGGTCAAGCTGGCCGTCACGCGCGCGCGCAACTCGGGCATGCCGGCCGTGTTCTGGCTGGACCCGTACCGTCCGCACGAGGCCGAGCTGATCAAGAAGGTCGAGGCCTACCTGAAGGGCTACGACACCACCGGCCTGGACATCCAGATCATGTCGCAGGTGCGCGCCATGCGCTACACGCTGGAGCGCGTGATCCGCGGCCTGGACACCATCTCGGTGACTGGCAACATCCTGCGCGACTACCTGACCGACCTGTTCCCGATCATGGAACTGGGCACCAGCGCCAAGATGCTGTCGATCGTCCCGCTGATGGCCGGCGGCGGCATGTATGAAACCGGCGCCGGCGGTTCGGCACCGAAGCACGTCAAGCAGCTGGTGGAAGAGAATCACCTGCGCTGGGATTCGCTGGGCGAGTTCCTGGCGCTGGCGGTGTCGCTGGAAGACGTGGGCATCAAGACCGGCAACGCGCGCGCCAAGATCCTGGCCAAGACGCTGGATGCTGCTACCGGCAAGCTGCTGGACAACAACAAGAGCCCGTCGCCCAAGACCGGCCAGCTGGACAACCGCGGCAGCCAGTTCTACCTGGCGATGTACTGGGCGCAGGAACTCGCCGTCCAGTCGGACGACGCGGAACTGGCCACCAAGTTTGCGCCGCTGGCCAAGACGCTGACCGACAACGAGCAGAAGATCGTTGGCGAACTGGGCGCCGTGCAGGGCAAGCCGGTGGATATCGGCGGCTATTACATGCCGGAAGCCGACAAGCTCAGCGCCGCAATGCGCCCGAGCCAGACGCTGAACGCCGCGCTGTCGACCGTGACGGCCTGACCGGACTGGCCCGCCTGGCGGGCCGGCAGGTGTCGCAACCCCGGGCCCTGGCCCGGGGTTTTTCTTTTTGCGCCGCAGATGGCGCTATGGCTGCTGCGCTTCCATATGGATGTCCCACCCCTGTTCCGGACCGCTCTTCTGGTCACGGTACGTCCAGAGCGCGCCGCAGTCCTGGCAGACGAAGCTGCTGATGGTGATGGCGGCGGAACCGGCGGGCTTTATGCGTCGGGTGTCGGTGATGCGCAGTGCCGCGTGCCCGGGGGCGCCGCGCACGTGGCGTTCAATGGCCTGGCAGGCAGTGCAGAGTGTCATCCGTGTCTGTTCCGTTCGATCGGCCACTGTAGCATGCCGGCGCCTTCGGGGCCGGAAGTGGACGTGCACATGCGGCGCACACGGGATTTCGCCCGGCGAGACCCTCAACCCGGCACTTTCCATGTGATTTGGACCCGATCCGGCGAAGTTCATTGACATGCCTGAGTGGGGCCTGTATAAGGTTGAGTGCAGGATCTTTCAAGCAGCAACCTAGAAGTCCAGGTGCTTGCCCACACGGCGCCACTTTTTCTCCTTGTGTCTTCCTTGATCGTCATGCCTTGCCGGCGCTTTTGCCGGTGAGAAAAAACTTATTGAGGAATCCAACATGGAAACCGGTACCGTCAAGTGGTTTAACGATTCGAAGGGTTTTGGCTTCATTACGCCTGATGCAGGCGGCAACGACCTGTTCGCGCACTTCTCCGAAATCCAGGGCAACGGCTTCAAGTCGCTGCAAGAAGGCCAGAAGGTGCGTTACGTCGCTGGCGTCGGCCAAAAGGGCCCGGCCGCGACCAAGATCGAGCCGATCTGAATCGCACCGACCTGAGTTGAGCTGAGCGCCGAGGCGCCAGTCCAATGAAAAAAGCTCCGCCAACGCGGAGCTTTTTTATTTCCGTTGCCGCTATTCCCCGCAAGGTGAAATAAAGCCACTGCTGGCGCGGCAACAAGCGTAGAGTGGGGGCAGGATCACCAAACGGCGGAGGCTGCCATGGATATCTATCCGGCTGCAACTTACAAGGGATACGACCTCTATCCCCTGGTGTACAAGCACGCCGCCGAGCGCATATGGCCCGAGCCGCGGCCCGACCGTTCCTTCGATGCTGCCGTGGTGATCTGCCTGGAAGGCGAGTCGCCCGAAGGCATGCAGGCGCGCACGTTCCGCCTGGACGCCGCACCGTGGGATAACGTCGGTGGCGCGCGACGCGGTGCGTTGCGCTATGCCGAGGCCATCATCAATGGCGCGGTGCCGGGGGTATCGGTAACAACGGCCGGCGCGCCGATGGCGTCCTGAAGGTCCGACGACGGGCCCTGGCGCCGTGGTGCATTCTTTACCACTGACGCCCGCGCAGGGCCATAGCTCATGTCGTGCGCGTGATCCACATGAGTTCAGCAATCCTTCCTATCAGCGCGGCACGATGCCGCATGGAGATGTCGTGAGCGACAGCAGTCCCAGCCGCAGTCCCGGCAACACTGTTCCCGGCAGTACGCCCTTTGCCAGCTACAAGGGTTTCGATCTGTATCCCCTGGTTTATCGCCATCGGCCTGAGCAGGCCTGGCCGCGCATCAAGCCCGACAACAGCTTCCTCGCGTCGATCGTGATTTGCCGCGAGGGCTATCGCCCTGGCAGCGACCATGCGCGCGTGTACCCCATGGGTGAATCGCGTTGGGAGAACATCGGCTCGGCGCGCCGCGGTGCGCTGCAGTTCGGCGAAGATATCATCAATGGCCTGGTCGCTGGCGAATCCGTGACGTCGATCTAGGTATTATCCGGTTCCGCAGCGGCCTGATACAGGCCGTTTGCGGAGCGGGGAAACAGGCGCGGCGCTATCCGTCAGACTGCAAGGAGTCCGTTCATGGACATGCGTTCGGGATCATCTGGTTTTCTGTGCACGTTGCCCGGTGAGGGCAAAGGCATCACCTATCACGTAGCAGTCTGCTTTATCGATGCGGAGCGTCCCACTGGGGTGCTGTTCACCAGCTTCGTGGGTGTGGGGCGGCGGTCGTTCGGCGTGCTGGCCGAGCAAGGGGCCCTGCAGGGTCAGCTTGCCGCCAGCGGCGAGGCGCTGTGCCGCCTGGCCATCGGCCAGGTGGTGCGCGACCAGTTGCACGACAAGGCACGCGAGGGCGATTCGGTTCTGGACCTCGCCGCCTCACCATGGGACGGCGAGCTGAGGCCGGTCGGCGCGGGGCTCAGGACGGCCCGGCCGCATGTGCGCGTGCTTGGCTGAGGCCGCACGCAATCGTCAAGCCCGGTCAGTCAGATCTGGAATACTGGGTCGCCGTGGCGCTCCAGCAGCGCCTCGATCAGCGCCATGTCGGCGATCTCGGGAGTACGGTCTTCCACCGCGCGCGACGGCCCGCAATAGGTGGCCGTCACATGGCGCCTGACGGTCAGCACGCCTGACGCGGGCGGTGCGACTTCAACCGCCTGCCACGGTGCATGCCGGTAACTGCCTGCCTGCCAGCCTTCGGGCGTCAGGTGCACGGCTTCCCATTCTTCGATGACGGACATGATCGGTTCTCCTTGATTGAGGGATGAATCGTTAGCGGGACGGCACGCGCCGGCGCGGCGCATGCCATGGCGAGGGGACGCTGGCTTTACGACTTGTGCCGGTAGTTGATGCGTCCCTTGGTGAGGTCGTAGGGCGACATCTCCAGCGTGACGCGGTCGCCCGCCAGCACGCGGATGCGGTTCTTCTTCAGCCGTCCGGACGAGTACGCCCAGACTTCGAAGCCGTTTTCCAGGATCACGCGGAAACGGTTGTCGGGCAGGACTTCCGACACCTTGCCGCCAAATTCGACCAGTTCTTCTTTTGCCAAGGAGGCTCCTTGCTGTAGCCGCGCCGCTTGTGCGCGAGCTGTTGTGACGGCCAACTGGACACCAACTGGCCGATGGGATGGGGCTTGCTATGCCTGGCTTACTGCTGGCGCAGGCGTGCCGCGGCGCGTTCGCCGGCACGGCGGGCTGACTGCCTCGCGCGGGCTTCAGAGCGGTGCGTGTCGTGGCGCATTGCCACGTTGGCGACGATGCGTTCGGCGCCATTGCGGTATTCCGCAATCATGTAGGTCGCGAACCAGAGGCCGGGTTCCTGCTGGATGGGATAGACGGAAACGGTGTAAGGGGTAGGGTTGATTCGATTCAATGTGATGCCTGTTCATGGGCGCGGCCGCAAGTGGCGCAATGCATCGGATTGCCGATGCTGAGCGTCGCGCGGTGGCGGCCGTTCGCCGTTGCTGTGTGCCAGCGTCGGGCCCGCGCGGCAGCACGGGCGTTGAATCTGGCGTGAAGTGGACCATGCCTGCGCAAGCCGATGCGCCGGGTACAGGGGCGATCGTTGCGGAGCGGACATGCCGCCGGTCGGATAAGGGTGGTGGGCCGTTCGGCCCAAAGACGCATCGGGTGTACGCCCGATATGCCGCCGCTGAATGCTTTTGTGAGATTGTCTTGCGGCTGGCGCACGGATGTCGGGCGTTGCCGATCCGTGCATAGAATGCCGAATGATACCACTTCCGGGCCAATCCTGCCCGCGTGACGGGCAGTGCCCCTGGTGCGGCCGCCTTGTAGTGCTCAGTGTTCGCTGATCTGCGCGAAGCGCTGCGACAGGAAGTCGATCAGTTCACGCACCGAAGGCAGCAGCCCGCGCCGTGACGGGAACACGGCGTGGATCACGCCGCCCCTGACCGACCAGTCCGGCAGGACCTTCACCAGCCGGCCATCGCGCAGCTCGTCGGTCATCATCATGACCGGCAGCTGCACGATGCCGGCACCGGCCACGGCCGCGGTGCGCAGCATGATCATGTCGTCGGTGACCAGCCGGGGCTTGTGGTGCAGGTCGGCGCTGGCGCCATCGGGGCCATACAGCGACCAGGTGTGCGAGGGGCGCGGCGGGCCCAGGTCCAGCGTTGGCAGCGCGTTGAGGTCCGCGGGCGCCAGCAGCGGCCCATGGCCGGCCAGCAGCGCCGGGCTGGCCACGAAGCACCAGGCGCGCTCGGCCAGCACGCGCATCACCAGGTCGCTGTCTTCCAGTGGCGGCACGCGCACGCGGATGGCCAGGTCGATCCCCTCTGCCACCACGTCCACGCGCCGGTTGGTGGCTTCCAGGTGCACGATGACCTTGGGGTTCGCCGCCATGAAATCCGCAATCATGTCGCCCACGCGCGCGTGCAGCAGCGCCACCGGGCAGCTCATGCGCACCAGGCCGCTGGGTTCGGCGCGGGTTTGCACGATCGCGCTCTCGGCCGCTTCGGCCTCCACCAGCATGGCCTTGCAGTGGGTGTAGTACGTCTGTCCCAGTTCTGTCACGGAGAAGCGCCGCGTCGAGCGCTGGATCAGGCGCACGCCGAGGCGCTCTTCCAGCATGGCCACGCGCCGGCTCAGCTTGGACTTGGGTATGCCGAGCACGCGCCCGGCGGGCGCAAAGCCCTGGTGGTCGACTACCTGCGCGAAGTAATACAGGTCATTCAGGTCGGGATGCAAGCGGGCGGCTCCTGTCGTCCTGCCAGTAGGACGCTGAGGGCAGATTTTCCGTCCTACCGGTGCGATCTGCCAAGACCTATGCTTTGCCCACACGGTCGGCTTGGGACTGCCCCGAGTCGCCGGTTTCGCCAACCGCATAGGAGAAAGCCACATGACCACACCCGCGAATTTCAACGGCAAGCGTCCGGTACTGGATCCCGCCGATACGGCCATGCTGCTGATCGACCACCAGAGCGGCCTGTTCCAGACCGTTGGTGATATGCCGATGCCTGAGCTGCGCGCCCGTGCTGCCGCGCTGGCCAAGATGGCGACGCTGTGCAAGCTGCCAGTGATCACCACGGCATCCGTGCCGCAAGGCCCGAACGGCCCGTTGATTCCGGAAATCCACGAAAACGCCCCCCATGCCAAATACGTCGCGCGCAAGGGCGAGATCAACGCCTGGGACAACCCCGACTTTGTCGCCGCGGTGCGTGAGACGGGCAAGAAGACCCTGATCATCGCCGGCACCATCACCAGCGTGTGCATGGCGTTCCCGTCGATCAGCGCGGTGGCCGACGGCTACAAGGTGTTCGCCGTGGTGGATGCCTCGGGCACCTATTCCAAGATGGCGCAGGAAATCACCCTGGCGCGCATCGTCCAGGCCGGCGTGGTGCCGATGGATACCGCCGCCGTGGCCTCTGAACTGCAGCAGAGCTGGAACCGCCCCGACGCGCAGCAATGGGCCGAGGTCTACACGCAGATCTTCCCGGCCTACCGCCTGCTGATCGAAAGCTATCTCAAGGCCCAGGACGTGGAGAAGAACCACGAGGTCCTGGACTCCAAGCGCTGACGCCAGGCTGGCAACGGCCTGCACACCCCGGGTGCGGACCCTCGGCGAACGCCGCGGGTCCGCACCTTCTGTTCACAGGAGAACGTCATGAGCAAGCCCTACAAGCGCCTGGACAAGAGCCAGGCCGCCGTCCTGATGGTCGATCACCAGGCCGGCCTGCTGTCGCTGGTGCGGGATATCGAGCCCGACAAGTTCAAGAACAACGTGCTGGCACTGGCCGACCTGGCCAAGTACTTCAAGCTGCCGACCGTCCTGACCACCAGCTTCGAGGATGGCCCCAACGGACCGATGGTGCCCGAGCTCAAGGCCATGTTCCCGAACGCACCGTTCATTCCGCGCCCGGGCCAGATCAACGCCTGGGATAACGAGGACTTCGTGGCCGCGGTGCGTGCCACCGGCAAGAAGCAACTGCTGATCGCCGGCGTGGTCACCGAGGTTTGCGTGGCCTTCCCGGCGTTGTCGGCGATCGAAGAGGGTTTCGAAGTCTTTGTCGTGACCGATGCCTCTGGCACCTTCAACGAAATCACGCGCGATTCGGCCTGGCAACGGATGTCTGACGCTGGCGCGCAGCTGATGTCGTGGTTCGGCGTGGCTTGCGAACTGCATCGCGACTGGCGCAACGACATCGAGGGTCTGGGCACGCTGTTCTCGAACCATATTCCGGACTATCGGAATTTGATTACGGCGTACACGGCAGTGAAGGGCAGCAAGTAAGCAACGCCCTTCAGCGAGCCGCTGGTTTGTTCCCCTCTCCCGCAAGCGGGAGAGGGGAACACCCAAGTGGCAAGCAAGGTCCCTCAGGCTTCCTTCACAGCCCCCCTCACCGGCGGCGCAGCGACTTCCGCCTGCGCCGACGCCGAGCGCCGGTGATTGATCATCGACACCGCCCCCACCGCAATCACTGCCGGGATCGCCATCGCCAGGAAGTTCTGCTGCAGCGGCAACGACATCCCCACCAGCACGCCGATCACGATCGGTGCCAGGATGGCGCCGCTGCGTCCCACGCCTGAAGCCCAGCCGATGCCGGTGCCGCGCACTGCCATCGGATAGAACTGGCCCGCATAGGCATAGGTGACGATCTGCGTGCCGATGGTGGAAGCACCTGCCAGGCCCACCACGACGAACAGCGCTGCGCTGGGCATCGGGTAGCCCAGCAGCGTGATCGACACCGCGGCCAGCGAGTACATGGCGATCAGCACGTACTTGATCGGCAGCCGGTCGGCCAGCCAGCCGCCACCGATCGCGCCGAGCATGGCGCCGAAGTTCAGCACCAGAACGAAAGTCAGCGCCGAGCCCAGGCTGTAGCCCGCGCCCGCCATCAGCTTGGTCAGCCACGAGCTGAGCGCGTACACCATAAACAGGCACATGAAGAACGCCACCCAGAACATCACCGTGCTGAAGCCGCGGCCGTCCTGGAACAGGCGGCGGATCGGCGCGCTGCCGGCGTTGTCGTCCGCAGCCAGCGTGAAGACGTCGCCGGCTTGCGCGCGATGCGACGGCACCAGGCGCGATACCACGGATTGCAGAGCGTCGGTCTGGCCGGTGCGGAGCAGGTAGGGCATCGACTCCGGCAGCGAGCGCAGCACCAGCGGGACCAGCAGCACGGGCAGGCCGGCAGCGAGGAAAACCGACTGCCAGCCATAGCTCTCGATCAGCCCCTTGCCCAGCAGCGCGGCCAGCATGCCGCCGACCGAATAGCCGCTAAACATCAGCGTCACCAGTGTGCCGCGCAGCTTGCGCGGCGAGTACTCGGTCATCTGCGCCACCACGTTTGGCATCACGCCGCCGATGCCCAGGCCCGCGAGAAAGCGCGTGATGCTGAACGTTACCGGGTCGCTGGTAAAGCCAGCCGCCGCGGTGAAGACGCTGAATAGCGCAATACAGATGGCGATGGCGCGCCTGCGGCCGATGCGGTCGGCCACGGTGCCAAGGAAGATCGCGCCGAACATCATGCCGAACAGCGCCGAGCTGACCATGAAGCCCGCGCTGGTGGCCGTCACGCCCATCTGCTTCATGATCGATGGCAGCGCGATACCGGCGACGGCCAGGTCGTAGCCGTCGAAGATGATGATGATCGCGCACCAGAACAGGATAAGCGCGTGGAAGCGGTTGAAGCGGGCCTCGTCGGCCAGCTTGTGGACATCGATCTGACGCATGGTTTGTCTCCGGTATGGTGGTATGGCGGGGCGGCCGGCGTTGCCGGTCACGCCACCGCGGCGGCGCGCTCTTCGGCGGCCTTCAGTTCGCGCTCGCGCAATACGAAACGCTGGATCTTGCCCGTGGCGGTCTTGGGCAGTGCCTCGACAAACTCGATCGCACGCGGGTATTTGTAGGCGGCCAGCCGTTCCTTGACGAAGGCCTTCAGCTCGCCGTCGCCAAGCTGCGCGCCCGCCTTCAGCACCACGAAGGCCTTGGTCTTGACCAGCCCTTCCTGGTCGGGCACGCCGATCACCGCGGCTTCCAGCACGGCCGGGTGCTGCACCAGCGTGGCCTCGACCTCGAACGGCGATACGTAGATGCCGCTGACCTTGAGCATGTCGTCGCTGCGCCCGGCGTAGCTGTAGGTGCCGTCGGGGTTGCGCACGTACTTGTCGCCGCTCTTGGTCCAGCCGCCGCGGAAGGTCTCGCGCGACTTCTCGCGGTTGGCCCAGTACATCATGGCGGCGCTGGGGCCCTGGATATAGAGGTCGCCGATTTCGCCGTCGGGCACCGGGCGGCCTTCCTCGTCGCGCAGTTCGATGGTGTAGCCCGGCACCGGCCACCCGGTGGTGCCGTAGCGCACCTGGCCGGGCCGGTTCGACAGGAAGATATGCAGCATCTCGGTGGAGCCGATGCCGTCGATGATCTCGCAGCCAAAATGCGCGGTGAAGCGCTGGCCGATGTCGGCGGGCAACGCCTCGCCGGCGGACGAGCACAGCCGCAGCGCCACCTCGTCGCGCGCGGGCAGCGCCGGCGATGCGAGCATGCCGGCATAGCCCGTGGGCGCGCCGAAGAATACGGTCGGCTTCTGCTCGCGCCAGCGGCGGAAGGTGGCTTCGGGCGTGGGCCGCTCGGCCATCAGCACTACCGTCGCGCCCACGCTGAGCGGGAAGCTGAGGCCATTGCCGAGCCCGTAGGCGAAATAGAGCTTGGCCGCGGAGAAGCAGATGTCCTGTTCCTGCAGGCCGAGCACGGGGCCCGCATACAGGCTGACTGTCCAGTACGGATTTCCGTGGCTGTGCACCACGCCCTTGGGCTGCCCGGTCGAGCCGGACGAATAGAGCCAGAAGCCGGGATCGTCGGGACTGGTCGCGGCAGGCGCGGACAACGGCGCTTGCGTGGCGAGCACGGTATCGAGCGCCACCATGCCGTCCGGCAGCGGCCCGCGCGCCCGCGACACGAACACCTTGCCGACTTCATGCCCGGGCCGCGCCAGCGCTTCCTGCAGCAGCGGCAGCAGCGCGGCCGAGACCAGTACCGCCTGCGCGCGGCTGTGCTGCAGCATGTAGACGTAGTCGTCGGCGGTCAGCAGCGTATTGACGGCAACCGGCACGATGCCGGCATACATCGCGCCCAGGAAGCACACCGGCCAGTCCGTGCAGTCGTGCATCAGCAGCAGCACGCGCTCCTCGCGGCGGATGCCGGCATCAAGCAGCGCGGCGGCCAGGCGGCGCACCTGCTGCGCCAGTTCGCCATAGCTAAGCTGGCCGTCGTCGTCGATATAGGCGGTCTTGCCGGTGCGCCCCGCGTTGCAGCCGAGCAGGTGCGCCGCAAAGTTGAAGGACGTGCCCGGCGGCTGGACCGGGACGTCTGCTGTGATGGCGGTCATGCGTGTCTCCCCGTTTCTGGTGTACGGTGTGCTGCGCGCCGCCACGCGGGCGTGGCGGCGCGGTAAAGCCGGATGGCTGACTGTCAGGCGAGGGTGTCGAGCACCGCGGTGCTGGCCTGGATGGCGCTGCGGCGGTGGTAGAAATTCAGCGCACGCAGGCCGCCCAGTTCCTCGCCGCCGCCGGCGCGGCCGGGGCCGCCGTGCAGCGATTGCGGCATCACGTTGCCGTGGCCGGTGTGGAGTTGCCCGACGTCGGGCGAGATCACGTGCACGCGGCCGTGGCTGTCGGCCAGCTCCACCGCGGCGGCGCCCAGCGCGGCAGCGTCATTGCCATAGAGCGATGTCACCAGCGAGCCCTGGCCGCGGCGCACCAGCGTGAGCGCGTGGGCGGTATCGCGGTAGGGCAGCAGGGTGGCTACGGGGCCGAAGACTTCGGTGTCATGCACCGCGGCGGCGGCGTCCGCATCGTTGACGCCGAGCAAGATCGGGCCGATGCAGCAGGCTACGGCGGGATCGGCATCGACCAGTGGCTGCTGCGTGCCGTCGTGCAGCACCTGTGCATGCTTGCGCAGGTTTGCAAGGCCTTCCTGTACGGCGTTGAACTGTGCGCGGCTGACCAGCGCGCCCATGCGTACGGCGTCGTTGCGCGGGTTGCCCACGGTGACTTTCGACAGGCGCGCACCGATGGCCTCGGCAGCTTGCGCGAACAGCGCCCCGGGCACGAACACGCGCCGGATCGCGGTGCATTTCTGGCCTGACTTGACCGTCATCTCCCGCACCAATTCCTTGACCAGCAGGTCGAAGGCTTCGGTGTCCGGGCCGTCGCCTGGCAACAGCACCGCGGAATTGATGCTGTCCGCCTCGATATTCACGCGCACCGAGCGCTGCGCGATCGCCGGGTGCGAACGGATCACCGCGGCCGTATCGGCCGAACCGGTGAACGACACCACGTCGAACGGCTGCAACTGGTCGAGCAGTCCGGCCGAGCTGCCGCACACCACCGACAATGCGCCGGCCGGCAGCACTCCGGCCTCGACCACGTCGCGCACCATGCGCTGGGTCAGCCAGGCGGTGGCGGTAGCGGGTTTGACGATCACCGGCACGCCGGCCAGCAATGCCGGCGCCGCCTTCTCCCACAGTCCCCAGCCCGGGAAGTTGAAGGCATTGATAAAGAGCGCCACACCGCGCGTGGGCACCAGCACGTGCCGGGACTGGAACAACGGGTCCTTGCCCAGCCGCGCGGCCTCGCCATCCAGCAGGTAGTGCCGGTCGCCGAGCGTATCGCCCAGCTTTGCATAAGTGCCCAGCGTGAAGATGCCGCCATCGATGTCGACCGCGGAGTCGTTCCTGACGGTGCCGCTGTTGGCCGTGGCGATGTCGTAATAGGCATCGCGATTGGCCTGCAGCACCTTGACGATGTCGGCCAGCAACGCGGCGCGCTGGCGATAGGTCAGCGCGCGCAGGGCAGCGCCGCCTTGTTCGCGGGCAAAGGCGAAGCCGGCCGCGAGGTCCAGCCCGGTGGCGTCCACGCGCACCAGTTCGTCGCCCAGCACCGGATCGAACAAGGGCGTGCCGGCACCGCTGCCGGCCTGCCACTTGCCGCCGAGGTAGTTGGATAGCAATTCGGTCATGGGGGATCTCAGCGCGTGAAGTCGATGCGGCCTTCCGGCAGCAGGTAGAGCACCAGCGCGCGGCCGTTGCTGACGGTGGGGCGGTGGGCGCTGCCCGGCGGGCACACCAGCCAGCCGGCGGGGCGGCCGTCGAACTGTGCCTCGCCCTCGAGCGGCATGATCAGGTCGATCTCGCCGTTGGGATGGGTGTGATGCGGGCCGGCAATGTCCTGCATGTCGACCACGTCGACGGAAAAGCCGTGCAGGTCGTCGGCAGGCTTGAAGATGCGGCCATAGCGGATGCCGCCGCCTTCGCGGTCGCACAGCCAGCCTTCGGCCACGCCGGCCTGGCATGCGTCCTTCAGTTGCTGGTAGGTGGGGCGTGCCGGCGCCGTGTTCGGCATTGAGCCAGGCATCGAGTGCGGTATCCAGCGGGCGGCCTGCCAGTTGCGCGGTGAGCTGCGCGATCTGGCTGCGGAATTCTGTGGGGGACATGGTGAGGGGCTCCGTCTGATTCGCCAGTTGCTATCACTGGCTTCATGCATTATTGTGCATGTATGAAAAATAGAGCCGCACAGAAATCATGTCAAGCACTATATTGCATAAAGCTGGGTTAACCCCGGAAGCCGACCTGCACCATGATTCAGATGCAAGCGCTGCCAACGGCACCGAGAAGAACCCGTTCCTGGTCACGCTCGGCGAGCGTGTGCGCGAGCTGCGCTCCTGCCGCGGCCTGACCCGAAAGGCCGCCGCACAGGCCGCCGGCGTGTCGGAGCGGCACCTGGCCAACCTGGAATACGGCAGCGGCAACGCTTCCATCCTGGTGCTGCAGCACATTGCCGATGCGCTGCAGTGCTCGCTGGCCGGGTTGCTGGGCGACGTCACCACGTCGTCGCCTGAATGGATCCTGTTGCGCGAGCTGCTGGAGCACCGCGACGAAGCCACGCTGCGGCGCGTGCGCGTTGCCGTGGGCGAGATGCTCGGCACGGGTGGCGACAATGCCGGCCAGGCCGCGCGCAGCCCGCGCGTGGCGCTGATCGGGCTGCGCGGCGCCGGCAAGACCACGCTGGGCGGGATGCTGGCCGAAGACCTGGATTTCCCCTTTGTCGAGCTGAGCCGCGAGATCGAGAAGTTTGCCGGCTGCAGCATCTCGGAGATCCAGGGCCTGTATGGCATGAATGCCTACCGCCGCTACGAGCGGCGCGCGCTGGAAGAAGCCATCCAGATCTATCCCGAGGCCGTGATCGCCACGCCCGGCGGCCTGGTCTCTGATCCGGCCACCTTCAACCTGCTGCTGGCCCACTGCACCACGGTCTGGCTGCAGGCGGAGCCGGAAGACCATATGGAGCGGGTGCGCGAGCAGGGCGACTTCCGGCCGATGGCGGCCAGCAAGGAGGCCATGGAGGACTTGCGCCATATCCTGGCCGGGCGCGCGGCCTTCTATTCCAAGGCGGAGTTCTCGCTGGACACCAGCGCGCAGCCGCTGGAACCCACATTTGCCGCGCTGCGCGAACTGGTACGCCAGGCCCTGCGCATGCCGTTGTGACGGCTGAGGCGCAATAACGCGGCATCGGGCCATGACCGGCACCTCTTGAGAAATCTGCACAATATTGCTTGCAGAAATTCTGCTTGATGAACTATAGTTCGTCTCACCAGATTCCTGTTCGTGCAAAATAGTGCAGTTTCGCAGAGGAGACACCGCCGTGACCACCGCCCCCCGCGTCGACTACCAGACCGCCCCCACCCAATACAAGCACCTGAAGCTGACGTTCGACGGCCCCGTCGCCACGCTCGCGGTGGACATCGACGAGAACGCCGGCCTGCGCCCCGGCTACAAGCTCAAGCTCAACAGCTACGACCTCGGCGTCGATATCGAACTGAACGACGCGCTCAACCGCGTCCGCTTCGAGCACCCGGAAGTGCGCACCGTGGTCGTCACCAGCGGCAAGGACAAGGTGTTCTGCTCCGGCGCCAACATCTTCATGCTGGGCGTCAGCAGCCATGCGTGGAAGGTCAATTTCTGCAAGTTCACCAACGAGACCCGCAACGGCATCGAGGATTCCTCGCAGCACAGCGGCCTGAAGTTCCTGGCCGCGGTCAACGGCGCCTGCGCCGGCGGCGGCTATGAACTGGCGCTGGCCTGTGACGAGATCCTGCTGGTGGACGACCGCTCGTCGGCCGTGAGCCTGCCGGAAGTGCCGCTGCTGGGCGTGCTGCCCGGCACTGGCGGCCTGACCCGCGTGACCGACAAGCGCCACGTGCGCCATGACCTGGCCGACATCTTCTGCACCACCACCGAAGGCGTGCGCGGCCAGCGTGCCAAGGACTGGCGCCTGGTCGACGACATTGCCAAGCCCGCCGTGTTCGCGCAGAAAGTGCAGGAGCGCGCGCTGGCGCTGGCAGCGCAGAGCGACCGCCCGGCCGACGGCAAGGGCGTGCCACTTGCCCCGATCGAGCGCACCATCGAAGCCGATGCGCTGCGCTACACGCATGTGACGATCGGGATCGACCGCGCCGGCCGCACCGCCACCTTTACGGTCAAGGCGCCGACGGGCACGCAGCCGCAGAACATCGATGACATCGTTGAAGCCGGCGCCGCCTGGTACCCGCTGCAACTGGCGCGCGAACTGGAAGACGCGATCCTGTCGATGCGCACCAATGAACTGGACATCGGCACCTGGCTGATCAAGACCAGCGGCGACGCCGCCGCGGTGCTGGCCACCGACGCCACGCTGCTGGCGCACAAGGACCACTGGCTGGTGCGCGAGACCATCGGCCTGCTGCGCCGCACGCTGAGCCGCCTGGATGTGTCGTCGCGCAGCCTGTTCGCGCTGATCGAGCCGCAATCGTGCTTTGCCGGCACCTTCCTGGAACTGGCGCTGGCCTGCGACCGCAGCTACCACCTGGCCTTGCCGGACGACGAGGAGCGCGCACCGAAGATCACCGTGGCGGAAGTCAACTTCGGCCTCTACCCGATGGCCACCGGCCAGAGCCGCCTGGGCCGCCGCTTCTACGACGAGCAGCCCGCGCTGGACGCGGTGCGCGCCAAGGCCGGCCAGCCGCTCGATGCCGATGCCGCCTATGCGCTCGGCCTGGTCACCGCCAACCCCGACGACATCGACTGGACCGATGAAGTGCGCATCGCGCTGGAAGAACGCGTGGCGATGTCGCCCGATGCGCTGACCGGCATGGAAGCCAATCTGCGCTTCAACGGCCAGGAAAACATGTTCACCCGCATCTTTGGCCGCCTGACCGCGTGGCAGAACTGGATCTTCCAGCGCCCCAACGCAGTGGGCGAAAAGGGTGCGCTCAAGGTCTACGGCAAGGGCGACAAGGCCGCCTTCGACTGGAACCGCGTCTGATCCAGCCTTACACGACAACCGAATCGTTCTTTGAAGGAGACCTCCATGTCCGGCATCAACTACAGCGACAAGATCCCCAACAACGTCAACCTGAGCGAAGACCGCACCCTGCAGCGCGCGCTTGAGCAGTGGCAACCGAACTACCTGAGTTGGTGGAACGACATGGGCCCGGAAGGCTCGCACCAGCATGACATTTACCTGCGCACCGCGATCAGCGTCGATCCGCAGGGCTGGGCCCACTTCGGCCACGTCAAGATGCCGGACTACCGCTGGGGCATCTTCCTGAACCCGGCCGAGGCCAACCGCAAGATCCATTTCGGCGACCACAAGGGTGAGGATGCGTGGCAGGACGTGCCGGGCGAATACCGCGCCAACCTGCGCCGCATCATCGTGACGCAGGGCGATACCGAGCCGGCGTCGGTCGAGCAGCAGCGCCACCTGGGCCTGACCGCGCCCAGCATGTACGACCTGCGCAACCTGTTCCAGGTGAACGTGGAGGAGGGCCGCCACCTGTGGGCCATGGTCTACCTGCTGCACAAGTACTTCGGCCGCGACGGGCGCGAGGAAGGTGAAGCGCTGCTGGAGCGCCGCAGCGGCCAGCAGGACAACCCCCGCATCCTGCAGGCGTTCAACGAGCAGACCCCGGACTGGCTGTCGTTCTTCATGTTCACCTACTTCACCGACCGCGACGGCAAGTTCCAGCTGTGCGCGCTCGCCGAAAGCGCCTTCGATCCGCTGGCACGCACCACGAAGTTCATGCTGACCGAGGAAGCGCACCACATGTTCGTGGGCGAATCGGGCGTGTCGCGCGTGATCCAGCGCACCTGCCAGGTGATGAGCGAACTCAAGACCGACGATCCCGCGAAGCTGCGCGCGGCCGGCGTGATCGACCTGCCGACGCTGCAGCGCTACCTGAACTTCCACTACAGCGTCACCATCGACCTGTTCGGCGCCGATGAGTCGAGCAACGCCGCCACCTTCTACAGCACCGGCCTCAAGGGCCGCTACGAAGAAGGCAAGCGCATGGACGACCACGTGCTCAAGGGCCAGACCTACCGCATCCTGCAGGCGCAGAACGGCCAGCTGACCGAGAAGGAAGTGCCGATGCTCAACGCACTCAATGAAGTGCTGCGCGATGACTACATCAAGGACAGCATGGGCGGCGTGGAGCGCTGGAACAAGGTCATCGAGAAGGCCGGCATCCCGTTCCGCCTGAAGGTCCCGCACAAGGCTTTCCACCGCAATATCGGCGCGCTGGCCGGCGTCAAGGTTTCGCCGGACGGCCGCGTGATCTCCGATGCCGAATGGCGCGACTTCCGCGACCAGTGGCTGCCCAGCGAAGGCGACCGCGCCTTTGTCGCCAGCCTGATGGGCCGCGTGGTCGAGCCGGGCAAGTTCGCCAACTGGATCGCGCCGCCGGTGATGGGCATCAACCGCCAGCCGGTGGATTTCGAATACGTGCGCTTCAATTGAGTCACGGTCTTACCCATTGCTCCCTGTTTGCTCCCCTCTCCCGCTTGCGGGAGAGGGGCCGGGGGAGAGGGCTGGCGCGTCCATGAAGCGCCGCTGCAACAACGACCCTCACCCCGAACGCCCCTGATTCTGTGGAGACCGCCATGGACATGGCAGAAATTCAAGTCATCAAGCAGCACCTGATCGATCCCGAGATCTGCATCCGCTGCAACACCTGCGAAGCGACCTGCCCGGTGGGCGCGATCACGCACGACTCGCGCAACTACGTGGTCGATGCCGACAAGTGCAACCTGTGCATGGCCTGCATTTCCCCGTGCCCGACGGGCTCGATCGACAACTGGCGCGCCATGCCGAAGCTGCGCGCCTACAGCATCGAAGAGCAACTCACCTGGGACACGCTGCCGGAAGAACTGACGCCCGAGCAGCTGGCCGACCTGGCACCCGGCGCCGAGATGCAGACCGCCGCGCCGGAGATTCCCGCCACGTCGCCGCTGGCCGGCACCGGTGAAGACGCCGTCAACAGCGCCCGCCACGGCGCCACCGTGCCGCCGTGGTCCGCAGCGCATGCCTACACCAACCTGTACGGCGCCAAGTCCGCCAACCAGACCATCACCGCTACCGTGACCGGCAATGTGCGCGTGACTGAAGTCGGCCGCGAATACGACACGCATCACATCGTGCTGGACTTTGGCGCGACACCATTCCCGGTGCTGGAAGGCCAGTCCATCGGCATCGTGCCGCCGGGCACTGAAGCCAGCGGTCGTCCACACCATGCGCGCCAGTACTCGATCGCCAGTCCGCGCAACGGCGAGCGTCCCGGCTACAACAACCTGTCGCTGACGATCAAGCGCGTGCTGCAGGACCATGACGGCAATTCGGTGCGCGGCGTGGCCTCCAACTACATGTGCGACCTGAGGGTCGGCGACAAGGTGGAAGTGATCGGACCGTTCGGCGCCAGCTTCCTGATGCCCAACCACCCGCGCTCCAACATCGTGATGATCTGCACGGGCACCGGCAGCGCGCCGATGCGCGCCATGACCGAATGGCGCCGGCGCCTGCGCAAGGCCGGCAAGTTCGATGGCGGCAAGCTGATGCTGTTCTTCGGCGCGCGCACGCAGGAGGAGCTGCCTTATTTCGGCCCGCTGCAGAACCTGCCCAAGGATTTCATCGACATCAACCTTGCGTTCTCGCGCACGCCGGGGCAGCCCAAGCGCTATGTGCAGGACCTGATGCGCGAGCGCGCGGCGGACCTGACGGCACTGCTGGCGAGCCCTGACACGTACTTCTATGTGTGCGGGCTCAAGAGCATGGAAGAGGGCGTGGTGCTGGCGCTGCGGGACGTAGCGCAGCAGGCGGGGCTGCAGTGGGAGGCGCTGGCTGAAGGCTTGAAGCGGGAAGGGCGGCTGCATCTGGAAACGTACTAGATGCAGCCGCGGGCGCGAACCCCTCAATCCGTATCCTGCTGCGCCTTGTGCTTCGATGCCATCTTGTCCTGCTGCGCCGGCGGCACGTTGTCGTAGTGGCTGAACTGGATGGTATAGCTGCCGTGGCCGCCGGTGATGCTGTTCAGCCGTGACTGGTAGTCATTGAGCTCGGACAGCGGCACCTGGCCGGCCACGATCACGGCGTTGCCGGCCGCGGTGCGCGTGCCATGGACCTGGCCGCGCTTGGTGGAGAGGTCGCCGATGATGTCGCCCATGGCGGTGCCCGGCGCCGTCACCTCGATATCGACGATCGGCTCCAGCACGCTGGGCCTGGCCTTGAGCACCGCGTCGATAAACGCCTTGCGTCCGGCGGTCGCGAACGCGACTTCCTTGGAATCGACCGGATGGCTCTTGCCGTCGAACACGGTCACGCGCACGTCCTGCATCGGGAAGCCCGCCAGCGGGCCGCTGTCCAGCACCTGGCGGATGCCTTTTTCCACGGCGGGAATGAACTGGCCGGGAATCGCGCCACCCTTGACCGCATCGACGAAGTCGAAGCCCTCGCCGCGCGACAGCGGCTCCACGCGCAGCATCACTTCGCCGAACTGCCCCGCGCCACCGGTCTGCTTCTTGTGCCGGTGGTGGCCCTCGGCCTTGCCGCCGATGGTTTCGCGGTAGGCGATCTTGGGCGGGCGCGTCACCACCTCCACCTTGTATTGCTCGGTCAGCCGCTCCAGCGCACAGCGCAGGTGGAACTCACCCAGGCCGAACACGACGGTCTCGTTGGTGCCGGCCGGATGCTCCACGCGCAGGCACGGGTCTTCGGCGCTCAGCTTGTGCAGTACCTCCGCCAGCCGCTGCTCGTTGCCGCGGCGTGCCGGCTCGATCGCCAGTCCGTAGATCGGCGTGGGGAATTCCAGCGGCGTCAGGTGGATATCGCCGTCCTCGGTGGCATCGTGCAGCACGGCATCGAAGCCGAGTTCATCGATCTTGGCCACCGCGCAGATATCGCCCGGCCCGGCGCGTGGCACTTCCTGTGTCTCCTTGCCTTGCAGCCGCAGCAGGTGCGCCACCTTGAACGGCTGGCGTCCTTCGCCGATATAGAGCTGGCTGTCGCGCGTGATCGTGCCCTGGTGGATGCGGAACACCGCCAGCTTGCCGACATAGGGATCGACGACCATCTTGAAGACGTGCGCCAGCACATGCTTGTCCGGCACGGGCTCCGCGCGCACGGCCTTGCGGTTCTCGCTGCCTTCACCCGTATCGCGATAGAACAGTGGCGGATTGCCCTCGGTGGGATTGGGCAGCAGCCGCACGAACACATCCAGCAGCTCGGTGATGCCGGCGCCGGTCGCCGCCGAGGTAAAGCAGATCGGCACCAGGTGTCCTTCGCGCAGCGCGCGCTCGAACGGCGCGTGCAGCTGCTCCGGCGTGATCGCCTCGCCTTGTTCCAGGTACAGCTCCATCAGCTCGGGATCGATCTCGATGACCTGGTCGATCAGCGCATCGTGCGCGGAGGGCACAGATAAAAAATCCGACTCGCCGGCCGGATTGAAGAAGCAGTCAACCACCTTGCTGCCGTTGTCGGCCGGCAGGTTGATCGGCAGGCATTCCTTGCCGAAGGCCTCCTGGATCTCCGTCAGCAGCGCGGGCAGGTCGACTTTGTCGCCGTCGATGCCGTTGATGATGATCATCCGGCACAGCTGGCGCGCCTGCGCCCAGGCCATGGCCCGGCGCGTGGTCATCTCGATGCCGGTCTGCGCATTGATGACGATGGCGGCGGTTTCCACCGCCGCCAGTGCGCTGATCGCCAGCCCGGAGAAGTCCGGGTAGCCGGGGGTGTCAACCAGGTAGATGCGGGTGTCGCGGTAGTGCAGGTGGGCGACCGCGGACGTCAGCGAGCGTTTGTACTTGCGCTCCAACGGATCGCTGTCGCACACCGTGGAACCGCGTTCGATGCTGCCGGGCGTGTGCACGGCACCGCCCTTGTACAACAGTGCCTCGGCCAGCGAGGTCTTGCCGCACCCCGCGTGCCCGAGCAGGGCGACGGTGCGGATGGCATCGGGACTATCGTGCATGTTGGCTCTCGGTTCGTCCGGCAATGACTCTCAGGGCATTATTGGCGAAATTCGCCGGAAGCGACATACGCGGATGCCCGACACCGTGCAATGCCGGACGCAAGATGGCCCGCAAGTGGCGAGGTCGGCGCTCGGCCGGCCTTTGTTTCGCGGGTCGCACGGCTTGCCTGCACTGCAGCAAACCGTGCGCTGGTGCGCCGCAGCAAAGATCAGCGGCGCACGTCGTCGTGGTCGGTCGACACCGCCAGCGCCTGCCACGCGGCTAGTTCGCTTTCCACCTTGCGGTTCTTCTCGGCGATGCGGTAGACCGTGTCCGAGCCCAGCGGCAGGCGCACTGGCGGGGTTTCGCTGTCCGCTAGCGTCAGCAGGGCTGCCGCCAGCTTGGCCGGGTCGCCGGGCTGCTGGTGGTTCGCCGAAGTCATGTGCTCGCGCATTGCGCCGACCGTTTCCGCGTAGGCCGGGATCTCGGTGCGCACGCGCACGAGCGAGCTGGCATCGAGGAAGTCGGTGCGGAAGAAGCCCGGCTCGACCACGGTGGCGCGGATGCCCAGCGGCGACAGTTCCGCGTCAAGCGCTTCGGTCAGGCCCTCGACCGCGAACTTGGTGGCGCCGTAGACGCCCCAGCCAGGGTACGCCGCGTAGCCACCGATCGACGAGATGTTGAGGATGCGGCCGCTGCGCTGCCGGCGCATCTGCGGCAGCACGGCACGCGTCACGGTGAGCACGCCGAACACGTTGGTGGCGAACTGCTGCTCGACTTCCTGCGCGGAGGCCTCTTCGACCGCGCCGAGCAGGCCGTAGCCAGCGTTGTTGACCAGCACGTCGATGCGGCCGAAGCGGGCCACGGCGGCCCCGGCGGCGGCGATGGCCTGGGCTTCGCTGGTGACGTCCAGCGCCACGCCCAGCAGGTTGGCGTGTTCGCCCAGTGCGGCGGTGATCGTTTCCGGGCGGCGCGCGGTGGCGACGACCCGGTCGCCACGTGCCAGCGCGGCACGGGTCAGTTCCAGGCCGAAGCCGCGCGAAGCGCCGGTAATGAACCAGACCTTGCTGGTGGCGTTGACAGTGGTGTTGGTGGTGTTGGCGGACATGGTGAATCTCCTTTCAGGGTGCTCGGTTTGACTGCGATGTCTGATGGCGGGGGCCACGGAGACAAATTTAGGCTGGCGATGCCCGCAACACTAGGCGGCGTAATCGAGTTTCAATAACAACTACTAGTTGTGAATGAAAAGCCAGCGCGTCGATTGAGCAAACCTCAACCGTGTGGCAGACTCGCCGGCATGGACAAACTGCCCCCACTGAACGCCTTGCGCGCTTTCGAGGCGGCCGCACGGCACCTCAGCATCACCACGGCTGCCGAGGAGCTGCACGTCACGCCCGGCGCCGTCAGCCGCCAGATCCGCGCGCTGGAGGAGGGGCTGGGCGTGCAGCTGCTGCATCGCGGCCACCGGCAGATCTCGCTGACCCGCACCGGCGAGGACTACTACCGCGCCGTGACCAAGGCGATGGACGACCTGCGCGAGGCCACGCGGCGATTGAGCAAGCGCGCCAAGCGCAAGCAGCTGAAGGTGCGCGCCTACACCACCTTTGCCATGCGCTGGCTGATCCCGCGGCTGTCGAGCTTCCATGCCGCCAATCCCGGCATCGAGGTGCTGCTGACGGCGTCGCTCGATCCGGTCGACTTCCGCAAGGAAGACATCGACGGCGCGATCCGGCTGGGCGACGGCAAGTGGAGCGGCGTGAATACCTACCGGCTGGTGTCGAACATCCTGGTGCCGGTATGCAGCCCAGGGCTGCTGGAGGGCGGGCCGAAGGTGAAGAAGCCCGCTGACCTGCAGCACCAGACCCTGCTGCACTCGATCGCGCGGCCCGACGACTGGGCCCACTGGCTCAAGGCCGCGCGCGCGGAGGGGCAGGTCGATGCGCACAGCGGCATGACCTACCAGAGCTCGGCCATGGCCTATGCGGCCGCGGTCGAAGGGCAGGGCTTTGCCATCGCGCAGCGCTTCCTGGTGGCGGCGGATCTCGACGCCGGCCGGCTGGTGGCGCCATTCCGCCAGACCGTGGACATGGGCGATTTCACCTACTACCTGCTGACGCCCGCCGATCGCAAGGAAAGCGCGAGCATGGCGGTGTTCCGGCAGTGGTTGCTGGCGCAGTTTGACGCTCAGGGTTGAGCGCGCTCACGATGCCGCCGCGACCACGTGTCGCTTCTCCTCGATATCGCCGCAGTGGATAGCGCCCCGTGACGACAGCGCGGCGATTTCGTCGCGGCTGTAGCCAAGCTCGCCCAGCACCGCCTGCGTATGCTGCCCGCAAGCCGGTGCCGGCCGCGATGGCAATGCGTTCTCCTGAGCGCTGTTGATTGGGAATCCCGGCATCCGGATCTCGCCCAGGGTGTCGTGCCGGACGCGCTGCACCATGCGGTTGGCAGCCACCTGCGGATGCGCCATGACGTCCTCGTAGGTCGCCACGGGGGCGCACAGAATGTCGGCGTCCTGGAGCAACGCCAGCCATGTGTCGGTCGTGCTGGTGATGAAGACACTGGTCAGCGCCTCCACCATTGCCGCGCGATTGGCGACGCGCAGCGGCGAGGTGGCAAAACGCGGATCGTCGGCCAGTTCGGGCCGGCCCACTACATCGCACAGCCGGCGCCAGCGCTCGGGCATATAGGCGGCCACCATGACCCAGCCATCGGCGGTGCGGAAGGCCTGGTTGGGCGCGGAGTAGGGTGCCGCGCTGCCCACGCGTTCCGGCAGTTTCCCGTCGGCGCAATAGCTGGTGATGGACGACTGCTGCAGCGCCAGCGCCGCATTGAGCAGGTTGACGTCGAGATGGCCGCCCAGGCCGTCGCGCGCCCGCTGCGCGAGCTTCGCCAGCACGCCCACGCAGGCCACGTAACCGGTCGTCACGTCGACCACCGGCGCCTGCACCTTGCACGGCTCGCCGTCGGGCAGGCCGATCAGGCTCATCAGGCCGGAATCGGCCTGCATGATGCCGTCGACGCCGGCGCGATGCGCATGCGGCCCTTCCTGCCCGTAGGCGGAGATCGAGCAGTAGATCAGCGCGGGGTGCGCGTTGGCCAGTTGCGCATGGCCGAGGCCGAGGCGCTCCATCACGCCCGGGCGCATGCTTTCCACCACGATGTCGGCGCCCGCGATCAGGCGGCGTGCCACGGCCACGCCGTCAGCGGACTTGAGGTCGAGCGCCACGCCCAGCTTGTTGCGGTTGAAGCCGTGGAACAGCGCGCTGTCGTCGCCGAGCCAGCCCGGTCCCAGACCGCGGCCCAGTTCGCCGCCGGGCGGCTCCACCTTGATGACCCTGGCGCCCATGTCGGCCAGCAGCATGGTGCAGGTCGGCCCGGCGCCGATCTGCGTGAAGTCGATGACGGTCAGGCCGTCCAGTGCGTCGCGCAACATGTCATGCCTCCGGAAGGGTGCGGGATCGTTTGAATGTGCCTTGCGCGGTGGCCACCAGCACGCCGGCATCGGTGGTCAGCTCCGCCGAGGCGAAGTACAGGCTCATGCCGGCACGGGTGACCTGCGCCGTGGCGCGCAGCCGGCCCGTGCTGGCCTTGCTGAGGTAGCTGATCGTCAGCATGACAGTGACCGCGTGGCCGAGCGCGCCGTCACGGCGGGCGGGCAGCCCGGCGTACCCGCAGGCTGCGTCGAGCAGCGTGGCAGTCACGCCGCCCTGCACGCTGCCCTGGCGGTTCAGGTGGCGCGGCTCGAGATCGAGCTCGAAGGTGCAGCGGCCGTCGCCGACGCTGGCCAGGCGGATGCCGAGGTAGTCCAGCAGCGGGTTGTCCGTGGCGGGCAGGACATGGCTTTCGGTATGCGTGTTCATAGCGCCACCTTGATGCCGTTGTCCCGGATCAGGCGCTGCCAGCGCGCCATCTCCTTGCCGATATACGCCTTCAGCTCGGCCGGCGATGATGCCTGCGGCTCGAAGCCCTGCTTGCCCATCTGCTCCGCCACATCAGGCGATTTCAGCGCCGCCACCAGCGCGGCGTTGATCTTGTCGACCACCGGCTTGGGCGTCCGCGCCGGCGCCAGCAGGCTGTACCACAGCTCGGCGTCGTAGCCGGCCATGCCGGCTTCCGCAAAGGTCGGCAGGTCCGGCATCAGCGCGGTGCGCGTCTTGCCGGCGATGCCGAGCGCGCGCAGCTTGCCGGCGCGCACGTACTGGATCGCCGAGGCAAAGGTGGCGAAGGAGATCTGCACCTGGCCGCCCATCAGGTCGGTGATCGACGGCCCGGTGCCGCGATAGGGCACGTGCAGCAGTTCGGTCTTGTTGAGCTTGGCAAAGACTTCACCGGCGAGGTGTTGCGGCGTGCCGTTGCCCGGGCTGCTATAGCTGAGCTTGCCGGGGTTGGCGCGGGTGTACTGGATAAAGTCCTGCAGCGTGCGGAACGGCTGGTTGGGGTTGGCGACCAGCATGATTGGCACCGACGCGATCCGCCCCACCGGCTCGAAGTCGCGTTCGATGCTGAACGGAATCTTGGTGCCGAGGAAGGGGTTCATCGTCACCTGGCTCGACGCGATCACCAGCGTATAGCCGTCCGGCGCCGCATGGGCGACGTAGTCGGCGCCAAGGTTGCCGCCCGCGCCGGGCTTGTTCTCGATGACGATGGTCTGGCCCAGCAACTGGCCCATCTTGGGCGCAATCAGCCGCGCCAGGATGTCGTTGCCGCCGCCGGGGGCGAACGGCACTACCAGGGAGATCGGCTTCTGCGTGGGGAAGGGCGCCTGTGCCGCCGCGCCCAGGGCGGTGGCTGCCAGCATGCCGGCCAGCGCCAGGCGTGCGAATCGGGTAATGCGAGTCATGCTTTGTCTCCTGTGTGTGTGTGTTTTCAAACGCTCAGCGGCCCGTGTAGCGGGGCTGGCGCTTCTCGGCAAATGCCTGCCGGCCTTCGGTCCGGTCGGCGGTATCGCGCAGCACGCCCCAGTAGAGTTCAGTCAGCTGCTGCGCATCGGCTTCGCTGAGGTGGCTGGTCTGGCGCGACAGCCGCTTGACTGCCTGAACCGCCAGCGGTGCATTGGCGGCGATGCAGGTGGCGATGGTCAGCGCACGGTCGAGCAGCGCGGCTGGCGCCACCGACTCGGTGACCAGGCCAAT